>SKXR01000291.1 GCA_007128275.1 Kiritimatiellia bacterium
ATCGTGTTGGTGCCGGAAATTTCGTTGACTCCGCAGACCGTTGAACGGTTCCGGGCGCGGTTCGGCGATGTGGTCGCCGTATTGCATAGTCATTTGTCGGGTGGCGAACGGCACGACGAATGGCATCGCGTACGGCAAGGCCGCGCGCGCATCGCGATCGGTGCGCGGTCCGCGCTGTTTGCTCCCATCGAGAATCTCGGACTGATCGTGGTCGATGAGGAACACGAGAACAGTTACAAGCAGGAAGAAGCCCCGCGATACCATGCCCGGGATGTGGCCGTCGTGCGTGGAAAGATGGAAAAGTGCGCCGTGGTGCTGGGCACGGCCACGCCGGCGTTGGAGTCGATTCATAACGCGGCGAAGGAAAAGTACGGGATGGCGCGGCTCCCGGCCCGCGTGGATCATCGCCGCATGCCCGCTATCCGTGTGGTGGACATGCGCGTGGAGATGGAGAAGGAAGGGCGCCTGAATGTGCTCTCCCGTGATCTGATGGAAGCGATTCAGCGTCGTTTGGATCACAAGGAACAAACGATCCTGTTTCTGAATCGGCGCGGATTCGCCACATCCTTGGTCTGCCCGAAATGCGGGTACGTGGCGGAATGTACGGAATGCAGCGTAGCCATGACGTATCACAAGTCGGCGCACGAATTGCGCTGTCATATTTGCGGCGCGTCCCGTCAGGTGCCGGACCGGTGTCCCGCCCCCGAGTGTCGTGATCCGGCGTTCCGCTATGCCGGGCTCGGCACGCAGCGGGTCGAGGAAACCATTAAGAAAATATTCTCCAAGGCGCGTGTGGAACGGATGGACGCCGACACCATGACAAAAAAGGAATCCTATAGCCGGATTCTCGGCGCGTTTCGGGCCGGCGAGATCGACATCCTGCTGGGAACCCAGATGATCGCCAAGGGATTGGACTTCCCGAACGTCACGTTGGTTGGCGTAATCAACGCAGACATCGCCCTGCACATGCCTGATTTTCGCGCGGGCGAGCGGACCTTCCAGCTTTTGACCCAGGTGGCGGGCCGCGCGGGGCGGGGCGACGTGGCGGGACAGGTCATTGTGCAGACGTTCACCCCGTTTCACCCCGCCATCCAAGCCGCGCGCCGGCTGGATTACGACGGATTTTTCGATCAGGAAATCGAGTATCGGCGTGAACTGTTCTATCCGCCCTTTGCGCACCTCGCCTGCATGACCCTGCGGGGCGCGAACGAGCAGGAAGTACTGCGGGCCGGCGAGCGATTCGTGGAGCGCGTGAAGCCGTTCTTGGACAAGCGCGTGATCCTCGCCGGACCCAATCCCGCCCCGCTTGCACGAGCGAAAGGAGAGTACCGCTACCAGATCATGTTCCGCGCGCGAACCACGCGCATGGCCGCCGACCCGATCCGCACCGTACTGAACGACTTCAAGTGGCCGCGCAACGTTCGCTTCGCCCTGGATGTGGACGCGCTGTCGATGTTGTGATGTGCCACTCCATTTAACGGGCTGGACGCGGTCCTGCTCTCCATTCAGGTTGATTATGCCTATGGAGGGTCGAGCTATGCGAGACCGAATCCCGGCGTCGCATAGCTCCGCCCTCCATTTACTTTGCAATTCACATGCTGGAATATTATGGTTCAGACGCGACAGGGATAATCCATGGCGAAAAAGAAATTCTATATCACGACCCCGATCTATTACGTGAACGACCGGCCCCATATCGGCCATTCGTACACGACGATTCTGGCCGATGTGCTGGCGCGATACCATCGCCTGCTGGATGAACCGACCTTTTTCCTGACGGGGACGGACGAGCACGGGCAGAAAGTACAGCAGGCGGCCGATAAAGCGGGCATTACGCCCCAGGAACAGGCGGACCGCACCGTGGTCCGTTTCGAGGAGCTCTGGAAGAAGCTGGATGTCACCCACGACGACTTCATCCGCACCACCGAAGAACGGCATAAGCAGGTGGTTCAGGAGATTTTGCAGGACCTGTACGATCGCGACGAAATCTACAAGGCGGAATACGACGGCTGGTACGATGTTTCCAGTGAAACGTTTGTCACCGAACGCGAAGCCCAGGAAGCGGGCGGCGAAGAGAACCCCAACATCACCCGGATCAAGGAAACCAATTACTTTTTCCGGATGAGCAAGTACCAGGAATGGTTGATCGACTATATCGACAAGCATCCGACCTTCATCCAACCGGATTATCGCCGGAATGAAACGCTCGGCTTTCTGCGCAAGCCGTTGACCGATCTTTGTATCTCGCGGCCCAAGAAACGCTTGGCTTGGGGTATCGATCTGCCGTTTGACAAGGAGTTTGTCACGTATGTCTGGTTCGATGCGCTGGTGAATTATATCAGCGCCATCGGTTATCTGCGCGACGAGAAAAAGTTCAAGCAATGGTGGCCGGCATCCGTACACCTGATCGGCAAGGACATCCTTACCACGCACACGGTCTACTGGCCGACGATGTTGAAGGCCATGGGCGTGGAACAGCCCCAAACCATATTCGCGCACGGCTGGTGGTTGAGCGGCGCCAGTAAGATGAGCAAATCGCTGGGCAACGTCGTGAACCCGATGGAGATGATCGATCAATACGGCGTCGACGCGTTTCGCTACTTTTTGATCGCCGAGATGACTCTGGGCCAGGACGCAAGTTTCACGGAAGAGGCGTTCATTCGCCGCTTCAATTCGGACCTGGCCAACGATCTCGGAAACCTGATGAGTCGCGTGGTCAAGATGATCCGCAAGAACGCGCACGGCGTCATTCCGGCCGTGGCGGGTGACCCGCTTGAAGGCGACGAGGAAAAAGAAGTTTGGGCCGCGATCCAACAGGCCGTGGATGCGGTGCGCGACACCGTGCAGACGTTGCGACTGGACAGCGGATTGGGGCACGTGTTGACCGCCGTGCGCGCCAC
>SKXR01000147.1 GCA_007128275.1 Kiritimatiellia bacterium
ATCAAAGGCGGCACATCCTCCAACACGGTCTACACCTGCAAACGAGCCCCATAACGGGCCACACAATGCCCGGCGGAAGACGAAACGATCGTGCGGGATCAGTCGGTCAGTTGGTGCAACACTTTTTCCATGCCGTGCCAGCTCATGGTGGCGCATTTGACGCGAAGCGGATATTTGCGGACGCCGCTTAACGCCAGAAGGTCTTCGGGGAGGCCGGCATCGAATTCGCGCTCGCCGCGCATGGCTTGCACAAATTGATCGATCAGGGCGCGCGCCTCCTCCGCGGTCTTCCCGTTCAACACCTCCGTCATCATCGACGCGGACGCTTGACTGATGGCGCACCCTTTCCCGTCGTAACGCACGTCGGCGACACGACCGTCCACCATCCGGGCGGTCAGTCGGACCTGATCGCCGCACATCGGATTCTCTTCGTCGGCCAACACCTCGTCGTCCCGTAACGCCTCGTGGTTCCGGGGATTCTTGTAGTGATCGAGGAGGATGTCCTGATAAAGCTGTTCCAAATCATCCATGGCCGAAGAAGTGTTGCGCTTTCCGTATGGCCTCCGCGAGCTGTTCGATCTCGCGTTCGACGTTGTAGAAATACACGCTCGCCCGGCTGACGGCGGGCACCCCGAGACGGCGCATCAAGGGTTGGGCGCAAAGATGCCCCGCCCGGATGGCGACGCCCTGTTGATCCACATATTGCGAGAGGTCGTGCGGGTGAATGCCTTCCACTTCAAACGAGACCGCTCCTCCGCGTTCCGGCGCGCGCCCGAATATACGGACGTGCGGGATTTCCTCCAGGCGCTCGACCGTGTAGGCGGTCAACGCCTGTTCATAGGCGTGGATCGGGTCCATGCCGATGGCGGACAGATAGTCCACCGCCGCGCCGAACGCGATCACGTCGGCGATGTTCGGTGTGCCGGCTTCGAATTTGTAGGGCAGGTCAGCCCACGTGGCATGGTCGTCATGCACCTTGCTGATCATTTCCCCGCCGCCCATGAACGGCGGCATGGCGTTGAAGATTTCCTCCCGGGCATACAACACACCGACGCCGGTCGGTCCGCACATCTTATGACTGGAAAACGCGAGAAAGTCCGCGTTCAACTCCTGAACATTCACCGGCATATGCGGCACGCTTTGCGCGGCGTCCACAAGAATTTTCGCCCCGACACCATGCGCGGCTTCGGCCATGGCTTGGACGGGATTGACCGTGCCGAGGACGTTCGACATCTGGGTGACCGCGACGAGCTTGACCCGCGAGGACAACAAGGACGCAAACGCGGCCTGATCCAAGGTCCCGTCTTCCAGCACGGGGACCAATTTCAGTTCCGCCCCTTTTTCTTTTGCCAGGATTTGCCAGGGCACCAGATTGCTGTGATGTTCCATGCCGGTGGCAAGGATCACATCGCCTTGGCCCACGTGGGTTCGGCCCCACGCGTAGGCAACGAGGTTGATGCTCTCCGTGGTGCCGCGCGTGAACACGATGTTGGCTACGCCGGGCGCGCCGATAAATGCGGCGACCTTCCCGCGCGCCTCTTCATAACGCGCCGTCGCCTGTTCGCCGAGGTAATGCAGGGCGCGATGCACGTTGGCGTTGTACCGCGTGTAGTACTCGGTCAACGCCTCAATGACCGCCTTCGGCTTCTGCGAGGTCGCGGCGTTGTCGAGATAGGCCAGCGGCTTGCCGTCATACACGGTCTGATGCAGAATCGGGAAATCACGGCGCAGACGTTCCACGTCGAGCGACTCACGAAGTGCTGTTCTCGCCGGTGATGTGTTCATGCTATTTCCTGTCCTGCCAATAATCCGGGTGTCGATGCAGATGCATGGTGGCCAAAATGACCACTTCCTCGGCATCCACACGATACAACAACGCGTAGGGGAACCGATGCACAAGGCGCCGACGAATATGGTGTCGAACAACCGGCCACCTCTCGGGACGCTCGCCCAGATCCCGTACCGCCGAATCTATTTTAGCCAAGAAATCCGTTCCGAGCCCGGGCGCCTGAAGTTCGTAATACGTCGCCGCCTGAAGCATCTCCTCTTCAGCAGGCTTAAGAAAGCGAACGGTGTTCATCAGATGGCTGCACGGGCATCCCGAAGAACCTCTTGCGCGGAGCGCGCCTCGACGCGACCCCCTTTGTACTTCTGATAGCGCCGATCTGCTTCGTCCAACCAGAGGCGCTCATTCTCCGTCTCGTCGAGTTCGTCAAGACTTGCAATCAACTTCTCGGCCAGCGCCGCCCGCACTTTGGGGGGGAGCGTAAGTGCTTGCGCTTCAAATTCATCAAGCTTAGCTGTCATGATGTTTCTCCATGATCGTCAATCCATAGTAGCCGCGCGAGCCGCGGAGTTCAAGGTCTCACGCCTTGATAAACACCTTGCCGTCTTCGACTTTCACCGAATAACTCGGGATCGGCCGCACGGCGGGCAAACTTAGCTGCTTGCCCGACCGCAAATCGAATCGCGCGCCGTGCAGCGGGCACATGATCTCGTGATCGTCGATGTCGCCGTGCACGAGGGAGGTCTTCTGGTGACTGCACCACGCGCCGACCGCGTAATACCCGTCGTCCAGCTTGAACAACCCGATCTGTTTTTCGCCGCCGAAATCGACCAGCTTCCTGTCCGTCTCCACAAATTCCGATTCTTCGGCCGCTTCCCGCCATTCGCCGCCGCCCAAAAAGCCCATGCCCTATTTCTCCATCTTCTCTTCGATATTCTTGTGCACGATGTCCTGGATGAATTTCTGCGGAATCCGGTCCACGACCTCTTCAAAAAAGCCCATGATCAGGGCTTGCCGTGCATCATGCTCGCTCATACCGCGCGAACGCAAGTAGAAGAGTTGTTCGGGATCAAGGTTTCCCAGGGTCGATCCGTGACTGCATTTCAGGTCGTCTGCATCGATCAACAATCCGGGAATCGAGTCGGCTCGCGCCCCTTCATTGAGCACCAGATTGTTGTTGGTCTGGTAGGCATCCACGCGGATGGCGCCGGGACGGGCGATAATCAGTCCCTGATAGACCGAACGGCCCGTGTCTTTGACCGCGCCCTTGTACAACAGGCGGCTGTAGGTGTCGGGCGATGAATGGATCTGCAGGGTGCGCTGATCCATGTGCTGTTCGCCGGAAGCGAAAAAGAGTCCGTCCATGTCGGCGGCCGAACCCGGTCCCGCCACGTCGCTCCCGAATTTCATCTTGCTGCGCGCCGTGCCGAAATTGAGCGTAAACCAGTTCAGGTTGGCGTCCCGCTCCACCAAACCCCAATCGTTCGTGATTTGATAGGAGTTGAGTCCCCATTCCTGGAGGCTGACCAACTTGAAGTTCGCGCCCTCGGCCACATACAGTTCGCGTTGCGGCACGGCCATGAAGCGCACCGTATCAGGCGATTCCAGATGCTCCGCGATCACGGCCCGGCTCTGAGGACCAGCCACGACGACCATCCGCGGAATCAGCATGCTGTCGTTCACATCCATTTGATAACGAATCAACATGCCCTTCTCCCATTCGACCTTCTCTGGAATGTGAATGAACAAGCCGAAGTTCCAGAATGCGTCGTTAAAGGCCTCGTATTTACCCGAATTCGCGGGGAGCGCGCGGCCCTGCAAATATTCATTCACCAACTCCGGCTTCTGCTCGGCCGCCTCGGCCAGTGAAAGCACGGAAATGCCCAGTTCCGCGGCGGTGCCGTTACGGTGCATGATGGCAAATCCATCGGCCTGGACCGCAATCACCACATCGAATTCGGCGTCCCACGGACTCTCGGGAAGGCTCTCCACCTGCGGCAGGTTCGGCAGGCGTTTCATGTCCGCGATCGGGAACAGCGACGGATCCGTGCGGCGCCATTCTTCGTCGGTCCTCGTCGGCGAGGCAATGTTCACATAGTCCTTGAAGGCCTCCTCCCGTTTGGCCGTCAACACGGCGGATTCGCCCTGAGCCAGCACGGCCGCAAAATGCGCTTCATCGAAACCGGGCAACGTGTCCACCGGCTTTTCCATAGCTACTTCAGTCATCGTCATACTCTCCCCTTCTCAGCCAATGCTTCCCTCAAGTTTCATTTCAAGCAGCCGTATCGCTTCCACCGAAAACTCGAGCGGCAATTGCTTGAACACTTCGCGCGCAAACCCGTTGACCACCATGGAGATGGCGTCTTCTTCGCTCAAACCGCGGCTTTTCAGATAAAAGATCTGATCCTCGCTGACCCGCGACGTGGTGGCTTCGTGTTCGATCACCGCCGTACTGTTCTCCGACTCGATGTACGGGAACGTGTTCGCGCTGCAGTTCGGCCCGATCAACATCGAATCGCAATTGGAATAGTTCCGGCAGTTGAACGCGTCGGGCAACACCTGCACCAACCCGCGATAACTGTTCACCGACTGGCCCGCGGAAATGCCCTTGGACACAATCGTGCTCTTCGTATTGTTGCCGATATGGATCATCTTGGTCCCGGTATCCGCCTGCATCTTGTTCGTGGTCACGGCCACCGAATAGAATTCCCCGGTGGACCCGTCGCCTTCGAGGATCACGCTGGGATATTTCCAGGTAATCGCGGCGCCGGCCTCGACCTGCGTCCACGAAATCTTGGATTTCTTGCCTCGACAATGTCCGCGTTTGGTGACGAAATTGTAGATGCCGCCCTTGCCGTCCTTGTCGCCGGCATACCAATTCTGCACGGTGGCATACTTGATTTGCGCGTTATCGAGCGCGATCAATTCGACCACCGCCGCGTGCAACTGGTTGCGATCGCGCGCGGGCGCCGTACAGCCTTCCAGATAGGAGACATAGGAACTTTCTTCCGCCACGATCAAGGTGCGCTCAAACTGGCCCGTATCCAGCGCATTGATCCGGAAATAGGTCGACAGTTCCACGGGACAACGAACGCCTTTCGGGATGTAACAGAACGACCCGTCGGTGAAGACCGCCGAGTTCAGCGAAGCGTAATAGTTGTCCGTGTACGGCACCACGGTGCCCAGATATTTTTTGACCAGCTCGGGATAATCCCGGATCGCCTCGGAAATCGAACAGAAGATTACGCCCTTTTCAGCGAGCATTTCGCGATGGGTGGTGGCGACGGACACGCTGTCAAATACGGCGTCCACGGCCACGCCGGCCAACCGATTGCGTTCGTGCAGCGGCACACCGAGTTTCTCGAACGTGGCTTCCAAGTCCGCGTCGATTTCGTCGGGGTTGTCGCTCTTCTTTTTCGGCGCCGAGTAATAGCAGATGTCCTGGTAATCGATCGGCGGGTAATGCAGATGCGCCCACTTGGGCGGGGTCTTCTTCAGCCACCAGCGATAGGCTTTCAGACGCCATTCCAGCATCCATTCCGGTTCGCCTTTTTTCGCGGATATGATCGCAATGACGTCTTCGTTCAACCCTTTCGGGACGGCGTCGGATTCGATGTCCGTATAGAATCCGTATTTGTAATCGTCGAGTATGGCGGTTGATTCTGTGCTCATGTCGTACGCTCCATCCTGTATTATCCTACCAACACTTCTTCGCCGAACTCTTGCCGGACCCAGTCGTATCCCTTTTCTTCCAGTTTCTTCACCAGATCCGACCCGCCGGAATGCACGATCTTCCCGTCGATCAACACGTGCAGGTGATCCGGATGAATGTAGCGAAGGATCCGCTCGTAATGGGTGATCACAAGCAGGCCGAAATCGGCGCCGGCCAGTTTATTGACCCCCTTGGCCACGACCTGCAACGCGTCGATGTCCAGGCCCGAATCCGTCTCGTCCATCACGGCGAAGCGCGGTTTGAGGGTCAGCATTTGAAGAATCTCCATGCGCTTCTTCTCGCCGCCGGAGAACCCATCGTTGAGATAGCGGTTGATGAACGAATCATCGACTTCCAAGTACTTGATGTTCTCGCGCAGTTCCTTCAGAAACTCGGCCGGCTTCAATTTGTTGTCCCCGTGCGTGGCGTCGTGCGCACTCTTCAGGAACTTGGCGACACTCACCCCGGGAATGGCCACGGGATATTGGAACGCCAGGAACACGCCCAGCCGGGCCCGCTCTTCCGGTTCGAGTTCCAGCAGGTTCTGGCCGCGAAACAGGATCTCGCCGTCCGTCACTTCATAGGCGGGATGGCCCATGATCACATTGGCCAGCGTGCTTTTTCCGGAGCCGTTCGGCCCCATCAACGCATGGGTTTCCCCTTGGGCGATGGTCAAATCGACCCCCTTCAGAATCGGGGTGTCTTCCGTTGACGCGTGCAGGTTGCGTATTTCAAGATACGTCTTCGTTTCGCTCATCGTTTTCCTCTCTTCGTTTTTCAGTACAATCAAATATCAAATCCCAATTCCAAGCGGGCTTCCTCCGTCATCTTGTCCGGTCCCCACGGGGGATCCCAGACCACGTCCACCTGCGCCTCCTCAATGCCTTCAACCTTGGCGGCCGCTTCGTTGACTTGGTGCAGGAGATACGGACCGTAAGGACACCCGGGAGAGGTCAGCGTCATCTCAATATGCGCGGAACTCTTGTCCACCTCAACTTTGTATACCAACCCGAGATCGACAATGTTCATGTGCAATTCCGGGTCCACCACGTTCATCAACGCGTTGCGTACTTCCGTTTCCTTTGCCGTACTTTCACTCATGGTCATATCCCTATCTTTTGCCCGCCACCGCAGGACGTTTACTGCGAAACTCCGCCAGCCGAAACGCGCTCAAATAGCCCATCAACCGGTCTTGAATCTGCAACACCGGCTCGCGAATATTGCACGATTCAAATTGATCGCAGGTGGCCGGGTTCTCATGACACCGCACCAGATGAAAAGGGCCTTCGAGGGCATCAACCACCTCACCCAATGTCAGCGTATCCAACGATTGTTTCAACCGATAACCGCCGCGGGCGCCATGCACCGACTCCACCAAACTCGCACGCGCCAATGCTTGTAGCACCTTGCCCAACAACTCCGACGGAATGGCGAACTGATCCGACACTTCCTTCGCCGTCACCAAGGAACCCGGTTCAAGCGAATCCATGTGCAGGAGCGCCATCAACCCATATTCGACCTTCTTGCTTAACTTCAGCACGGTATATACGACCTTTTTAGTCTGCTTTCAAGACCCAAGATATATCCGCCTCTGATAAAGTCAACTGCGATTGCTGCAGAAAGGCCTACACTTCGGCGTTAAAAAAACATTCCCGGTGGATGTGCGTGATGTCGATGCCCTGCTCTTCCAACCAGTCGGTGACTTGATCGATCATCGCGTCCAGCCCGCAGAGGTAATAGTGAATCTCCGGCGCAAGCCGAAGTTCGGGTAGCAAATCGGTGATGCGTCCATGATACGCGTCCGGCGCCGTCTCGCGCGACACCGCCAGACGCGTATCACAATGCTCACGCAGAAATGCCGCCGCCACCGCATCCTTCCGTTCGCGCACGCCATACAGACACATCAGCGGGGGGCGACTGGAGAACGTCCGAAGATAGGAGAGGAACGGCGCAATACCCGTGCCCGTGGCGATGAAGACGGCCGGTGCATTGTCCCCGGCTTGTCCGGGCCGAAACCAGCCAAACGGCGGGCTCACCTTCACGTCCGCCCCCGTCTTCAAAGAAGCCAAATGCGGGCTGACCTCGCCGCCGTCCATACGCCGGATAAGGAATCGCAGATCCGGATCGTCGGCGCCCGAAGCGAAACTGTAGGGTCGCGACGCCTGCCCGTCCGCCGCATACAACGCGACGCAATCGCCCGGGACAAATGCCTGTCCGTTACGCTCAAGCAAGAGCTCGTAAATGGCGTCCGTATGCCAGACGACGTCGATGACTTTGACCGTGTTTTCCATGTCTACGCGAGGAGAATCATCCGCCGAGCCGCGCGAGTTTCTTGCGCTGCGCCGCGAGTTGATGGGCGGGATCGTTGCGGGGCTCCGTCAACTGGCGCTCCGCCCAGGTAATGGTGTCTTGAACCACACGCCACCGCTGGAGCGGATCCCAACAGCGATCGCGCTTTTCTTCCTCACGTCTCTTGATTCCCGAAATGCTTTCCATAGTTCCACGCCCGCTATTGCCTGGACCTTAAATAATTCACCCGTTCCGTTTTTTGATCGGCTTCGGGCAGGGCCAATTGACACGTAAGCATATCCTCGTCGGATATCGCCCGGTAGGGCGTCCCTTCAGCGGTCTGTCCATCCACGCATCTGCGATACGCATCGTCCCACGAGTCCAAACCCGACACGGAAAAGAACACGTCCACCGCGCCATGAGGCGAATTCATGCAAAAGACCGGCTGCCCGGCAAGCCATCCGGATGCGCGTTCGGAAACCGGTCCCCACTCCTCGTTCGTTCGGCCCCATTCCGCTTCCAATTCGCTCAGCGCCTTCTCACATCGAGAACGATTCTCTTCGCTGTCTTCCACCCAAAAATCAACATCGAAGGTCAGGACCGGCTGATGGCGCAACAAGAAATTCACGCCTCCGATCAACAAATAACGAACGTCGTGTTGATTCATCGCCGTGAGTATCCGGTCAATATTCATGTCTCGGATGATACTCCATTATGGGCCGCACTCAAGCAGTTCATGCAACTCGTCTGAAACTACGAGCACACCGCTTCAAAGGGAATATGGAATGCGGTGGTCCTCCTTCGCCAAGAGTCTTCGTAGGGCAGGCATCGGACGCCGCTTTGGATAGAATCCAGCCCAGCAGGTCATGTCCAAGCCAAAGCGGCGTGGACGCTTCGCTCTGCCGCCGCAGTCCCAAAAGAACGATCGAACAGGCGGGGCTTGGAACAGCCTAGAAAAACCGATCCGCCGGCTTGTCCGGCGCTTGCGGAAAACGGCCGAGGAAGCGCACCTCCCGCACCAGGTCCAACTCGAACCGGTCGCGCACCGCCTGCGCCATCAACCGGGAAAGCTCGAACACGTCCCGCGCCGTGCCGCCCTCGCCCTTGATGATGATGTTGGCGTGTTTGGGATAAACGTACGCGCCGCCGACACGCAGTTCCTTGGCGCCGGCCTCTTCCAGAAACCAGCCGGCCGCCTGCCGCCGCCCCGCTGCGGAGGTCGGCTCAATATTCCGAAAAATGCTGCCGATACAGGGTTCGCGGCGCCAGTCCGGATGTTTCTCGCGGCGTAGCGCCAATAAGGATTCGCGTTCTTCAAGCAATCCGGCTCTATCCGCGGGATGCAAACGCAGCCGCGCCGACACGACCACCTCGCCGCTTTGCTGTAATCGCGAACGCCGATACGCGAACGCCAGGTCCGGGCCGGCCACGCGGTAAACGTCCCCCGCCGCATTCATTACCTCGACGGATTCGAGCACATCGCCGATCTGTTTTCCGAACGCGCCCGCATTTCCCACAATCGCCCCGCCGACCGTTCCGGGAATGCCCGAGCAGGTGGTGACCCCGTCCAACCCGCGATCCACCGCCGCGCGGACCAGATGATCCAGAATCGTCGCCCCCGACACCTCCACCTCCGCCCCGTCCACCTCTACAAGAGGTTCGTCGGCAAAGTAGCGGACCACCACCACGTCAACTCCTTCGTCGGCAATGAGCAAGTTGGAACCGCCGCCGATCAACACATAGGGCGTGCGATCCCGAATCAAAGTCCGCAAGGTGTTCTTCAACGAATCCGGGTCGCGGCATTCCATGAGACGACGACACGGGCCGCCAAGTTGAAACGTAGTCAAGGGAGCAAGCGGCGTGTTCACGTCAGCCATCATCTTTCATGAGTGTGGCCTCGCCTTCTTCCGCGCGCGCCATCAGCCAGAGATAATCCGAAAGGCGATTGAGCCAGACAATCAACGTCTTGTTCTCCAACAGTCCCTGCTCCAACAATCCCACGGCTTTTCGTTCGCAGCGCCGCGCCACCGCGCGGGCGAGATCGATTTGCGCGGCGGCGGGCGTGCCGCCCGGCAGAATGAATCCCTTCGGCGGCGGCAAGGCGCCCTCCAACGCGTCGCGTTCCCCGTCCAAGACGGCCAGCATCTCGCGATCCACGCGTTCCTTCAACAGATGCACATGCTCCAACGAAGTGGCCAATTCCGCGCCGACCACAAACAACTTGCGCTGCAACGCGATCAGCCGCTCCGCCATCTCCGGGTTCGCCGTCAACGACCGGGCCACGCCGAGAATACTGACCACTTCATCCAGGTCCCCGTACGCATTGGTTTGCGGCGAATTCTTGGAAACGGTTTCGCCGGAAAAAAGGTGTGTGGTTCCTTGATCGCCGGTTCGAGTCGTTATGCTGTTTGCTTGCTGCATGACCAAGAGACTTCCGCAAATACGCGACGCTGTCAATCGGCCGGCGTCCAAGAGCAACCGCCGGCGGGGGCACCGAAACTGCGGCGTAGAGCGGTTTAAGCAATTCTGTAGCCGCGCTGGTAACAGCGTGGATGCGTCACCCGGTGGGTTAATCTGTCCACCGTCTTACGGCTACGGCTTTGTTCAAAATGCTCTAAAGGACTTCCAAGCCCTCGTGGAACAAGCGGCCTTCCTTCACTTCGTCCACGTACCCTTTGCGAATGACGAAATCGCCGAACGGCTCGTCTTTTTCGCGGTCGGCGGCGTAGTCCTTAAGGAGGAGCTCAAGTTCGGCAAGAATTTGGTCTTCTTTCAGCGACGGCTTGTACAGCCGGTTAAGCCGTTGCCCGTGAAAGCCGCCGCCCAAGTACATGTTGTAGATGCCGGGCGCCTTGCCCACAAACGCGATCTCCGCAATGTACGGACGGGCGCATCCATTCGGACAGCCGGTCATCCGGATGGTGATCGGTTGCTCGCGCAATCCGCATTCGTCCAGCAGCACGTCAATCTTGGTCAACAGACTCGGCAAATAACGTTCGCTCTCGGCCATGGCCAACCCGCAGGTGGGAAACGCCACACACGCCATGCTGTGCAAACGCAAGGCCGACCGCTCCGGGTCGGGCCCCAGGCGATACTTC
>SKXR01000076.1 GCA_007128275.1 Kiritimatiellia bacterium
ACACCCGACACCCGACACGCTCCACCGCGCACGCGGTTCGGCTTAATCCATGCCGGGCATGGTCATTGCATCGGCGCGATGAATCGGTTTGCCGGCTGGATCGACGAGTCGCGCGGTCACGAAAATCAAGAGATTCTCTTTACGGCTACGCGATCCTTCGGTGCGGAACAAACGGCCCAACAGCGGAATATCGCCCAGGATCGGGATCTTGTCTTGAATGGTGATCAGCCGTTCGCGCATCAATCCGCCCATCACAACGGTTTGTCCGTCCCAGATGACGATACTGGTGGTGACATTGCGGCTGGCAAATACGGGCTGGGGAATGTTGTACACGAATTCTTGGAATCCGGTGGGATCTTCCGGATTCGGTACGCGCAACCGCGAACCGTATTGGAGCCAATCCACCAACTCCGCCACTTCCGGCGCGAGCGCCAAATCGATGGTATATCCGTCCGGCCCCACCGTCGGGGTCACGTTGAGGATCACACCGGTTCGGCGCGTTTCGAAATTGTCAGGCGTCACGGTGGGCGGCGAGATAACCGCGCTGCCGGAGGCGCCGGACGCGGCCGTAATGGTCGGCTCCGTAACCCGAAACTCGGTCGGGTAGATAATCTCGGTAACCACCTCGATGGAGGCGTTCACGCCACTGCGCGTCGTGACGCGCGGCGCGGAAAGAAGGTCCACATTGCCGCTTTGCGACAGGGCATGCAGCACCACGCGCATTTCCGGATTGGTCAGTACGCTGGAAATGCTAAGAATGTTGCCGGCAAAGGTGGGATCCACGGTGGTGGCTGTCGACATCGGGATCGTTCCGCCGTCGGAGGTCCCGAAGAATCGCATCCCCCGGCTGACGTTTCCGGCATCGACTTGAACGCGTTCACGACCGCCAAACGGGCCGCCGCTCGTGCGCTGCATGAACTCGTAGTTGTCCGTGAACAACCACTGCAAGCCAAGCTCCTGCATGTCCTCTTCGGCCACCTCCACAAAGCGCGCCTCGATCTCGACCTGATTCGGCACCACATTCAATTGGGAAAGAATGCGTTCGAACTTGTCGAGGTTCTCGGGGGTATTCGCCACGATCAACTGGCTGATCGTCGGGTTATAGGTAATGGACGTTCCGGCGGGGAACGGCACCCCGGCGCCTTCAAAGAAGCTTTTGACATCCGCACCGCGTCCGGGCGTCGGCGTACGGCGGGCGCCGAATTCACCGAAGCCGGTGGCCGGGGGCGCGTCACCCTCTCGTTCCTGCACCACATCGAGAAAGGACGGCTGTACGGGATACAAACGCGTAATGACGCGTCCGACGTCCGCGATGCCGGCCGGGGTGATCACCACGACATTGTCTTCAATACGATACCGCAAGCCGGCGACTTCGGTGATGTACCGGATCGCTTCCATCAGGGAAATGCGGCGCAGGTTCAGCGTAATGGTGGGCACACCGGGCACACCCGCCGGTTCGGGGGAAGGCGCCACCGCGCCCCACGGATCGTCGTCGCCCCACGGATCGTCAAAGGCGCCCGGGGCCGGGGCCGGTGCACGCGGCGCAGCCGGTGCGCGGGCCCCTTCGGGCATGCTCATGTTGAGAATGATGTTTACGCCTTCGCGGTCCGGATCGGCCGCCTCACTGGCGTCCCGCAAAAAGGAAATAACGTCACGGATATTGGCCTGCCGGAATTCAATGCGCGGAATGATGATCGCTTCCATCTTTTCCTGCAACCGGCGTGCGGGTGTCACCATGTCCGTCGGACCGGGCCCGATCAGATCTGCAGGGAGCAGGACCTCATCGCGGCGCGGCGGATTCCAGGCATCGCGCACCTGCTGGATCATTTGCGCGGTCGTGGTCTCGCGCAACCGATTGCTCGCCGCCATTTTGTCCTCGGAAATACGGCGGAGATACCGCATGGCATCCACGTGATATTCGTCACGCACCAGCACGCTTTCGAACAGCAGCTCGGCGCGATCCAATTCGCCGGCCTCGTAATAGGCGCGCCCTTCGCGCATCATTTCGTCGATGTTTTCTCGTTTTTCCCGAATCTCGGGCCGTCTTTCGACAGGGACAGGCCGCGCTTCCTCGGCTAAACGGCGAGCTTCTTCACGGGCAATGCGCCGTTGCAGAAACGCTACGCCACGATGTCCGGGCGACAGCTCCAAGGCGCGTTCCGCATTCTGGCGCGCCACACGCATGTCGCCGTCCTGTCGATACACATCCTGGGCGATGCGGTAATGGGACTCCGCCAGCCCCCAACGGGCACGTTCCCGCAATTCGCGGGTGGCGGGACGGTCCGGAATATCGCGAATGGCAACCTCAAACGCCGAGCGGGCGCGCTGAAATTCATCCTGGTCCAAGGCCCGAAATCCGGCGTCGAGGTGCTGAAGGCCGTTGATCTCGGCGGCCTGACGGCGAATCTCCTCCCGAGCGGCAACATCTTGCGCGTCTTCAACAGGCACTTCTTCCACGACGGGCTCAGGCTCTTCCTCTACGAAAATGTCCTCTTCGGGCTCATCCATCACGGGTTCGTCAATGGGCTCCTCCATGGGATCATCATCGAAAAAGAAGAGATCATCCATTGGATCCGGCTCTTCCGCCGGTTCTTGAACCGGTTCGGGCGCGGGTGCGGGGTCGGCGGGCTCGTCCGCCCAATCATCGGCAAAGTCGTCTTCGAAGTCAGACAGGTCGTCCATGACCGGCTCGTCCACAGGGGCGGGCGCCGGATCGGCGGGCTCGTCCGCCCAATCATCGGCAAAGTCGTTTTCGAAGTCAAACAGGTCGTCCGTGAACGGATCTTCCACAGGGGCGGGCGCCGGTTCTTCCTCGACGGGTTCGGCCTCCTCCACCGGGGCCTCGTCCCAATCGTTCTCCGGCTCCGTGCTCTCCTCGAATTCGTCCATGCCTTCAAAGAGGGCGTCCATATCAAAGTCGTCCAAGGCACTGCTGTTGCCCGGCCACATCCAGAGATGAGCCAGAACCAAGATTAAAAGGGTGTTGACGACTCTCATACGGAATCTCCTTCTGCCGATTGTGCCCATGTTCTGCACGTTATAAAGCACTGGTTGTTCACTTCAAAAAATCTTATGTCGCGTGGCGCACACGAACGCCGACTCTTCTACTCTGACATCATGCCCTCAAATAGGGCTTCAACCCCGGCGGCGTCCGCCGCGGCCGCCTCGGCCTGCCTGTCCGCCTGCGTTTCCCGGCCTACCGTGACATCCACCTGCATGGCCTGATCGCGAATTAATACGGTATCACGGCGAATGTCAATGACTTTAAAGGTGTTCCCCATGAGTGCCAGCGTGTCTCCGATGTTCACGCGATGCGCGGAACCGTCCACGAGAAAGATCAATTCGGCGACGCGATCGTCGATCGTCACGTCCTGATCAATCACGAGTTCAATCTGCCGACCGTCCCCCCGCTCGAGCGTCAGTACCGAGGCGTCAATTTGCCTTCCGTGCATGCCTTCGCGGGTCCGGCGATCGAATTCGACGAGCGTATAGCCCCGGACGGTATCGCCCATGCTGGGGAAATAGCTGCGGTCTTCCCCGCGCACATTGAGCATGTAGCGTTCATCGTCTTCCGCCACAACTTGCACGCCCTGGAAGCGGAGATCGAACGGCCGGGTCGCCACCCGGCGCACGCGCAACTTGTAGGCATAGGAAGGATGATCCTCGGGATCCACCGGACTGGTACCGGCTTCAAATTCCTCGCGCACGGTAAAACCATCGCCGTCGAGGTCGCGACCAGCCAAGGTGGTGTCGAACGGATCCAGATTATACGAGGCATACCATTCATCCGGGATCCCGTCACCGGTCGTATCAAACGTGCCCGGTTCCGGTTGCGGGTATTGCGTCCACGGACACACTTCCGCGTCATAGGGTATGGGCGTGCGCACCTCGGGATTCACGCTCATCACACGCAATTCGCTGACGAGCAATCGCATCTCGTGCATGGCGATCTGAAAGGGCGACTCGATGCGTTCGACAATGGGCGCGAACGCAGCGACATCACGGGCTTCATACTGGTTGTGCTCCACATCGACCCGGGCCCAATCGACTTCCGTCAGCGCGCGTTGCGCTTCGCCGATCTTCCACAAAAGGAAGAGCGCGGAACCGAGTAGCGCCACCAGCACGACCACGACGGCGATCTTGTCGTAGTGTTCCTTGTACCATACCACGGACTTGGATCGGGGCGCTGCACTCATGGTTCTTCCACCCCTTCATCGTATTCGAAACGATACACATCCACCTGCATCGTCACGCGCACGCGTTCACGACCCGCCACCAAACGGTCATCGCGCAAGGTCGGCTGCACGGTCTCGCGCGGGGCTTGTCCCGGCGCGACGGGACGGGGCGTGTCGCGCGGTTGCAGGCGGGCCTCCAGACGGGCTGACGCGGATACGCCGCCCAACCCCATCTCGTTCCGCATCTCGAGATTTCGGATGATCATCAGCATGGGGCTTTCGATCATGCTATTGACCGCATCGCGAACGGCTTGATCGGAGGCGAAAAAGGTCAGGGTGTACCGCTCTTTCGTATACAGGCCTTCCACCCCTTGGGGCGCGACGCGCGTTGCGGGGGCGGCCACCACTGCGGGGGCGCGACCGGGACGTCGCACCGCGCCGGGGTCCAGAAGGTCTTCCTGGGTGCGTTCCACATCAAAAACTTCCCGTTCCACACTGACCAATTCGCTGATCCGCGCGTCAAACAGCAGCGAACACAGGGCTTCCACCGAGCGTAACTGGACGACGAGCCGCGGCACATGTTCCTGCGAGGGCAAATTGCCGGCCGCATAACGATCGAACCCGAAGGCCAATCCTTCGGCCAGTCGAATTTCCTTTTCCGACGCGGACGCGCGCAAACGGCGGACTGTACGCTCGATCTCGGAGGGAAACGCAGCCCGCTCCATATCCTCCGACTCGATCTGTTGCCGGGAAAGGGTGCCCAGCAGCATGTCCAGGTATTCTTCCAATTCGTAGAGGTTCTCGCGCACCCGCTCCACGTTGTCCACGTTCGGGAAGGGGGATCGCTGATGCAATCGTTCCAAGGTCATGAGGGAGGATTGCAGGTCGGACTGGACCCGCCCATATTCGGAACGGAACTTGAACAGCAGCACCGAGACGACGATCACGAGCACCAGCGCGATGGCGCCGCCCACAAGCAATCCCATGTATTTTCTAAAAAAGGTCATAACGCAATCGGTTCTTGCAGTTGCAGGAGAATACGAAATTCCCGAACATAGGTGTTGGGCGGAACCGGCGGTAGCCGGTCAATCTCCGTCGTTTCCGTAAAGAAGTCCGATTCGCGCAAGGCATCACGGAACCCGTAGATCGGCTGAGCGTTGGGGATCTTGTCGGTATAGCCGAGCCCTGAAATTTCAATGGTGATGATATCGCCCAAGGTGGCGGTCGTCCGGGCGTCGGGCGCCGTGCCTGGGCGGCGGCGCGTGGTGGGCTCATCGCGATCGGCTTCCACACGTTCTCGGATAGGCACGACCGATGTCAACCAGACCCCGTCGGGAAGCAATCCGTTGATTTCGTCCATGATCTCAGCCCAACGCGTCTTTTCGGCGATCAGGGCGTGCACCTGATCGATTTTTTCTTCCGCGTCACGGATCAGCTGTTCCGGCTCACGGAGCTGCGCCTCCACGGCTTGCAGGGCGCTCACCCGTGTCTGCACCAACTGCAACCGTTCCTCGCCGAGCTGCGAAAGCCTCAGGAAATATACACACCACACAACGAGCAGGACCACCAGACCGTACGCGGCCGCCAACAGAATGGGGTGTTTCTTCCTGAACTTCTTGTCGGACACCACCCGCGGCGGCATCAAATTGATTTCAATCGGACAGGTCAACACGCGGCGCAACGCCAACCCGACAACCTCGCCGAGCATGTGAGCGTCCCGCCCGATGTCCTCCGCGGAAATATCATCGGCCACCGCCACGTTCATGAACGGGTTTAGATATTCCACTTCGGCCTTGAGCTTGTCCTTAAAGAAGACGTCCGTATACGGGATCACCGACGTACCGCCCGTAAGCAGAATGCGCTTCGGCTGGCCGCCGTCCTGCTGGCCGCGATAGAAATTGATGCTCCGATTGATTTCCGCGTGCAAACGCGTCATGACACTGCGCACGCTCTTGGAAACCTTGTCGGCGACTTCGCCCGGCGGCGCTTCGTAGGCGCCCCCCCAGGCTACGAACGCGTGCGCCTTCTTCATGTCTTCCGCATCCGCGAAATCCAACTCGAACTCGCGCATGATTTGCTGGGTAATCGCGTTGCCCGCCACCGGGATGCTGCGGCTGAACACGCGATTGGACTCAATAAATACCAAATCCGTGGAGCGAGCGCCCATATCGATGATCAACGCGCACTCGTCCATATCGCTGTAGTTGTAGCGCACCGCGTTGTAGAGCGCCATCGGCGCCACATCCACCAGATCGGGCAACAACCCGGCCTGCTCCACGCAATCGGTGAGCGCGGCGATGATGTCGCCCTTGATGGCGGCCAGCATCACGTCCAGATCGCCTTCCGTTCCGCCGATCAACTGATAATCCCAAACCACTTCTTCGATCGGAAACGGCACGTTCTGTTGCGCTTCGTAGGCGACAATCTGGTAGACCTTGTCCTGGTCGACAGGCGGAAGTTTGACAAAGCGGGAAAAAACGGATTGACCGGATACGGAAATCAGCACGGGACCCGGCTTGATTTGATGTTCCGCCAGCATCTCTTCAATGGTGCTGATGATGTACGCCGGGCGATCGGAATCCGCGTGGGGATCAAGCCCCAAGGAACTGATCGAATGCTTGATCAGCTCGATGCCGCCCGATTTCAGCGGAATGAACTCCGCCATCTTCAGACTGCTCGCGCCGATGTCCAGCGCCAGAATTCGATCGGTCTTCAGCATGATCCAGAAGTGGTAAATCTGTTTACAATTCGAGGCAGGAACCGAGCCACAAGACTGCACAATCACAGCATGCAGGGAAGCGGCATTGTTCCAGCGCACTTACATCGAGACAAATATATCGTTTCACGAAAATCCCCGCAACCATCTTTTATCACCGTCACAACCTTGGTACACCGAAGTCGAAACGTATGGCAATCTTATTCGTCGTCCCAAGCCCTTTGAATCATCGGCATGGCCTCGGCGGCAATTCTTCCAGCGGTTCGGTCATCGGGCATTGACTTTCCAGGCGCACCTGCGGCTTGGCCCAGCGCGCCGCGTTGGCGATCACGCGCAAGACGTCCTTGTGACGGTAGGTCGGATACGTTTCATGGCCGGGCCGGAAATAGAAGATGCGGCCGTGCCCCCGTTCCCAGACGCACCCGCTACGGAACACCTCGCCGCCCTGAAACCACGAGAGAAAAATGAGCCGGTCCGGCTCGGGAATATCGAACCGTTCCCCGTACATCTCCTCCTGCTCAATCTCGAAATAGTCGTCGATGCCGTCCGTGATCGGGTGCGACGGCGCCAGATTCCAAATGCGTTCCCGTTCCCCGGCTTCACGCCATTTCAGCGAACAGGTCGTCCCCATCAACAACCGGAACACCTTCGCCCAATGGCTCGAATGCAGGACAATCAGCCCCATCCCCTCAAGGACATGCTTGCGCACGCGCTCGGCGACCGCGTCGGCGACCTCGCCATGCGCCTTGTGCCCCCACCAGATTAACACGTCCGTCTCTTCCAGAACCGGTTCCGTCAGCCCGTGTTCCGGCTCGTCCAACGTCGCCGTACGAATGGAAAACCCCGGGTATTCGTTCAGGCCCCTCTCAAGAGCCTTGTGAATCCCGTCCGGATAAACAGCCCGAACCGCCTCATCCTGCTGTTCATGCCGACACTCGTTCCAAATCACCACGCGTAACGCTTCACTCATGCTACGTTCCTTCCACCTGGCATCTCACCTCTACTACTGAACACTGAAAACTGAACACGTTCCTACTCTTCCCCCACCCCCCGGTCATGTTGCCGGTGCATCTCGTATTTCGGATCGTACTTGGAATTCGGCCCGAAACGCGATTCCGTCTTGTGCGCCCCTTCGAAGCGCACCAGGTCGCCGGGCCATTGAGCCAGATACTCCTTGATATGGAGCCGCCCCTCCTCGATCCGCTTGACGTACCCGACGTGGGCCCCCAGCTCCTTGTTACAGGGATACCCCTTGATGTACCACAGCAAATGTTTCCGGGCCATAATCGCGGCGAGTTCCGTGTCCCCGTAATGTTGCTCCTGATAATCCAGATGACGCAACACCACGTCGCCCCACTCTTCCAGCGTCGGATGGACGGTCCGCTCTTCCAACACCTCGCGAAAGATCCACGGATTACCCAACGCGCCGCGGCTGATCATGACGGCGTCACACGCGGTCTGCTCGCGCATGGCGCGCACCGACGCCCAGTCGAACAGATCCCCGTTGCCCACGGTAACCAACGGACGAATCGCCGCCTCGCGCGCCGCCGCCAAACCGCGGCGAATCCCTTCCCGGTCGGCGGGCGCGCCGTACTTCTCATCGCGCGTGCGACCGTGCACCGTGATCATATCCGCCCCTTCGCGCGCAAGGCGCCGCGCCGTATCCTCGATCGATATCGCGTTACGAGAAACCCCGAGCCGCGTTTTCACGGAGAGCGGCAGCGCCGTCGCTTGACGCGCCGCGCGCACGGTGGCGCTGATGCGTTCCGGCTCGCTCAAAATGCCGCTGCCCGCCCCCCCCGCTATCACCTTGCGCACGGAACAGCCCATGTTCAGATCGATCGTATCGAAGGAGCCCTCGTTCAAAATTCGGACGGCCTGTTCGACCAACTCCGGCGACGGCCCCGTCACCTGGACCCCGAGCACGTCCTCCGACGGATGCCGTTTGCACATGTCCACCGTGCGCTTGTTCTTGTGATGAATCGCCACCGCCGAGAGCATTTCCACGTACGTCAGCCCCGCGCCCAGTTCCTGGCAGATGCGACGGAACGGGACATCGCTGACGCCCGCCAACGGGGCGAGCAGCACGCGATTGGACAACGTCAGGGCGCCGAGCGACAAAGGTTGTTGGAAAAAATTCATGAATTTGGGTATCCTATGGCAGAGTAAAGTCGTGCGTTCAATGCAAATACGCGCACATCGCGGACGGGCCGACCCGTGTGGTCTCTTTTCGGGCGCTTGCCGGCGGGAGATTCCGCGTGAATGCGGAACTACGAACACGGAATAGGAGGAAAACATGAAAAGACTGCTACTGCTCGCCTTGATCGTCGCGTTGCCCTCGATCAGCGACGCCGGTCAACGTATCGGCGCCGGCATCCATTACTGGCGGACCGTGGATTCCGTCGATCGCGAGTTCGACCGGGACGGCGTGTCATATCTGGTCACCTATCAAACTTCAATCCTCCCGCTGCTCAAGTTGCAAACGGACCTGGAAATCTTCCCCAGCACCTTTGCCGGGTCGAAGAATACGGTCTATGCCCCGCAGGCGCTGGGCATCGTCGGGGGCTGGCTGTACGCAGGCGCGGGTATCGGTATCCTGTACGCCGACAGCAGTTTCGCGGATCGACCGTTCTATCTGTTGCGGGTCGGACTCGATCTTCCGATTCTGCCCAGTCTACGGCTTGACGTGAACGCCAACTATCATTTCTCGGAATGGAAAGGCATCAACGAAATCGCCGACGACATCGAGAGCGACACCATCACCCTCGGAGCGGCGTTGCGGTTGGCGTTCTGAATCCATGAACCTGCGCTCGGAACACCCGTGGTTCACTGGATTGCCGGAACGGTATGTGGTCGCGCATCGCGGCGCGGCGGGTCATCGGCCCGAGAACACCCTGGAATCGTTTCGGCACGCGCTTGAGCTGGGCGCGCACGTGCTGGAAATGGATGCGCACCTGACGGCGGACGGGCATCTGGTCGTCACGCACGATCCGACCGTCGCACGGGTCACCAACCGCCGGGATCCCGTGCGCGAAGTGACCCTGCAAGCCCTGCAATCCCTTGATGCCGGGTATCGTTTCACCGCGGACCGGGGCGGCACCTATCCCTGGCGCGGCAAAGGCGTGCGCATCCCCACCCTGCAGGAAGTCTTGAACGAGTTTCCCGACACGCGCATGGTCCTTGAAATCAAGCCGAACGATCCGTACGTCGCGAACACACTGGCGGAAAGGCTCAACGGATTGGACCTGCGCCACCGGATTCTGGTCGGCAGCTTCCATGACAAGATCTTGTCCGATTTCCGCGTACGCGCTCCTGGCTACGCCACCAGTGCGGGTTCCGTGGAAACCCGCCGGCTGGTCTTGCGTGCGCACGCCGGTCTGGCGCGGCATAGGACGCTTCCGTACGAAGCGCTGATTGTTCCGCAAACGTGGCGCCAAATCCCGGTGGCCACCCGGCGCGTCGTGCGGCAAGTCCGTGCGCTTGGACTGCACATGCACGTCTGGACCGTCAACGATCCGCGGATCATGCGGTCCCTCTACACCCTCGGCGTCCATGCCATGACCACGGACTATCCCGACCGCGCACGCGCCGTGCTGAAGGAGCTTAAAGGGAACGATTGAACAAGAACGCGCGGAGACCTGTAGCCGCGTCCGTGAGGACGTGGAGGACTGGCTCATGAGCATTTAACCCCTCACCCTTAATCGGATACCCTTAACCGACCCGCTTACAACGATCCTGCACGGCCGGTCCTGCCCAAGCCAAAGCGGCGTCGATGGGCGGCGCGGAGCACCGCCCTACGGAAGAGCGTGGAATGTAATTCGTAGGACGGTCCTCCGGGCCGTCCCGGTTTGGTGAGGCGCGCTGAAGAACCCACCCCGACCCTGCTTCGCAGGGCCACCGCTGCGGAGCGTTCCCTAGTAATTGAAACAATCCCCCGTCCGATATGTTTTCTCA
>SKXR01000140.1 GCA_007128275.1 Kiritimatiellia bacterium
AAGGAGTTTCCTCCACCCATTCGTAGGTGGATTCGGATCTGCTCCGGAACCAAAACCCGTTACCGGCTTCGATGTAAACATTTGTTGCCCACTCTGTCAATCTCCGCCATTCGGGATATCCTATGCTTGAGTGGGATCGCAGATAATACACCAGATAATCCTGGGCGTCCGGGTCATACACTATGATGTTATCGGCCACGTCCGGTGCCGTACCATAAACACCATTTTTCAAATTCATGTCGGACATCCGTGTCCGTGTGGAGAAAGGATATGAAATCAATTGGAGGCCAGGAGTGATCACATTAGTTATGGCTGTACTCAGAACAACGTCTCCAGCGGCAATATTGGTTCGCACCTCTGCCAAGCGGCTCCGATAGAAGAATGATTGTCCGGGCTGAATATAGACGATGGTTGCCCACTCCGTAAGCCTTCTCCATTCAGGATAACCTATACTTGAATGGGATCGAAGATAATAGACCAGGTATTCTTGTTGAACGGTATCATAAATGATTACGTTGTCGGCGACATCTTGTGCCGTCCCATACACCCCACTGTTCCCAACCAGCTCGCGGATGGTCATGGCTTCGAAAGGGTTCGAGTGGATTTGCAGATTCTCGACCACGTCCTGTTTCTGAAATCCGACGACGTTGACGGAGTAGACGGATTCGCCCATCGCGGAGAGGATAAAAGAGCTGGTGACGAAGGTGGCAACTGCGAGCGTCAGTTGTTTGTGAAGGCGCATAATTAAGATGTCCTGCAAATAGAGATAATGTGTTCCGCCGACTTTGTCCCGTATCAATTAGGGTTAAATATACGGTTTGGGGAATTTAAGTAAAGCGTTATTTGCAGTTTCTGCACAAAAAAGAATCGAGGGTTTTCGGGCTGGAAGGGCGCTTGGCGAGGGCGGGAAGACATCTCTTTTCATCTGCACGGTTGTCAGATGAGGGATTTCTGTTTATACCATAACCCATGAATACAGTAGCTCAGATGGAAGAATGGTTCTTGGAACAACTTGAACAGGCCGAGATCGATGTGCGAGGGATTGCGGATAAATTGTCGGAACTCGCTCATAATAAAAGGGTTGAAGAGGCGGTGTCGCTTGCGGCCTTCGTGGAGGAGGCCTTGGCCGATAAGGGGCGAACGGACGAGGCCCTGAAGATTCTGCGTCTGCGCGCCGATTGGGTGCCCGCGTCCGAATTTCGCACGGCGTGCGCCAATGCGGTACAGAAAATTCTCGGAAAGGCCCCTGAAAGCCGGGCTTTTGTGAAGAATTGCGGGCTGGAACGCCGAATTCCCGTGACGGAATGCCTGGATCGGCTGACGCTACTGCGCGCATTGAAGCCGGGAACGCTGTGTGTGGACAAGACGTGGGGTTTCGGAATCGTGCAGAGTACGGACCCCTTTTACGAACGGGTGACGGTGGATTTCGATAAGAAGAGCGGGCATGAACTATCCATGAGCTATGCCGCAGAAACGCTGGAACTGCTCGATGAGAATCATCTGTTGGCCGTCAAACACGCCGATCCCCAAGGGCTGGCGACCTTGATCAAGGAAGACCCGGCGAAAGTGGTTCGTATGGCGCTGCGCAGTTACGGTCCGTTGAATGCCGTGATCCTGCAGGAAAAGTTGTCCCCCAGTCCGGTGCCTGCGGAAGACTGGAAGAAGTTCTGGGATGCGGCGCGTAAAGCCTTGAAGAGCGACCCGCACGCAGTGGTTCCGACAAAACGCACCGAACCGATCCTCCTCAAAGAAGCGGCCGAGGCGTACGACGATGCGTGGTTCCGCCAGTTGCAGCATGATCGGGACATCGAGTCCATCCTCGCAAAGATCGCCGACTGGCGTGCCTTGCAGGCGCACACGCGGGCGGACGCCTCACAGATGGCAGTGATCGAAAATCGCCTCGCCTTTGTCGTGAAAGGGGCGGACTTGATGGGGCGCACGGTGATGCCGCGAGCCATGATGCTGGCCCATGCCGTGGGCGGACTGGATGAGCAACTCGGCGTCACCGCGTATGTCCGTGACGTGCTCGACGCGGAGAAGCTGTTGGATTTATTGGGCGCCTTGAGCGCCCGGGACATGAAGTCCTTCATTAAGTTTCTTATGGAGGTGGATCGCGAGCGGACGATGGAAACGTTGCTGCGTTTGCTGCCGCGTCTCGATGTGTCCTCGCTCGGAGAGGTCCTTCAACTGCTGATGCACGAAGGTGAAGAGGAAGCGTGCCGGCAGGCGATCAAATCCCTGATCAACGCGCGCCGCGCGCAGGTGGAATTGTTGAGCTGGCTGAGCCGCAATATGGATAAGTTGTCCGCATGGGACCTGTGTGCGCCTGCGGAATTCGCCGAGGTGGTCCTGCTGGAAATGGAGAAGGACTACACGGGACTACGACTCAAGGCGCAGAACCAACTTCGTGACCGCTTCACGCAGAAGACATGGGTCAAAGCGCTTTTCGATCAGCTCGGCCCCAAGGGGCGGGAACGGTATTTTCAACGCCTGAAGGACACGTCGGCCTGGCCGACCATGGAGAAACGCTCGGTGTTGGGGCATATCATCAAGCTCTACCCGGATCTGGAACGACTGATGGCGGCGCGATCCGGAGACAGCGATCAACCCGTCAAGGAGCGGGGACCAATGACGTCCATGCGCTCGTTCCGGGAACGGCAATTGTTGTATGAGCGGATCAAGATGGTCGACATCCCAAACAACAGCAAGGAAATCGCCACGGCGCGCGCGCACGGTGATTTGCGCGAGAACTTCGAGTACCAAGCCGCCAAGGACGCGCAGGGCTTGTTGATGCGGCGTCAGGGCGAGTTGCAACAGATGTTGGCGAAAGTGGTGCCGACGGATTTCGAGGATCTGCCCGCGGACAAGGCCGGGATCGGGACCGGGGTGCGGATCGTGTACGACGACGGGCGGACGGAGCAGTACCACATTCTTGGTGTATGGGATCGCGACGAACAGCTAGGCATCATTTCGTGTGAATCGAAATTGGCGCAGGCGTTGGAAGGGCACGTGCCGGGCGATCGGGTGCCGGTGCCGACCGAACACGGAGAAGCGACCTGTCGCATCGAGGAAGTTACCCCCTTGCCGGAATCGGTCCGGGCGTGGATGCAGGATGTGCCGGAAACGTTGGATGGTCGCACGGTGGGCGCATGATCCGGGAGGTCCTTGCCCAGTTCACGCAGCGGGAAGCGCATCCGACCATCCAGTTCATCAAATACGCGCTGGCGGGCGGGGTGGCCACGGCGACGGATATGATCATCTTTTTTCTGTTCGCCTTCACGATCTTCCCGGCCCTGACCGACGCCGAGTTGTTGGTGCAATTGTTTAACGTGCAGGTGCCCGAGATCGCGGAGACGGTGCGGGAACGCAATTTCATCATCAACAGCGCCATCGCCTTCGTGTTCGCCAACATGGTGGCCTATATCATCAACGTCCTCTGGGTGTTCGAGCCCGGCCGGCACAAACGGCACATCGAACTCTTCCTCTTCTACGCCGTATCGACGAGTTCTGTATTCATCGGAACGTTTCTGGGCTGGGCGATGATCCGGTTTTTCGGCGCCACGACAGAGGTGTCGTACCTGGGCAAAGTCATTGCGGCGGTCTTGATCAATTTCGTGTGCCGCAAATATATTGTGTTCAAAGGATAGAAGAGTGGACGGGTGGACGGATGGACGGGTGGACGGGTGGACGGATGGACGGGACAAAGAGAAGGACGTGGTCATGCCGAGCGGAGCCGAGGCATCTCGTGGCTGGAGGGCGAAGCGTGAGATCCCTCGACTCCGGCCGGGATGACGCGGGGTCGGGGCGGATGGTCGTTTGGACGGCGGGGCGGAACGAATGATTTGACATCTCCCATCATGAGGCGTACGTTATCCCGTACGAATAGAGGAAGCCATGACCACCATTACCGCAACAGAGGCCCGGAAGCAGCTATATGCACTGCTTGACAATGTCGCCGAGTCTCACGCCCCGATCCAGATCGCGGGCAAGAGGAACTCCGCCGTATTGGTCTCGGAAGATGACTGGCGAGCGGTACAGGAGACCCTCTACTTGACCAGCATCCCCGGCATGCGCGCCTCCATTCGAAAAGGCTTGAAGACGCCTGTCGACAAGTGTGCCAAGGAACTGGATTGGTGAGCTGGAAGCTCATCTATACCAAGCAGGCCCAACAAGATGCCAAGAAACTGTCGCGATCAGGCCTTAAGCCACAAGCAGAAAAGCTCTTGGTCATTCTAAAACACAACCCCTACCAGAACCCACCCCCCTATGAAAAGCTGGTTGGAGACCTGGCCGACGCCTGTTCCCGCAGAATCAATATTCAACTTCGCCTTGTATACCAGGTTCTGGCCGACATCAAAGCGGTCAAAGTCATTCGGATGTGGACGCATTACGAATGATGTGGCGAACCGGAGGGGAGCCAAAGCGGTGTCGCCGTCCTCTTCCGCTTCGCTACAGAGGACTCTGCCACCGCAGTCCAAATTCCCTTTGAGTGGGCTGCGCCTGTCGTTCCTTTTTGGACTGCGGCGGCAAAGCGAAGCGTCGACGCCGCTTTGGCTTTACCGGATGCGCCATCCTTTTGCGCTTCTTTGCGGCCCGTTGCGATCATGAGAATCTTGTCGCCAAGAGCGTATTGGGAACGTTTAATCAGAGGGTTGGAAGAGAAGGATGAGGGATGAGGGCTGAAACCTGAGGGAAGAGAAGGGATGAAGTTCGGGAATGTTGTCGCGGCGATCGCGGTGCTTGCCGTGGCGCTCTTGGCAGGGTGCCGGGCGGGCCGCCCTTTGGCGTCGCCTGAAGAGGATCGGCTCCCGCCCGAAGTGGCGGATCATATCCCCGCGTACCGGTCTTTCGATCGCCGGCCGTATGAATTCATCTGGGCGGAGCGCCAACCAACACACCGTCAGCTTGTGGATTTCGAACGGTTGTTGGGTTGGCAAGTGGCAACCGGCGACGGGGTGCAAGCTTCGTTCGGGCGCAGTCAGGAGCGTCAGTTGTGGGATGACTATGTCGGCGCATTGGCCTATCAGGCGGCGGAGGCCGGCGGGTGGGCCTTGCTGGAGCCGCCCGATCCGATTCCTATCCGTGATCCGGTCGATTCGGCGACGATTTGGTTGTATGGAGACGGGTGGGCGAATGACCGGACCGCCGCCCCCCACGTTAGCCTGATCCTTCAAACCGCACAGGGCGAATTGCATACCGTCGAGTTGGCCGCTATCGACTGGCAGGGCTGGTGGAAAGTGCAACGGCGCCTTGCTCCCCCCTTGTTAGATGCGGCCGCCTATCCGCTTACGCTGACCGGCATACGCTTCGATCAATTGCCCGCTGCCGACGACGCTCACGTGTACTTGGATGCGCTGTGTCTTTTCACGGAATCACTTCTGCCGCTTCGCTATCCGGCGCGACCCCGGCGAAACCTGGCCTTGCGTGAGGGGCAACTGGTCGGCGTCAACACGGGCGAGTCCACGCTCCATTTCCCGATCACGGAATGGACGGGTATCCCCCCCGTGGATGAAGGGCAGGGGCGCCTGTCCTTGGAACAACGCGATGACGGATCCTATGACATAGCCCTTCAGAACGGGGTGAATGGAATCACCTACCGCATGGATCTCGCAGAGGGGCTGCGCGTTGCGCAAGTCCTGTATGGCGGAATGGAAACCGGGATTGCGTTCCCCCCCATTCGCCTGCTGAGCCTGAACCCGGAAGATCCCTCGCCCGTGGTGGTTCGTGCCGAAGCCTCGCAGTTGTACGTGGAATATGATCGCGGCGATGTGTACCGGATTTCGATGCGCGGACATTCTCTGATTGTGGATGTGTCGTATCGAGGGCGCGAAGGGCAGGGGGTCGACTGGCGCGGCATGCAGGAGGCGGAGCCGTTACATTTCCCGTTTCTGAATGAACCGGGATTTGCCGTGCCGCCCGTATTCCTCTGGCACGACTTCGCGGAGCCGCTATTCGTTCATATGAGTATGGACCCGTATCGGTCGAACGCCTCTTCGCTGTTCTACGATGAAGCCGTGCAGCCATGGCGCATCGGGGCGCGCTACGAACCCACCACGGCCGGTCGTCGGAACGATGTTCACGAGCGCTTCATTGTCACGGTGGCGCCGCGTCTGGATGCCGTCTTGCCGGCCATCCCCAACCCGTCCGCTCCTCGGGCGGACCGGTTGGCAGGGCGCCTTCTGGTCGAGCCCGCGCACGATGCCACGGGATATGCCGACGAACGGATGATCGCGGCGCAATGGCGTCTTTGGGGGCTTGATGCCGTTGTGTATAGAATGCCTTCCCGTATATGGCGGCATGAGGACGAAAGTCTTTCCTTTCGTCTGCGGGCCAACCCGCACCGGGGCGGGGATGCCACGTTGCGGGAATTTATCGCGCAACAGCAAGAGGCCGGATGGTTAATGGCGCTGTATGCCAATTATCGCGTGATCTCCCCCTTGAACGCGTACTGGTCTTCCGATGCCGTGACGCGTACGTCGGCCAGCGAATGGATTCCCTTCGGTGAATCCTCCTATCTGGTGAAACCGCTATTTGCGTTGTCTTGGAATAACGAGTACGCCTCGGAACGGCATGAGCGCTTCGGGGCGGGTGCGGCGTTTCTGGATGAGCAGACGGCGCATCCGCCGTGGACATATACGGACTACGATCGTCGCACGCCCGGAGCGGCGACCTTTTCGCAGGTGCTCTACGCCGACGGCGACCTGATGCGCGAAAAGGGCCGCGCAACCGGGGGACCCGTTTTGACGCAAGCCCAAGGTGCGGTTTTGTATGCCGGATTAACCGACGGCCTGATCGTGGAGAGCATCGACCCCGCTTGGCACCCCTATTTGCCGATATTCAAACTACAGCGCGTCCAACCGCTCAGCGTGACGTTCGGGGCGGGGGACCCTTCCCACATCCGGACGCACAGTGAACTCGACGCATACTTGGCTAGGCAGATCGCATACGGCAATGCGGGGCGCGTGGGGCATGTACCGGAGCGACCTGAATTTGTAGTGCGCAGCTACTATGCCATGCAAGCCTTGCAGCCGCATTATCTTCTCCATGCGCCCAAGCGCTTGATGTATTGGACGGGGGGCGGCTATCTGAATGTCGATGAGGCGCTCGCGACAGGGGCGTGGAAACGGTCTCAGCTTTACGCGGAATATCCCGGTGATCTTGAATTATGGGTAAACGGCTCAACGACGGAAGACTGGTCCGTGCAGGTGGGCGCGGTACGGTATCACCTGCCGGAATCGGGTTGGGTGGCCGTCATGCCCGGTCTCCTCGCGTTCTCCGGACTGCACGAAGGACATCGCATCGACTATGTGGAATCCGAGGACTACATCTATCTGGATCCGCGCGGGCATGCGACGGAATATGGGAAGCTGAAGGGAGCTGGCCCGCTTGTCTTGCGGATCGTGGACGAGAGCGCATATGAGCTTCTAGATATCTTGCAGACCGGCAAAGTAGGTGTGCACGAGCGGTATCCCGTTCAATGGGGGGACATTCAAATCGCATGTTATGATGACGCTGGAAACGCACTGGGTCCGGGTTCCGTGAAACAAGACGGTCCGTGGTGGCTGTTGTCCGGGCCGGAAGGGACCGTGCTATATCGGGTGTACGCTTCGAGTGGGGAGGAGAGGAACGAAGCGAATCGTTTAAGTCGTTCGACTTACCAAATAACGGGACCCGCGAATGAACGCCAATAGACGCGAATGCTTCTTTGAACAGAAGGAAAAAATCTCCAGTACAGAGCAGGCGAGCTCCCGAAAACATCCCCTCCTCGGAGGGGTGGCCCCGCGCCGTCCAACCGTCCATCCGACTAGACGGCAGGCTACGCGTGGTCCGACCGTGTCGTCTTCCGGGGCAACATCTCCGCCGCTGCATCCAGAATCCGTTCGGCACAGGCCCGCTTGTTCAGCGGACCCCACACCTGTTCCGGTTGATCCTCCGGGATGAACGTGAAGGTGCCCGTCTCTGCATTCATGGCGTCGGGATGATTCAACACAATCGCATCAAAATTCTTCGCCTTCAATTTTCCGCGCGCTTCCTTCAGGCCGTCTCCCGTCTGCAGGGCAAACCCGAGTGTCCGCTGCTTTTTCTTCTTGGCGCCCGACAAGGTCGCCGCAATGTCGGGGGTTGGCGTCAGTTTCAACGACCAGTCGCCCGTCTTTTTCCCCTTCTTCTCCGCGGACCGGGCGGCAGGCTGATAGTCGGCTACCGCCGCGGCGAAAAGGGTCAGGTCGGCCGCCTTGAAAGGTTTCTTCGCGGCATCGAGCATTTCTTCCGCGCGCGTGACGGGAACGATGCGGATGCCGGCGCGACGCGGCAGATAGTCTTTATGGATCGGGCCCGTCACAACCGTGACGTCGGCCCCGCGATCCGCCGCCTCTTCCGCCAGTGCTTTGCCCATCCGCCCGCTGCTGGCGTTGCCGAGATAACGAACCGGATCAAGGTGTTCATGCGTCGGCCCGGAAAGGATAAGCACCCTTTTCCCCGAAAGGCTTTGCGCGCGAGCGAGGGTCTGCGTAATCTGTTCCAGCACCACGGCCGGTTCGGCCATGCGCCCCGCGCCTTCCATGCCGCACGCGAGCGCGCCGGAATCCGGTCCGATCCGTATCCAGCCGCGCTCTTCCATGGTCCGCACACCGTCCTGAACGGAAGGTTGTTCCCACATCTCCACGTTCATGGCCGGACAGAAATAGCGGCGACACGCCGCCGGAAGGGACAGCGTACACATGGAAACGATCTCGTGGCCGAGTCCTTGTGCAATCTTTCCGATCATGTCGGCCGTGGCCGGCATCAACACGAACACGTCTGCACGTGTGGCGGGATAAAGATGGGGGTACAGATCGTCTCCTGTGTTCTTTTCGGAATCGGGAAAAGAGTGCGTCAACACCCGGTTGCCTGATACGGCCGCGAAGGTAAGCGGCGTGACGAACTGGCACGCCGCCTCACTCATGGCAACATGCACGTCATGTCCCTGTTGGCGCAGGCGACTGACCACTTCCACGGTCTTGTACGCGGCGATCCCGCCGCAGATGCCGACCAGGATGGTCCGGGCCTTCGGAGCTTTCTTCATAGGGCATACTCTCGCAGAGTGCGCGAGCGAAATCAATGGGATAAGAGGACAGAGAAAGGGGCATGGCCATGCCGAGGGGAGTCTGCTCCGTCGTTTTGTTTTGGACTGCGGCGGCAAAGCGAAGCGTCGACGCCGCTTTGGCTTGGGCATGACCTGGTTGGTTGGATCCTGTCCAAAGCGGTGTGTCGTTTCCTTAGAGTTCCAGGAGCCTCTCTACCCCTATTCGTACCCCCCGATCTCCGGTCGACCGGTCACTCGGGCAAGACGTAGCGGCGGCTTTCCTCCTCGTATTCCAATTGCTCTCGATGCTTCTCGTACCACTGGATCAAATCGGGCGTCGTGCCGATGAATCCCGTGAGGCGTATGATCGTCGGCCGCCACTCGCGCATGCCCCTTTCGTCCGCCGAGCCCGTTTCCGCCATCTCACCGATCATATAATCGAGCGCTTCCCGGATGCCGTGCTCCGCGGCGATCGGCGCCATCTGTCGACGATCCCAGTTCTGTCGGCTTTGGCGCCAGGCTTCTTCTACGGCTTCGTCCAGCCCTTCCGTGATGTGGGAGGAGACGACGTTGTAGGTTTGGCTCTTGTTGCGACCGTGCATGAGAAAGGCCAGCAACAAGGGATGGGTTTCCGGGTCGTCCAGATGGATGACCGCGCGAATCCAATCGCGCGGCAGGTAGTCGGGCATGGCGGCCAGCCCCTCCATCAGAATGTCTTTGGCCTCTTCCTCCCATCCGAACCGAAGAATAACGGGGGCGAGGTCGTGGTTGTGCGGGAGGTATTCGAGGATCAGGTCTTTATGCCGGTCCTCGGCCAGTTGGATGATGGCCTCGCGCGCATGGTAATAGCCGCCCAATCCGCGGGACCGGCGGTCCATGGATTGCAACAAAAAGTCCAGTCGGTCCGGCCCGACGCGCATCAACATGTCGACCTGCGGATCGCGCGGGGAAAAGGAACGCTGATTTTCCGAGATCCGGTTGATTTCACGGATGTACTTGCGTAATGCGTCCGGCGTGGGGTCTTCCGGGAAACGCACCGTAGCCAATGCTTCGTGATCGGATCCGCGCAGGTCGCCGGGTCCGGGAGCGGGTCGCACCGGAGGACGGCCTTCGCGGAGTTCCTTGACCTCGCGCGTGAGCGCGTCGACAGCCTCGCGCAGGTGTTGCAGTTCCTCCAGGATGAGGTTGGTGCGAGGATCGTACTGTGCACGCGCATCCGGCGCACCACACAGCATGGCGAAGATCCCAATACAGGAAAGGAACCACTTGTGCATGTCACCCGCCTTTCTTGTAGCCGCCGCACGGACGCGGCGGCGCATGGCCGTCCATCCCGAACTCCGGCTCGAGTCAGCTTTCCTTGAACTGCGAAACCAAGCCCTGGAAACTCTTCTTCGCGTCGCCGAACAGCATCCGCGTGTTTTCCTTGAAGAACAGCGGATTGTCCACCCCGGCGAATCCCGGGTTGAGACTGCGCTTACAGACGATGCACGTGCGTGCATGGTCCACGTTGATGATGGGCATGCCCCACAACGGACTGTTCTCGTCTTCGCGCGCCGCCGGATTGACGACGTCATTTGCACCGATAACGATGGCGACGTCCACGGTGGACATGACCGGATTGACGTCTTCCGGTACCACGAGCTGTTCGTAGGGGACGTTGGCTTCCGCCAACAGCACGTTCATATGGCCGGGCATCCGGCCCGCCACGGGATGAATCGCGTATTTCACTTCCGCGCCGTTGTTTTCGAGCAGGTCGCCCAATTCCTTCACGACATGCTGGGCCTGGGCAACGGCCATGCCGTAGCCCGGCACGAAGATCACGGAACGCGCGGCTTCGAGGATGTAATAGGCGTCATCCGCGGTGATGGGCTTGGCTTCGCCTTGATAGCCGCCGCCCGCGGCACTGCTGGACGTGGCGGAACCGAATCCGCTGAACAAGACGTTCGCCAGCGATCGGTTCATGGCCTTGCACATGATCGTCGTCAGGATCAGTCCGCTCGCGCCGACCAGCGCGCCGGCCACGATCAGGACGTTGTTGAGAATCACGAAACCCGCCGCGCACGCGGCCAGTCCGGAATAGCTGTTCAACAAGGCAATGACCACGGGCATGTCCGCGCCGCCAATCGGGATCACGGCCAACACGCCCAGCGCCAAGGCCAGGATGATCAGCAGGACCAACGCGGGGTACGCGTTGGCGGACGTCGCAAACACGATGACCAGCAGCACGGCCATAATGACCAGTGCGCCGTTCACCACTTGTTGTCCGCTGAAGAGCAGGGGTTTGCCGTCGATCTTCTCGGCCAGTTTCGCGTAGGCGATGAGACTGCCCGAGAACGTGATGCCGCCGATGAGTACCGCCAGGGACACGGCGACCATCGTGAAGGCGGGACTCTGCGGATGCGCATGGAATTCCGACCAACCGACCAGCAAGCTGGCGATGCCGCCGAAGCCGTTGAACAGCGCTACCATTTCCGGCATGGCGGTCATCTTGACCATCTTCGCCGCCGTCGCGCCGATGGTACCGCCGACGATGAGGCCGATGATGATCCAGTGATAACTCATGCCCTCGTTCAACAACGTGGCGACGATGGCGATGAGCATGCCGAGCGCGGACACCATGTTCCCGCGTCGGGCGGTGTCCGCGGAACTCAACATCTTCAAACCGAAGATGAATAGAATGGAGGCGACAATGTAACTGATATTGATAAGGGCGTTCATCTTACTTCTGGCCTCCGTCTTTCTTCTTGAACATCGCGAGCATTCGGTTGGTGACCATGTATCCGCCGACCACATTGATGGTGGCGAAGGCTACGGCCAGAGTCCCGAGGAAAGTGCCGAACGCGCCGCCGACCCCGAGTCCGGCCGCGGCCAGCGCGCCGACGATCGTGATGCCGGATATGGCGTTCGAGCCGGACATCAGCGGGGTGTGCAATTGCGAGGGTACCTTGGAAATCAGTTCGAAGCCCAAAAAGATTGCCAACACGAAGATGAAGAGCAGCAAGCCCATCGGCGCCCCCCGTTCCGCGTCATCGAGCACGAGGGACTCCCCTGCCGTCGGGGGAACCAACGGGGGAGGCAGCAGGGCGGGCTCTTCCGCTTTCTCTTCCAGCATGGGCACGGCGACTTCGTCCAGTACCGCCTCCTCTTCCTCAACCTCCGGTTCCGCTTCGATGGGCACGTCCTCGATCAGCGCGTCCTCTTCCATTTCCTCTTCCGGTGCGGGGACGGGTACTTCATCCACGGGCACCGGGGCGGGTTCGGTCTCGGGCGCCTTTTCCCGCTCTTGGGGCGGCGCCACGAATACCTGGAGCGGTTCGCCGTCCTTGGGGGGCATGACGTGTAGATAGATGTGATGTTCCACCGGGGCGGGCTTTTCCGCCTCCTCGGCGCGCAGGTCGGCTGGGGCGCCGATCAAGCCGATCGCCGTCAGCAGACCGAGGTATGGGGTTACGCGTGTCATCATGAGGCCTCCGTATCAAGGTTCAGCGCTTTGCGAATGGTGGTATTGACGATCTCGCCGTCATGCGTCATCAGGCAGCCCTGAATAATCTCGTCTTCGCGTTTCAGAGTAAACGTCTTGGCTTCCTTATCCCAGAAATGCTCGATGAGGTTGGTCAGATTGGTGGCATACATCTGGCTGGCGTGTTCCGGCACCCGGCCGGGCAGGTTCCCGAATCCGAGGATCGTCACGCCGTTCACCGTGACTTCTTCGTCGAGTTTCGAGCCCTCGACGTTCCCGCCCGTTTCCACCGCCATGTCGACGATGACGCTGCCGGGCTGCATCTTCTCGATGATTTCCTTCGTCACGATCAGCGGCGCTTTCCGTCCGAAAACCTGGGCTGTGGTGATCACCACATCGGCGTTCGCACAGGCCTTGGCCATGGCGTCGCGCTGCTTCTGCAACTGTTCCTCGGTCAATTCCTTGGCGTATCCGTCTTTGGTCTGGCCGGTTTCGCCGAGATCCACCTTCACAAACTTCGCGCCGAGCGAGGTGACCTGTTCTTCCACCACGGGCCGCGTGTCAAAGGCTTCCACCCGGGCGCCCAGCCGTTGCGCCGTGGCGATGGCTTGCAAGCCCGCCACGCCCGCGCCGATGACGAATACGCGGGATGGAGAAAGGGTACCGGAAGGCGTCATCATCATGGGCAGGATCTTCGGCGCGCGCGCAGCGGCCATGATGACCGCGACGTACCCGCCCAGATTGGCCTGCGAACTCAGCGAATCCATTTTTTGGGCGATGGTGGTGCGCGGAATCATTTCCATGCTGATCGCGCTGACGCCCGCTTCGGCGAGCGCCTTGATCAGATTGTGCTCATTAAATGGATCCAGATGACTCACGTGAATGGCGCCGCGTTTCATGCGCCCGACATCCTCGTGCGGCGGTTTGCGCAGGCGCAGAACCATGTCCGCCGCGGCCAGCGCGCCGTTTCGGTCCGAGGCCACGGTGGCCCCGACTTTCGTGTACGCGTCGTCGGTCAGCCCGATGGTTTCACCCAAACCGGATTCAATGACCACGTCCGCGCCGGCCTTGACCAGTCGGTCCGCGGAAATCGGAATCATCGCGATCCGTTTCTCGTTCGGGTGGGTTTCTTTAGGGATAAAGATTTGCATAACACCTTTCCTGATGAATACCCGTCAATTTAATCGGACAGTGTATCGGAGCGCGATCAATGGTCAAGTCTTGTCCTTTTCCAATCGATCGGTCATGGTGTGCCCCGTGCACTTTTTTCAGTCACAGTTTATCTCAACCATAGCCGTAACGGATGAGAACGACGAGCGGATTGTGTTTCGGGGACACTACAAACATGGCGACGGAGGATGCGTGCCGGTCGCCTTGGTGGCGATGGCCGTTGTGGCCACCGCGTTCAGCGCCTTCCTCGACTTGATGCTTTGGGTCGGCGCGCCGGTCGGGCTGGCTTCCTTAATCGCCGCGGTGTGGTTATTGTATTACGAAAAGATCATCGTCTTTGATCTGCCCCGCCGGAATGTCGTGGTGAAGACGGAGACAATCACCGGTGTCAGGGAGGAGACCTATCGTGCGAGGGAACTGCACTTGCGTGTGGAGGAAATTGCCATCCGGCTGGCGCAACGTTGCGGGGCGGTCGATCTGGTTCTCCCGTCCTGCAGGATCCGTTTGATCGTGGACGGCAAATACGAGAACGCGCTTAAACGGGCTCAAACGTTACATACCAAGAGCGGCGTGCCGTTGAATGCCGCATAGGCGCAACAAGCGCGCTTCACTCTCTTCTAATCGGCAATTCGCGTGTGGGTGCCCCGGATCAACCAGATGTGACTGCTTTCGCCCGGGTTGAACGTGCTGTTGACAACGGCGATGTCGCCATCGTCGTTGACCGCCAGTTTTCGCATCAGCAAGCCCTGCTGACTGCCGTTGAAGCCGAGCGCGGGGTTTCCCGTGCCGGGGATGACCGCGGGCGATGAAAAACTCGTTCCGTTATTGCGCGACACGGCGTAACCGAGCCCGCGCGAACGAAACGTTTCCGGTGGGAACTCTTCCCAGATGACATGGACGCGACCGTTGTTATCGACACTCAGCGACGGAAAACTTGCGCCGTGTCGCCCCGACAGCGTTCGGGGTTCTTCAAAATCGGTTCCGTTGTCCGCGCGCGCATATTTAACGGCATAGTGACGGAAGGGTCCCGTTGCACTTTCCCCATACGCAAGATGCAAAGTGCTGTTTCCGTCGACCGCCAGTTTCGGCGCGTCGGCATGACCCGGACCTGCGTGCACGAGGCGTGATTCATCAAACGTGAGGCCTTGATCCCTCGAACGGGACAGTCGTATGTCGGCGCGCCGATCCTCGCCGACCGTCCAGGCCAGATGGATGGTGTGGTCTCCGGTCACCGCCAGGGCCGGGCCGCGCGCCGGCAGGGCGTCATCGCCCGCCACATGCAGCGGTTGACTGAACGTGACGCCCCCGTCGTCCGATCGACTGAACCAGAGCGCGCCCTCGTATTCCGTCCACGCGGCGTACAGCATGCCGTCGTGCCCGAGCGCGAGATCAAGACTGCCGTTGTGCCAGTGATCGCGGGTGAGACGTCCTTTGCCGGCGCCGGCGATGGTGTTGGATAGATTAATCGGTTCACTGAACGAAGCGCCGCCGTCCGTCGAGCGTGCAAAGAATATCTCGCCGCCGTGCGATCCTCCGGAGAAGACGATTTCCTGCCACAAAACGAAAATCTGCGCCGCGTCGGGGGAGGACGCGACGATGCGCGGCAGCCACGAAAAGACATTGGGACTGCGCGAGATATTGGTCGGCTGATCATGGCGCGCCGTCCCGTCGCGGTCGTACGCCTGGAAAAGAATATCGCGTTGCGCGAGGTCGCCCCACACCACCGCGACGGTGCCGTTGTCCGTGAGGGCGATCGTGGGGTCGTCGACGAAATGGAATTGGGACTCGTTCATGCGCCACGGCCCGCGGTAAGCCTCGCCCGAATCCACTTCGACCGGAGAGAACCACGTGACGCCCGTCTCCGGGTCTGCGCAGGCCGTGAGGAGCGCCGCGCCAAAGGCGATGACGGCCATCGTTCCCGTTCGCTGTATGTTTACCCTCCGCATAGTTCCTCGCGTTTCGGTTTGATGAAAGTCTTCCGTCCTCATAGCAATTTAACAAGCAAAGCGTCCTTCGCAAGGGGTGCATAATGCCAAACATAAGAACGTATGCGGCTAGACGCTTAACCCGCCTCCCTCCCCCCCGTCCTTCTGCGGAAGGGGCTTGCCCTGCGCCTTGGCGCCTACGCGTCAACCCAACAAACCTACAGGCGCATCTCTATCCACCGTTCACACGGCTGACTGTCGTCATCCAGACGCCCTGAAGGGGCGCTTGAAGCCAGCCGGGGGCAGCGCCCCCGGGATCGATTGGCGTAGCGTACCGATTTGCAGCCTGCAAGGCTGCTTGAACCTGTTTGAGATCAAGCAGGCCTACAGCCTGCAAGATGTTGGTGATATGCATAGACAGCCCCGGGCATTGCCCGGGGCTGTCTTCAAGCAGGCCGTTGGCCTGCCTTTGCAGAGCCCCTCCGTTTAAGTTGACGCACGTGCGCGCCTTAGCTGGGCCGTGGTGGGTTAGGGATAATCTTTCGATAAGAATCAGGCATGGCATAGATGGACGATCGTCAGGGTGTGAGGTGCCGCTTCCCGTCATGCCAGTCGATCCTCTTCCTCTTTTCTTACCGGGAACGCGAGGTTCAGCAGGGACGCGGTGATGGCGCCGACGGCGAGCCCGGATTGCGCCACGATCTGGATGGATTCCTGCGCGATGAGCAGCGCGCGGCGATCCCCCGCGTACCAGTATAGATTGGTCACGGCGTCCGGGACCATGGTCACGCCCATGCCGAGCGCCAGGGTGACGGCGAGTATCAATTCGTTCCGCAGCGTCATGCCGTCGCGGAACGCGATGCGCAGGCCCGCCACGGCGACCATGGCGAACATCACCACCGTCGCGCCGCCGAGTACGGGTTTGGGCATGATGCTGATGAGAGCGGCGAGTTTAGGGAAAAGCCCCAGCAAGGTCAGCCAGGCGGCGACCGCAAACCCGACCCGTCGCGCCGCCACGCCCGTCAAACCGATGACCCCGTTGTTTTGGGAGAACGTCGTGTTGGGCATGGCGTTGAATAACCCCGCAAACATGCTGTTGAAACCATCCGCCAGAACGCCGCCCTTGATGCGGCGGAGGAACACCGGGCCTTCCACCGGCTCGCGCGAGACCTGCGACGTCGCGGTGAGATCGCCGATCGATTCCAGTGTGGTCACAAAATAGGCAATGAGCCAGGGCAACAGGTACAGGGCGTTGAAGGAAAGGCCGAACTGCAGCGGACGAGGGGCGGTAAACCAGCCCGCTTCCGCGGTCGCGCTGAAATCGACGCGTCCCAGCGCCGCCGCCAGCAGGTACCCGGCCACCAAGCCGAGCGCAATGGAGATCGTGGTCACAAATCCCCGTCCAAACCGGTTCAATGCGACGATCGTGACCAACACAAAGCCGCCGAGCAGCAGGTGGCGCGGGTGCCCGAAATCCGGCGCGCCATAGCCCCCGGCGAGGTCGGTCATGCCCACGCGGATGAGGCTCATGCCGATCAACAGAACGACCGAGCCGGTGACAATGGGCGGAAACAGGCGGCGTGCGATGCCGAGAAAACGGCTCAAGACCATTTGCAACGGCGCCGCCGCGATAGTGAGGCCGAAGATAAGCGACAACCCGCCGGCCGCGCCGGACTGGATGGCGAGGGGCACGAAGGTAAAGCTGGTGCCCTGCACGCTCAAGAGGCCGGAGCCGAGGGGGCCGAATCGCTTCACTTGTATGAAGGTGGTGATGCCGGACGTGAAAAGGGCCATGCTGACCAGGACGCCGGTTTCGGCGACGGTGAGGCCCAATGAACCGGCGATGATGAGCGGCGGGGTGATGATCCCGACGAACATCGCGAGCACATGCTGGATGCCACAGAGCACCGTGACTTTCCAGTCCGTTTTTTCATCCAAACCGAGGAACATGGTAAACCGTTCTGCGGGTACTTGTTCCCCGGCAGTGTATGATTCCGGAGACGGTCTGTAAATCTGTAAGCTCGGTTAGGCGGGGCCGGGCAGGCGTGACGCGATGGACCGGACCGGTACGCGCGGGTCGAGCATGAGGTTTTCATACACGGGGGTCTCGCCCGGGACGATATGCCAAGGATTGCCGAGAAGGCGATTAAGGCCGGTGGCTATTTCGTGGAAGGTGAGGCCGGGATTGCCCTCGCAATGGTAGAGGCCCGCAGGTTGATGGAGCAGCACCTGTCCCAGGCTCGCTGCGGTGTCCTGCAGAAATGAACAGGAAGGGCGCCAGCGGGACGATCCCTCGATGCGCCCCTGTTCCGTCTCGGCGCGGTGCAGGTAATCGATCATGGTATTCGATCCCGGCGCCGATCCGATTTGCCATCCGAGCCGTACGATAATCGCTTCCGGGCAAGCCGCCCGTACGCAGTGTTCGCATGCGAGCTTATAGCGGCCATATTCGTCGTTTGCATCGGGTTCCATGTTTGGCGTCAGCGGTCCCGCCTGAGAGCCTGAGAAGACGGATACGGAACTGGTGAATAGGAATTTGATGTGATGTTTCGCGCAGATCCGTGCAACGGCGGCGGCCCAATCCGGACTGCCGGTGGCGATATGTAGGAAGGCGTGGGGGTGGACCGTGCGGATGAAGTCACGCATCGCGTCTTCGTCATCCGTCGGGACGACGGACCGGTTCCATGGAATCACGACGTGTTTCTGATCGGTCAGCCATTGTCCCACCACAGGTGCGACGGTACCGTTCATGCCGGTGAGAATGATTTTCATGTGTGCGCGTCGTACCCTTTTCCGTCTTTTTTGTCGAGACTGTCCAAGCGTGCACCCTGTACGCCCGGCACGAAGCCAGAATATCCTTTGATCTCGTGTTGAATTCCCCTATGGTAAGCGTAAATCAACTCTGCGGTGTTTCATTGCCTGCGTGGGCCATTTCTGTATGTGTCCCGGGCGATGGCTCGTGCATCAACACGGGAATCTCTTCAATAGCACCGCATCCATAAGCAGATCAAGGAGGATGCCTGCGTGAAGACTACACAAAAACAAGATTACGGGACTGATCCGTTGGCGGTCCGTGCGACCGATCACTACAAGAACGAATATGTGCATCAGTTTGTTCAGAAATGGGACGACTTGATCGACTGGAACGCGCGCGCGGAGAGCGAGGGCGAATTCTTTATTGAAGAACTCAAGCGACGGGGGAAACAGCGCATACTCGATGTAGCCACCGGAACCGGGTTCCATACCGTACGGCTGTTGCAATCCGGATTTGACGTGGTCAGCGCGGACGGCAGCCCTGAAATGTTGGCCCGGGCGTTTGCCAACGGATTGAAACACAAAAAGATCCTGCGCACCGCCCAGGCGGATTGGCGTTGGCTGAACCGCGACATTCACGGCAAATTCGACGCCGTCATCTGCCTCGGCAATTCGTTTACTCATCTTTTCTCCGAACGCGACCGCCGAAAGGCGCTGGCGGAATTCTACGCCGTATTGCGTCATGACGGGATCCTCATCCTGGATCAGCGGAATTACGATTCCATCCTCGATAACGGGTTCTCCTCAAAGCACACCTATTACTATTGCGGAGACAATGTGCGCGCGGAGCCGGAACACGTCGATGAGGGCTTGGCGCGGTTCCGCTATGAGTTTGCCGACAAGTCCGCCTTCCATTTGAACATGTTCCCGCTGCGGAAGGATTATGTCCGGAAGCTGATGGGGGAAGTGGGCTTTCAAACCATCACCACGTATGGCGATTTTCAGGAGACCTATCATCAGGACGATCCGGACTTCTTTGTTCATATCGCCGAAAAACGCTACGACAACGAAGAGGAAGGAGAGCAGGAATGAGCCACGCGCCCGGAACCGTCGAAACGACGCGAAACTATTATAACAGCAACGACGCGGACGCCTTCTACGCCACGGTCTGGGGCGGGGAGGATATCCATATCGGCCTCTATGATGCGCCCGAATCTTCCATCGTTGACGCCAGCCGCCGGACTGTTGAGCGCATGACCGGAAAAGTCGCCGACCGGTTGACCGGCGCGCGCGTGCTGGATATGGGGGCGGGCTACGGAGGCGCCGCCCGCTATCTGGCGTCCCGGTTTGAAGATGCTCGCATTGATTGTTTGAATCTCAGCGAAGTGCAAAACGAACGCAATCGCACGTTGAACGACGAACAGGGATTGTCCGACCGTATCCAAGTCATCGATGGTTCGTTCGAAGACGTGCCGTCGGACGACGCGGTTTATGACGTCGTCTGGTCTCAGGACTCGTTTCTGCACAGCGGAAATCGTCCGCGTGTCTTGCGCGAAGCGGCGCGCGTCTTGAAGCCGGGCGGTACGTTCATATTTACCGACCCCATGCAGCAGGACGGCGTGCAGCCGGACGACATCCGCCCGGTCCTGGACCGCATTCACCTCGACACAATGGGTTCCATCCCGTTCTACCGTCGGCAATTGGGCGATCTGGGCTTCCGCGAAGAAGAGGTCGAAGTATTGACGCCGCACCTGATCCGGCATTACACCCATGTTCGCCGGCAGATCATTGCGCGGGACGAAGCTCTCGCGGCCGTCTGTTCGCGTGACTACATCGAACGGATGAAAGCGGGGCTTCAGCACTGGGTCGACGCCGGTCAGGCCGGGAACCTCGAGTGGGGTATCCTCGTCTTTCGCCGTTAACGGCACGGACGCTGGATCGTCCTCACGTTCACACTTCACTCATGAAGGATACCAAAATGTAACTTTCATGTTTGTAGGTATACAATAATGTATGTATCATGCAGGGGTCTGCACTCTATGTGTTTTTCTTTGTCACAAAAATACTGGGATTTTGGAGGAAAGACGGCAAAATGCGGGTGCTTGGCGAGATGTTGGCATGTGACTTGCTAAACAGTTTCGGCACGATGTGGAGCAACGTGCCAACGTGCAAGCGGGCGCGGGTTGCTCGCTCGTTGTTCGTGCATGGAAAGGAATAGAACGTCAGAAGGTGCAATTCCTTCAAACCCCCAATCAGGAGATAGTGTTATGACAGTAGGGAATGCCAGATACGCGGCGGTGGCCGCGATTACGTCGTATAAACCCATTGAGAAGCCGTTGGATTTTTCGGAAACCCCGTCCCAGGAATTGTTCGGACAGAACGTGTTCCATGATGCGGTGATGCGGGCTCGGCTCCCCAAACCGATCTACAAGGCCGTGCAGCGGACGATCAAGAGCGGCGCCGTCTTGGACGCCCAGGCCGCCGACGCCGTGGCGACCGCCATGAAGGATTGGGCGATCGAGAAAGGCGCGACGCATTACGCCCACGTATTCTATCCGCTTACAGGAGCGACGGCGCAGAAGCACGATAGCTTCCTTTCGCCGGATGGAAACGGTGGCGCGATCGCTGAATTCAGCGGCAATCAACTGATTCAGGGCGAACCGGACGCGTCGAGCTTCCCTTCGGGCGGTTTGCGCACGACCTTTGAAGCGCGTGGTTATACGGCGTGGGACGTGACCAGTCCGGCCTATATCCTCGAGAATCCGAACGGAACCACCCTGTGCATTCCGACGGCCTATTGCTCATGGACCGGCGAGGCGCTCGACAAGAAGACGCCGTTGCTGCGGTCCATGCAGGTCTTGAACGTGCAGGCGAAACGCATCCTGAAGCTGTTCGGCAACGACAGTCCGGGGCGCGTCATCCCCACGGCGGGCGCGGAACAGGAATATTTCCTGATCGACCGCAACTTCTTCTATTCCCGGCCCGATCTGGTGGTTACCGGTCGCACCCTGTTCGGGGCGCCGATGCCCAAAGGTCAGGAGCAGGAAGCCAATTACTTCGGCGTGATTCCCGAACGCGTCTTGGCCTTCATGCTGGAAGCCGAACGCGAACTCTATAAGCTCGGCGTGCCGGTCAAGACCCGTCACAACGAGGTGGCGCCCAGCCAGTTCGAGCTCGCGCCGGTATTCGAGAACGCCAATGTGGCGACGGACCATCAGCACTTGGTGATGATCACGCTGCAGCGCGTGGCGAACAAGTACGGAATGGCCTGCCTGATGCATGAGAAACCGTTTGCGGGTGTGAACGGTTCCGGGAAGCACCTGAACTGGTCGCTTGGCACCGATAGCGCGAATCTGTTGGAACCCGGAGAAACGCCGCACGAGAACGCGCAGTTCCTCGTGTTCTGCACGGCGGTCATACGCGCCGTCCACAAATACAGCGACCTGTTGCGCGCGTCGATTGCGCATGCGGGCAACGATCATCGCCTCGGCGCAAACGAAGCGCCCCCCGCCATCCTTTCCATCTTCCTGGGCGAACAGCTTACGGACGTGTACGAACAGTTGGAGAAGGGGCCGGCTCGCAAATCCAAGAAGCCGGGCACCTTGACCATCGGCGTGGACACCCTGCCGGATCTTCCGCGGCATGCGGGCGACCGCAACCGGACCAGCCCGTTTGCCTTCACCGGCAATAAGTTCGAATTCCGTGCGGTCGGTTCCAGCCAGTCCATCGCCGGGCCGCTGGTCATTCTCAACACCATCGTGGCCGAGAGCCTCGACTACATGGCCACGGAATTGGAGAAAGCCACGAAAGGCAATCCGAAGAACTTCAACGCCGCGGTGCAGAAGCTCATCCAGAAGATCATCAAGGAGCACAAGGCAATCATCTTCAACGGCGACAACTATGCCGACGCCTGGCACGCGGAAGCCGAGAAACGCGGCCTGCCGAACCTGAGGAACACGGCCGAAGTCATGGCGGCCGTGGGCAAGAAGGAACACGCCGATGTGCTGTCCAAGTACGGCGTGCTGTCGAAGCGCGAATTCGAGAGCAGGAACGAGATCTATACGGAGAAATACGTGGCGGAGATCACCACGGAGGCCTTGTGCGCCCTGGAGATCACCAAGACCATGTTCTTGCCGGCGGCCTACCGCTATCAGGATTTGCTGGCCTCGACGGCGGTTTCTCTGGAAGCGCTGGGCAAGAAAGCGGACATCCGGTCGTTGGACAAGGTCACGAGGTTGATTTCCGAATTGGAGGATCGGATCGATGTCCTTGAACAGGCCGTGACCGCAGAGGTCAAAGGCGGCGTGGTGAAGCATGCGCTCCATTGCCGGAACAAGGTTTTCCCGGCGCTGCTGGCCGCGCGCGAGTCGAGCGATGCCTTGGAAGCGATTGTCGCGGACGATCTGTGGCCGTTACCGACCTACTTGGAGATGCTCTTCATCAAGTAAGATCGGCTCCTGGCCGCAAACACACGAAAAGGCCCGGCTGACGCCGGGCCTTTTCCGTGTCGCGGAGATCCCTGATGATCCCTTCTTGGCGGAGTGTCGGTCATTTGATCGAAGCGCATGGCGACCGGCGGGGTGGGTGGGATGATGTGTCGGAAAGAATCAGGCATTGGTATAAAGGCGCCGGCTTGACCGATCGCGGCCGAGTATGCGAAGGGAAGGGGAATGAAGGTGCGCACACGTCATCTCGCCATACTCGCCTGCAGCGTTTGTTTCCAAGCGCCGGTTGCCGCCTACGATGTCCGCGACTACGAAGAGGCCGGCGGTTTCAGCATTGCTGTTGTGCGCGACACGGGCGGTGACGTATATGGCGGCGGATTCGAGTCGGGCGTGTGGCTGCGCGGCACGCCCGTGTTCGGGGAAATATTCGGGCATTGGCTGGCCAATCGGCTTCAGGACGGTAATTATTACAGCGTGGGTATTTCGTTGCGGCTCATGCCGCGCTGGGATTTTGCCCCCTTTGTCGGCGTCGGCGGCAGTTACAACGGGCTGACATCCGATCGGGACCGCCGTTCCCCGATCGACCCGGATTTCAGGGAGGCCGACCGGTCGTACTGGAAGAGCCATGCGGAGGCCGGAATCCGTATCTGGTTTGGCCGGCAGCGCGCCGCGTTCGTGGAAGGCGGGTACCGTCAGCACTGGACCGAAACGGGCGGCGACTTTGATTACGGATGGGCTTCCATCGAATACGGCCAACTTTTCTGACCCCAGCCCACACTTTGCAAAGTGTGGGCCGGCCTGAACCCGCATGAACGAACAGGTTTCACAAAAACCAGCGGTCTTGGAGGGGCGAGTTATACGAGCCCGGAGGCAGGATTGCTCACGACTTGATCCTTATCAGGAGCCCCCCGCGTTCGCGGCGTCGCGTAGCTCCGCCCTCCACATTGCTCCGACGCGTAGCGGTTGATGCGTGGTCACTCTGGATTTGGAGGGTCGAGCTATGCGAGACCGGACGCGGGATGGGATCATGGGCTGATCCTGGCCGCGAGCCTTTTCACGCTCTCGGCGTCGTGTAACTCCGCCTCCGGTTGCCCTGCTTCGTATTTGTGATGGACAATCCCTTGGGGCTAAGGCTAGATACACCACCCGTGAACGGAGACTATCTGGATTAATCGAAAGGGTTGACTTGTGGACTTTACGCGTGAAAGTGGTGTGTTGCTTCATCCAACCTCCTTACCGGGAAAATACGGTATCGGAGAAATCGGGCCGGAAGCATATCGGTTCATTGATCAACTCGAAAATATGGGCCAACGCCTTTGGCAAATTCTGCCGCACGGGCCGACCAGTTACGGGGATTCCCCATACCAGTCCCTGTCCACATTCGCAGGCAACCATCTGCTGATCAGCTTTGATCAACTCGTTAAAGACAAGTTCCTCAACCCCGCACGGCTGAAGAAGTTTCCGGAGTTCCCCGCGGACTCTGTGGATTACGGGCCCGTCATCGACGCGCGTATGGACGTGCTTCGCTCCGTTTGCCGGACCTTTGAGCGAAACGCATCCGAGCATCGCAAACGCGCGTATCAGCGTTTCTGCAAGCAGGAAGCCCATTGGCTCGACGATTATGCGCTCTTCTATTCGCTGAAAGACGCGCACGACTTGCGGCCATGGACTGAATGGCCGGAAGAACTTGCCCTGCGCGATCCCGCGGCCCTCGAAAAGGCGCGTAACAAGTATCACACCGCCATTCGTAACGTGAAGATCATGCAGTTCCTCTTCGACCAGCAATGGCGCAAACTGAGGAACTATGCGCACCGGAAGGGAGTCCGCCTGGTGGGCGACATCCCGATTTTCGTCGCGCACGACAGCGCCGATGTCTGGGCCAATCCGGAACTGTACTTTCTCGACAGCAAAGGCGAGCCCCTCCTCATCGCCGGCGTACCGCCCGACTACTTCAGCGCGACCGGCCAGCGATGGGGAAATCCGCTCTACCGCTGGGACATTCATCAGCATACCGGATATACGTGGTGGATACGCCGCATCCAAAAAATATTCGAAATGGTCGATATCGTGCGGATCGACCATTTCCGGGGCTTCGAAGCTTATTGGGAAATCCCCGCCCACGAGAAAACCGCCATGAACGGACGTTGGGTGGAAGGACCGGGCGAAGATATCTTCGACGCGATGATCAAGGCGATCGGCCCCCTCCCAATCATCGCCGAGGATCTCGGGGTGATTACCGAGGGCGTGGAAGCGCTTCGCGACAAATACCATTTCCCCGGCATGCGCATTCTACAATTTGCCTTTGGCAACGATTCCAAAGCCTCCGATTACCGGCCCGAATCGTATCCGCCCAATTGCGTGGTTTACACCGGTACCCACGACAACGACACCACCGTTGGTTGGTTCTGGAGCGAGGCGGGCGAGGGGAGCACCCGTACCCAGGAAGAAATCGAAAAGGAACGCCACACCATCCTCGAATACGTCGGAACCGACGGCAGTGAAATCCATTGGGACCTCATTGCCGTGGCTTGCAAGTCTAATGCCAACACCGCGGTATACCCGTTGCAAGACCTGTTGGGCCTCGGCTCCGAAGCCCGTATGAACGTGCCCGGCGTCGAAGGGGGTAACTGGCGCTGGCGCTTTAGGTGGGACCAACTCTCCCCCGAAATCATGCAACGCATGTATGACATCACGCACTGGGCCGGTCGAATTCGGTGACCTGTGAATAAATATGCCAAAGCACGCGTCTAATCCGGTGAACACGGACGGGGAACCACTGGATATTCCCCGCCTGGTCAATAAAGCGCAGGCCGGCGATGAGCCCGCGTTCGGGGAATTGATGCAAGCCTATCATCAGCGTGTGTACGGTGTGTTGGTCGGCATGGTCCGCAACGCGGACGATGCCCGGGACCTGTCTCAACTGGCCTGGATCAAGGTGTGGAACAAACTCCATACCTTCAAGGGCGATGCGGATTTCTACACCTGGCTGTACCGGGTGACCACGTACGTCGGGCTTGACTTCATTCGCAAACGGAACCGTAAACGCGAGATCGAGTTGCTGGACGAAATGCGGCCCGACCGGGACGCCAATGCGGAGGTGGCGCCCAGTGTCATGTCCCGCCCGGATTATGCGGCGCAAAAGGGCGAGATTCGCGACGTGTTCGATGCCGCACTGGCTACGTTGTCGCCGGAACATCAAACGACGCTGATGTTGAGGGAAGTGGAAGGATTGTCCTACGACGAGATTGCCAAAGTCATGAAATGCCGGCGCGGCACGGTGATGTCCCGCATTTTTTATGCGCGAAAGAGTATGCAGGAAAAATTGAAGGATTTGCGATGAACCGGAAGAAGGCAGAACAATGGTTGAGCATGGCCCTGGACGGCGAGCTTTCCGCGCGTCGCCGCGCCCGATTGGACGCGTATCTTGCGGCGCACCCCGAACTGGACGACTTGCGGAATGACTGGCAGGCGATCGGGGACAGGTACCGCGCGGCGATGCCGCCGTGCCCGCAGACGCCCGAAGCAGCTTGGCACGACGTCCGGCGCGCGATTCGGGTGCAGGGCGACTTGCCGCATGGCGAGATCGTGACCTTTCAAGACCGTATGAAATGGGCCGGCGCCTTGGCCGCGGCGTTTCTCGTCATGATGGGCGCGTGGCTGTTGGTGCAGTCGCCCGATCCGGGCCGGGTGGGCACGATTGCGGCGGCCGACCGCACGGAGGTTGAATGGGTTGAAACGGATCTGCCTGACGCCATGTCCATGGTGTACGAAGATGCGGAGACCGGTTTAACGGTCATCTGGGTGCTGGTTCACGAGAACGGTGAGGAGGACGGACATGCGGGGTAAAGAGCATTTTCGATGTTCGATTTTCGATTTTCGATTGCCGATGGCCATCGCACTTGTGTGCTTTGCTACCGGTGTGTCGGCACAGACGGTGACGTTGGAGGCGATGTTGATCCATGCTTCCGATCGACCGGCGGCGCTCGATACGCGCTTGGATCGGATTGAATACCGGTTACGCCGCATTTTTCAGTTCGAGCATTACGGGTTTCTCGGCGAAACACGCACCTTGATCACTTTGCCCTCGCAATCGCGCGTGGATATCGGACACGGATACGCGCTGGACATCAATGCCTCCTCGCGCGACGGACGGATCCGCGCCGAAATCCAGTGGTATCGAGGTGGTCAACGCATGATGAGCACCTCCGTCTCCCAACGCCGCGGCGTGCCCGCCATCCTCGGCGGCCCCCCGCACGACGGCGGCACCCTGATTCTGGTGTTGGAATTCAAGTGAACGTTCCATGTTAAGCGTTCAGGATTCGCTCCATCTCCGCCAATCCTTCCGGTGTGCCCATGTCGAGCAGGGGCGGTTCCGTGCGGTGCGCGAATAGAAGGTCCGACGCGATCAACGAAGGGAATAGATCGGTCTCGAGCGAATAAAAGGTGTCGGACGGGATGCGGTCCAGCACCCGGCGATCCATCAGGTACACGCCGCCATTGATCCAGCCCGCTTGGCGATCCGCCTTTTCGCGAAACGCGGTCACCCGTCCGTCCACATCGAACTCCACGGTGCCGAATCGGCCCGCCTGCTCGATGCGCGTGACCGCGATGCATGTTTTCCCCGCCTGCCGTCGGTCCAGCGAGAGTTCCTCAATATCTGACGTCATTGGGAGGCTAGAGCCCGGTGCATCATGCGCGGGCAGGCAATCATTGGAATCGTTTTCGGCCTCGTTTTCCAATCGTTGGAAGTTTCGGGTCGTAATTTTCCAATCGTTGGAAGACGTTTGATGCTGTTTTCCCAATCGTTGGAAATCGAGCTTGGGGAGGAGCGTGTCGCCATTGACGACCAGAAACGGGTCTGAGCGAATGTGCGGTTCAATGAATTTCAAGGCGCCGCCGGTGCCGAGCGGTGTCGGCTCGCGGGTTACGGTGACTGCGCCTTGCGTGGCGGCCCACGCCTCGATTTGTTCCGCCATGAATCCGGCGGCGAGATGGACTTCGGTCACGCCGCCGCGCCGCAGCCAATCGATTTGCCAGTCGATGAACGGCCGGCCCGCGACCGGCACGAGCGCCTTGGGCCGGTCGGGATACAGATCGCGCAGCCGCGTGCCTTGTCCTCCGAGTAAAATGATGGCTTGCATGATTATGTTTTTGAGAACATCGAACATTGAACACTGAACATTGAACGTTCAACGTTGGACGTTCGATGTTGGACGTTTCTTTATTCTCTCATTCCGTATTATATCGATCGGTATCGTCTTCGCGAAGCACCTTTTGCTCGGCGGTTCTGATGCTGGCCACGAAAATGCGAATTAACTCATCGGACTCATTCAAGAGCGTGGTCGCTTTGTCCATGTCGTCGACGAGCGCCGCATTCATGATCAGGCGCAATGCGCGTTTCGTTTCTCTTAATTCCTTCAGGCAAATCCGCAATTTATGAAGGAAATCCTTGGGCGATTCGGCGGCTTGGGCTTCACCGTGATTGAATAACGGCGATGTGCCGGACCTCAGTATCTGACCGCTTACATGACTGGCGGCTCTTGTGGCAGGCATCTGCTCAACAAGCCGAATGATCTCCGTTGCGAACTCGAGCAAGCGGTCTTCCAGATTATACTTGTTCTCCATGCGAAGCTCCTTTCGGATTCTTTGAACATCGAACATCGAACGTTCAACGTTGAGCGTTGGAAGTTGGACGTTCCTCAAGCAACTTCAAAAGCGGCGTGACGATTTCTTCCGTAGTTCGCCGGATATCGAAGTGGGTATGCGCATCGGCGAGCGCTTGGTTGCCCAGGCGTTGGCGGAGAGCGGCGTCGTGGTAGAGGCGTTCGAGTTGGTCCGGAAAGTCGGCGAGATCGCGGGCGTCGAATAGCAGCCCGTTTTTGTCTTCTTCTACCACTTCGGCGATGCCGGCCAAGCGTGCGGCGAGGACCGGGAGGCCGCAGGCCATGCTGTGCACGAGCGCGCCGGTGAGGTGAAAATCGTCGGTCGGCTGGCCGACCCGCATGACGAGTCCGATGTCCCCCGCGTTGAGCGCATGATTGACCTCCGGCAAGGTCTTCAACCAGCCGGTGAAGCGGACGCGGTCGGTGAGCTGTAACTCATCGGCGAGCGCGCGCAATCGCGCCATGTCGGGTCCGTCCCCGATCAACAGATAGATGAGTTTCGGGAAACGTTCGCGCTCTGCGGCGAGGGCGCGCAGGATGCGGTCGTTGCCTTTATTCGGATGCAGGATTCCGTGATGGACGAGAATGACGGCGTCGGCGGGAAGTTCAAGCTGCGCGCGCGCTTCGGCGCGATCCGCCGGGTGATAGATGTCGAAATCACAGGGATCGTAAACGGGATGCACGCGGTCGGCGGGTACGCCTTGTTCCGTCAACCAGCGTTGCGCGGTTTTGGTCCGCGTGAATATGCAGGCCACGCGCCGCCAGGCGAACCGGTCGCAGGCCTGTATCCAGCCGGCGCATCGCCGGATCAGCCACGAGCGATCCGCGTAGACCGAGAGAAAGAAGTCGGCTACCGCGCAGGCGACGTTCCGGCCGAAGAAGACGCGGGCCAGCAAGGGCATGAGCGGCAAGGATTCATCGATGAAGACGGCTCGGGTGCCGTTGAGCCGGCAACGGAGGCCGATGCAGGGAATGAGGAGATACCACAGCAGGGTCTTTCGAAGTTTGTCTTTTTCGCTGCCGCGATTGATATGAAATGGGAGGTCATGGACCACGGCGTTGCGGGCGATGCGATCGGGGACGGCGCGATCGCTCTTGAATCCGTAATAATGCACTTCCGCATGTTGCGCGAGCTGTTCGATGACGGCGGGGATGGCGGGAAAGAGATCGGTATGTTCCGCGGGTCCGTAGCGGAACCACAAGGCGATACGCGGTTTGGGGGTGGCGTTCATGTTTCGATATGGTGCGCAACGCGGCTACCCGCCGCGCTGAAAGAGAAGGGGAGTTCCGGCAGGTCTTGCAGAGCCGCCCTGACCGCGTCCTGTTTGTCCGGAGGCGTGTACAGAAGCAGGGAGCCGGCCCCGAGCTCGATCGATTCCGTGCCGCCCAGTGCGCCCGCCCGGCGGGCGGAGAGGTAGTGCGGCTCCGTGGAAGGAGGATCATCCAGCAAGGCGCCGAATGGGTCCAAGTCGCCTTCGCCTTCCAGGAGCGCTCGCGCCTCACCGGATTGCGCGCTCTGCGATTCATGGGCGTGCGGTTTGTCGTAGAGAAAGAGGAGCAGCCGTTCTTGCAAGGCGGCGAGTCGCTGGGGATGGATGTTGAGGGGTAGGACTTCCCGATGGTTCCACCCTTCCATGTGCAT
>SKXR01000019.1 GCA_007128275.1 Kiritimatiellia bacterium
CGCCTTGATAAGGCACGACGGCGGAGGGATGATTGTGTGATTCGATTTTGAAGGCGATCGCGAGATCGTCGCTGATGCGGATGATGCCCGCGTTTTCGCCGGGCCCGGCCAAGACGTGTTCCCCGTCACGCGGCAATTTCTTCAGAAAATGGCGCGAATGTTTATAGCCGCAATGTTCACTCCACATGGCGCTGACCATGGCGAGTTCGGCGGAGGTCGGTTCGCGGCCCAGACCGTGCAGGAGCACGTCCTTCTCGCGTGCCGTCAGAATTTGATCAATCAATCGCTTCATGTTCTCAATTCGTTGTCAACCCACCCCTCAATCCCCTCCAAGGAGGGGACGGTTCTTTGTCTTGTCCATTTGTTGGCCGTTCATTTTCATCACATGCCGTAAGTTCTACTCTATCCCCTCCTCCGGAGGGGTGCCCGAAGGGCGGGGTGGGTTCTGCCCGCCCTACCCAGCCGCACACGCAAATTCCCGAAAGGCAATGAGACTCTCCCACATCAGGCGGCCGTCATGTCCAGCGCTCCACGGCAGGCTGCGGCGTTCTGGATGCGGCATCATGCCGAGCACGTTGCCGGCTTTGTTGGTTACGCCTGCAATGTGTTCCGCTGATCCGTTCGGGTTGGATTCGTCCGTCGCGCGCCCGTCGGCGTCGCAATAACGCAACGCAATCTGATCCCGAGCCTTCAGCTTATTCAGCGTTTCCGGCGACGCATAGTATTGACCGTACTTGTGTGCGATCGGGACGCGCAACACGCCCTGTTCCACGTGTCGCAAAAACGGATTCCGGCGCGAGGCCACGTTCAGGTTCACTTCCCGGCAGATGAACCGGCCGTCCCGATTCTTGAGCAGTACGCCGGGCAACAACCGGATCTCGCACAGGATCTGGAATCCGTTACAGATGCCGATGATCGGGGTGCCCTTTTGGGACTCCTCGACCAACGCGCGCGTAATCGACGCCGTGCGCGCCATGGCGCCGGGCCGGATATAGTCGCCGTACGAAAAGCCGCCGGGCACCACGATGCCGTCCACCGGCGCGGGGAACCGGTCATAATCGGAGGAAATCAGGTACGGATCGAATTCCTTGAAATCCGCGAACGCCGCGAAACAATCCCGCTCGCACAACGTGCCGTGGAAATCGAGTATCGCGATTTTTGCTTTGCGCCGGCTCATACCTTTTCAACAGTCCAATCGTGAATTTCCGGATTGGCCAACACGTCCCCCGCCACGGCCGCCGTGATGCGTTCGGCTTCCGCCTCGTCGAATCCGTCCTCGAAATCGATCTCAAAACTCTGTGTATGCGTCAGCTCCCGTATTCCCTTCACGCCCGACCGCTTCAACAGCCGCTGCAACGTTTCCATTTCTGGATCCAACACCCCGTCCTTGATTTGTACGTTGACCCGGTATTTCATGATACGCGCACTCCCGTAATTCGTTGCTGTATGGCTCGGTATCGAGCGATGGTCTTCTCCACGATCTCCGGCGGCAAGCGCGGCGCGGGCGGCCGGCGGTCCCAGCCGATGCGATCCACGTAATCCCGCACAATCTGTTTATCGAACGAATCGTACACGCCGCGTTCGACATCTTCCTTCAAAATGAACCGCGACGAATCCGGTGTAAAACACTCGTCGATCAGTCTTATCGTGCCGCCGCGATCGCGCCCGAATTCAAACTTCGTATCCACCAACACAATCCCGGCTTTCGCGCAGATACCCGACGCGAACCGGAATAGACGAATGGAAAGTTCTTTCAATGTATCCGCCGTCTCGCCCAACGCTTGCCGCATGGCTTCAAACGACACGGTTTCGTCATGTCCTTTCTCCGCCTTTGTCGAAGGGGTAAACAGCGGCGTTTCAAAGGAGGTCATCGGCTTCACTTCCGGATGCGTTTTGAGGTATGAACCGAACGCGAATCCCCGCACCACGCATTCAAACGGAATTACTTCGCACCGCTCGACGATCATGGCGCGCTCCGGCAGGTCGGAGGGCAGCGCCCCGGGATGCGCGATGACCAGTTCGCGCATCTGTTCCTGGTCGTTCCCCGCCCAATGGGACGGCACAAGACCTTTCGCCTGCTCGAGCCACCAGCGTGTGAGGGCCGTGAGCACCACGCCCTTCCCGGGAACCGGATCGGGAAAGACGACGTCATAGGCCGACAACCGATCGCTGGCGACGAAGAGCAATTGCCTGTCGCTTAACGAGTAGAGGTCACGCACCTTGCCTTGCTTAATTAGCTTCAAAACGCCCCCGAAAACACAATATCTAGTTGGTAGACTGTTAGAATGCCCTACATATAGTAGTAATCGGGGCCGGATGTGAAGCCCTAATCTGATGGATATCGGTAATTCACTAGTAAGGCGGCAGATAATTCAGTAGTTTTGCGCCAAGAATGAACGAATCAAAGACTAACCCCCGATCCACGGTCATTCGTGTCCACCCGTGATTGCATTCTAATCATTGTCGAGAACCTGCCGGTTCCGTTTGACCGGCGGGTGTGGCAGGAGTCGTGCGCCTTGCGCGACGCAGGCTACGAGGTGGTCGTGATCTGTCCCCGGATGCGCGGGCACAACGCGCCGGAAGAGAAGCTGGACGGCATCCAAATCTATCGTCACTGGATCAGCGGCGAAGCGGGCGGCTTTTTCGGTTTTTTTGCGGAATACGCCTCGGCGCTGTGGGGGGAGTGGTGGTTGGCGTGGAAAGCGTGGCGCAGGCATCGCTTCAAGGTCATTCATCTCTGCAACCCGCCCGACCTGCTGTTCCTCGTTGCATGGCCCTTCAAGCTGTTCGGCGTGCAGGTGA
>SKXR01000179.1 GCA_007128275.1 Kiritimatiellia bacterium
AACAACCAGTACGGGCCGGTCTTTAAGATCCCTGAAGCGTCGATCCGGGACGAGGTGGCGGTGGTCCCGGGCGTGGACGGGCAGAAGATGTCGAAATCCTACAACAACACCATAGAGATTTTTGGTTCCGCGAAAGACGCCCGGAAGAGCATCATGCGCATTGTCACGGACAGCAAAGCGTTGGAAGACGTGAAAGATCCCGACACCTGCAACGTGTTTTCGCTCTACAAGCTCTTGGCGACGCCGGATCAGCAGGCGGCTTTGGCGGAAAAATATCGCGCGGGCGGCATGGGCTACGGCGAGGCGAAGAAGGCGTTGGCGGATTTGTTCGAAGCGCATTTTGCGCCGTATCGCGAAAAGCGCGCGGCCTTGGCCAACGATCCGGGGTATGTGGAAGACGTGCTTCAGGATGGTGCGCGGCGTGCGCGCAAGGAAGCGGCGGAAACCCTGCAGCGGGCTCGCCAGGCGGCGGGACTGGAAGCCTCATGACGCCTCCCGAAGAATACCGCGTCAAGCTGGACGTTTTTGAAGGGCCGCTGGATCTCTTGCTGTACCTGATCCGGAAGGAAGAAGTGGATATCTATGATATCCCGATTGAGCGGATTACGACGCAGTACATGTCGTATCTGGATTTGATGCGCATGCTGGATCTGAACATAGCGGGCGAGTTTATCGTCATGGCCGCGACGCTGATGATGATTAAGAGCCGCATGCTGTTGCCGGTGGAGGAGCGGACCGCGGAGGAAGAGGAAGAAGAAGGTGATCCGCGCTGGGATCTGGTGCGGCAGTTGGTGGAATACAAGAAGTTCAAGGACGCCGCGATTCATCTGCAGGGTCTGGAAGAGCTGCAGGAGAATGTGTTCATCCGCACGGGCGAAGGCGTGGAATTGGGCGCGCAGCCGGATGTGGCGTTGCAGGACGTCAGTATATTTGATCTGATTGCCGCGTTCAACGACGCGCTGAGCAAGGTCCAGAAAGAAGAGCTGCGCGAAATCTTCGCGGAACGATTTACGGTCGGCGAGAAGATCGACCATCTGCTCGCGCTCATGGAGCGGGCGGAGAAGATTTCGTTGACGGACCTGTTCCGGGGCATGAAATCGCGACACGAAGTGGTGTGTACGTTTCTGGCCGTATTGGAATTGATGCGCCTGAAACATATCCGGGCTGCGCAGGACGAACCGTACGGGCCGATTCAATTGAAGAGGGTGACGGAGGAATAATGAGCGAAGTCGAAATCATGCCGGAATTGAAACAGATCATCGGCGCGCTGCTTTTTGCGGCGAAGGAACCGGTGGGGCTCAGTCAGATGCGCCACGTGTTTGCGCAGACCGCGGAACAGCACGGCGGCATCACCAAGGATTTCGGCGCCGTGACGGATGAGATGCTGGTGGACGCCCTTGCGCAGTTGAACGAGGATTTGACGTCGCGCGCGGTGGGGATTCATGTCCGGGAAACGGGGAACGGCTACCGCTTGGTCAATGACGCGAGCTGCGGGTTGTGGTTGCGCGTGCTCTTGGAGAAAGGGAAGCCGAATCGCCTGTCACGTCCGGCGCTTGAAACGCTGGCGATTATTGCCTACCGTCAACCCGTGGTGCGCTCGGAGATCGAAGCCGTGCGCGGCGTGGCGGTGGACCAGATCATCCGCAACTTGTTGGATCTGCAATTGGTGCGCGTGGTGGGACGGAGCGATTTGCCGGGACGTCCGTGGCTGTTCGGGACGACCCAGAAATTCCTGGAACATTTCGGGATCCGATCCCTGAACGATTTACCGGGCACCGAAGAACTGCGCCGGCTCGAAGCCGAACAATTGAAGCGGAAAGACAAGGCCTTGGCGGAGGCTACTGCGCCTGCGGACGAGGAAACGGATTCGTTGCCCGCGGATGAGGAACCGGAACCGCCTGAGGAGCTTCCAGAAGGCGATCCGCTGGACGGCGAACGGGTGGACGAGGACGCCGAGGACGAGTTCGATGATGACGACGAGTTTGACGATGATGAGGACGATGACGAAGAAGATCGGGAATCGCAATGAACCTGGATGACCTTAGGAAGCGCATTGATGCGCTGGACGCGCAGTTGGTTGAGCTGTTGAATGAACGGACCCGCGCCGCAATGGAGATCGGGCGGCTCAAACAGGAAAACGGGAAGGAAGTGTACGTCCCGGCCCGCGAAAAAGCGGTGCTGGATCGTGTCACGGGCCTCAACGCGGGTCCCTTGGAAAACGATTCGATCTGCGCCATTTATCGCGAAATCATGTCGGCAGCCTTGGCGCTGGAACATGATGTGAAGATCGCGTATTTCGGCCCGCAAGCGACGTTCACGCATCAGGCGGCCCGTTCGCGGTTTGGCGCGAGTGTGGCCTATCAGGCGTGCCAGACGATCGGCGACGTGTTTGCCGAGGTGCAGAAGAAGAAAGCGGATTATGGCGTGGTGCCCATCGAGAACTCGACCGAGGGCGCGGTGACGCATACCTTGGACGAGTTCACGACGACGCCGCTTAGAATCTGCGCGGAAATCTATTTGCCGATCGCCCATCACCTGATGGCGGCCGTGCCGCGCGACCAGATCAAGAAGCTGTACAGCAATCCGATGGTGTTCGGTCAGTGCCGGCAATGGTTGATGGATCATATGCCGGGCGTCGATCTGGTATCCGTCTCGAGCACCGCGCGTGCCGCGGAAATGGCGTCAAAGGAAACCGACAGCGGCGCGCTGGCCAGCGATCTGGCGGCGGAACTGTATGGCTTGTCCGTGTTGGACAGGGACATCCAGGATCTGGGCGGCAATACGACCCGTTTTCTCGTGGTTGGCAAGTCGTACGGCGAGGCCACGGGCAACGACAAGACCTCGCTTTATTTCGGCGTGAAACACCAGGCCGGCGCCTTGTGCGGGGCGTTGGACGTGTTGCGTGCGCACGGGTTGAACATGACGAAGATCGAGTCGCGCCCGAGCAAGGCGCGGCAGTGGGAATATTTCTTCTTTGTCGATGTAGAGGGACATGTGTCGGACGAGAAAGTCCGGCTGGCCCTGGACGCGTTGAACGAGCATTGCGCGATCTTGACGGTGTTGGGTTCCTACCCCAAGGCCGTCGCCGGAGAGGCGTCCGCATGAGTCCGCCGCCGAAACCATGGATGACCTCGCTGCCCAGCTATGAACCCGGCCGTCCCCTCGAAGAGGTCGCACGGGAATTGGGCTTGGACGGCATCGACGACATCATCAAGCTGGCGTCGAACGAGAATGCGCTGGGGCCTTCGCCGCAGGCGATGGAGGCGATGCGCGCCGAGGCGGGGCGCATGCATTTGTATCCGGACGGAGGATCCTACTACCTGCGCGCGGCGTTGGCCGACCATTTACAGGTGGACCCGGCGCAACTCCTGCCGGGTAACGGCAGCAATGAAATCATCGAGCTGTTGGGCCATGTGTTCTTGTCGGAGGGGGACGCGATCGTCATGTCGGAACGCGCGTTCGTTATCTATAAATTGATGGCGATGCTCTTTCAGGCGGATACCATTGCGGTTCCCATGAGGGCGTTCACGCACGACCTGGACGCGATGCTGGAGGCGATCACGCCGAAGACGCGACTGGTGTTTATCGCGAATCCGAACAATCCGACGGGCACGTGTGTGACCCCGGACTCCTTGGATCGTTTTGTGGAGCGGGTTCCGGATCATGTGTTGACGGTGATCGACGAGGCGTACGTGGAGTTGCTCGATCCGCCAGATCAGCCGGATACGCTGCGCTATGTGCGCGAGGGGCGTTCGGTGTGCGTGTTGCGCACGTTTTCCAAAGCGTACGGTCTCGCCGGGCTGCGCCTCGGATACGCGGTGGGTTCGGCGGAGTTGATGACGCTGCTCAATCGCGCGCGTCAGCCGTTCAATGTGAATTACATGGCCCAAGCCGCGGCGGTGGCGGCGTTGCGGGATCAGGCCCACGTCGAGAACACGCGCCGCATGGTGCGCGAAGGGCTCGAACAGCTTGCGTTGGCGTTGGACCGGGCCGGGATCGGGTATGTGCCTTCCTGTGTGAATTTCCTGTTGGTCGAGGTCGGGAACGGGCGTGACGTGTTTGAGGCGTTGCAGCGCGCCCACGTCATTGTCCGGCCGATGGACGGCTACGGGTTGCCGGAATATGTGCGGGTGACGGTCGGTACGCGGGAAGAGAATGCGCGATTTCTGGAAGCGTTAACGGATGTTTTGCAAACGGTTTAGATGATGAAACGCATTGCCATAATGGGGTTGGGTCTGATGGGGGGCTCGTTGGGGTTGGCCCTGAAAGCGCGCGGATTCGACGGCGTGATCGCGGCCTATGCGCGCCGGGCCGAGACGCGGGATGCCGCGTTAAAGGCCGGGATCGCGGACGAGGTGTTTGATGATCCGGCCGAAGCGGTTCGTGGCGCGGATCTCATCATTTTATGCACGCCGATCCTAACCATCCCGGAATTGGTGGAACAGGCGAAGGCCGGTTTCAAGGAAGGCGCGCTGCTGACGGATGTCGGCAGCACAAAAGCGGAATTGGCGCATAAGATCGGCGCGGTCCTGGCCGGTTCGAGCGCGGTGTTTATCGGCAGCCATCCGGTGGCGGGCTCGGAACAACAAGGGATTGAGGCGGCGCGCGCGGACCTGTATGATGGGGCGCTGGTGGTGGTGACGCCGGAAGACGAGACGCGCGACCAGGAAGCAGTGCGCACCGTGAAAGGGTTTTGGGCGGGCGTGGGCGCGTTGGTGACGGTCATCCCCGCCGAAGAACACGATCGATTGATGGCGCGGACGAGTCATTTGCCGCATCTGGCCGCCTCTTTACTTGCGGCGACGGCGGGCCGGGACGGGGCGCCGGTCCTGGTGGGGCGTTTTTGCGGGACGGGCTTCCGCGATACGAGTCGCGTCGCGGATGGGTCGCCGGAGATCTGGCATGATATTGTCAGCACGAATGCGGGCGCCATCGGAAGCGAGCTGCGGGCGTTTCGCTCCGAACTGGATCAATTGATTGGCTGGATGGAACGGAAAGAGTTTGAGAAAGTGAAACGGTTTCTAGAGGTTAGCCGGGATTGTCGTCGTGCGTTGATGGCGAGTAGTCCGGCTGAATAACGAAGATGGTGTTGACGCTTCATAAACCGGATACCGCTACGGTATCGCCGTGCGGAAAACTGACCGGAACCCTTGCGGTCCCGGGCGATAAGAGCATCTCTCATCGCGTGGGCATTCTTGCTTCCGTGTCGTCGGGCATTTCGCGCGTGCACGGATTTCTTAAGAGCGCCGATTGCATCGGGCTCTTGAAGGCGATGGAAGCGTTGGGCGCCCGGACGCATCTGACGCGAGAAGGGGATCTCTATATCCATGGCACGTCCGGGAAATTGCTCCAACCCGCGGGCCCGTTGGATCTCGGCAATTCCGGTACGGCGATGCGCCTGTTGACCGGATTCCTTTCGGGGTTCGACATGCCGGTGGTACTGACGGGCGACGATTCGCTGCGGTCGCGTCCGATGCGCCGCATCGAAGATCCGTTGCGCCGCATGGGGGCGAATCTGGAATTGATGGGCGAAAAGGGGTGTGCGCCGATTCGTGTGACGGGCGGAGCGCTGAAGGCCATCGAGTATGAAATGCCCGTTGCTTCGGCCCAGGTCAAATCGTGTATCATGCTGGCCGCGCTCCGCGCCGAGGGCACGACAACGATTATCGAGCCGCAACCGACCCGCGATCATACGGAACAGATCTACAAGGCGTTGGGGTTGCCGGTGACGGTCCGGGACCAGACGATTACCGTGGAGGGGTTCGGCCCGGATGGTCCGGTCCTCAAAGCGCGGGCATGGGATATTCCCGGGGATATCTCGTCGGCCGCTTTCTGGATGGTGGCGGCGGCGGCGCATCGGCGCGGTTCGGTGACCTTGCAGAACGTGGGGTTGAATCCGAGGCGCACCGCGGTGCTGGACGTTCTCAAGCGGATGGGCGCCCGGATCAAGGTGTCACCGAAGAAGAAGCATGATGCGGGCGAACCCGTCGGCGAGATTCGCGTGTCCGGATCACGATTGAAGGGGACGGTCATTGGCGGCGCGGAGATCCCGAATTTGATCGACGAAATCCCGATCCTGGCTGTTGCGGCGGCGCTTGCGGAAGGGGAGACGGTCATCAAGGATGCCCATGAATTGCGCGTCAAGGAATCCGACCGGATTCAGACCATGTGCGAGAATTTGAAGAAGATGGGTGTGGCTGTTGAAGAAATGGAAGACGGCATGCGGATCAGCGGACCGGCTTCCGTGCGGTCCGGCGGCATGGTCGACAGCTACGGCGATCACCGTGTTGCGATGGCCATGGCGGTGCTGGCCCTGTTCAGCGATGCGCCACTGATGATCAAGCATGTAAACTGTATTGAAACCTCATATCCCGGATTCTGGGATGACTTAACACGATTGGGAGGCCATGTCGAATAACACTGCCAAAATGATTGTTGCCATTGACGGTCCCTCGGCGTCGGGTAAATCTACGGTGTCACGGGAAGCGGCGAAGAATCTAAAAATCATGTATGTGGATTCCGGCGCGCTCTATCGAGGAATGACATGGAAAGCGGTTCGCGAAGGCGTGGACGTGAAAGACGCCGAAGCCGTGATCGGCCTGATGAATGAAACGAATTGGGATTTCTTCATCGAGGACCTGGTGTTGAAGTTCACGATAGACGATGAAGATCCCACGGATCATCTGCGTTCCGAACCCGTCCGCGAACGGGTGGCGGATATTGCCGTGATTCCCGAGGTGCGGGTGTTCATGGTGGATCGTCTGCGCGAGACGGCGGACTTCGGAGATCTGGTCATGGAGGGGCGCGACATCGGGTCGGTGGTATTTCCCGACGCCACGTTCAAATATTACCTCGACGCCGATCCGGAGGAACGCGCGCGTCGCCGTCACAAGGAGCTGTTGGCCACGGAAGGAAAAGGAGATGTGGAGCAAGTCATGTCTTCCCTCAAACGGCGCGACACCATCGACAGCACACGGAAGACCGCCCCCCTGCAAATTCCCTTGGGCGCGAAGGTGATCAACACGACCGGGATGACCATTGAAGAGGTGGTGGATCAGATCGTGGATGAGGTGGACGCCTACCGGACACGGGTATGAAACGGGAGCGCGGACATCCACTCTATTGGATCGTACGGGCCATAACCTGGTTTCTTTCCCTGTTCTACTTTCGCTTCCAGTCGTTCGGAAGCGAACACATCCCCGAAACCGGTGGCTGTATCCTGACGCCCAATCACGTCAGCTTCCTCGACCCCCCGATGGTGGGCGTGGCCATCGGCCATCGGGTGGTGCATTTCATGGCGCGCGACAATCTGTTCGACGCGCCGGTACTGGGGTGGTGGTATCGCAAAATTGGGACCATTGCCATTGACCGGACTAAAGGCGATCTGGCGGCGTTGCGCACCGCCTTGAACGGTTTGAAGAGCGGCAAAGTGGTTTGCCTGTTTCCGGAAGGCACCCGCAGTCTGGACGGTGAATTGCAGCAGCCCAAGGGCGGGGTGGGCTTTCTGATTGCCAAGGCCGGTGTCCCGGTGGTGCCGGTCTATGTCGACGGAACGTATCGCGCCTGGCCGAAAGGCGCCACATGGATCAAACCGAAGAAAGTGCGCGTGTACTTTGGTAAACCCATCCCACCGGAACAGTTCGGTGTCGACTCGAAAGGGAAACCGGACTACGACAAGATTGTGGAACTCGTGATGGGGCGTATCGGGGAATTGAAACCTGATTAATTCCGCTGCTCCCGGTCGGGGCGCAGGGGTATGGACCCTCGGGGGTTCTCGGACGACCCCCGCAATCGTGTGCGCAATGCGCCGTACATGCGCGCGAGCATTTCCTTGTCTTCGGTCTTCTCGAGTCTGGCGATTCCGCGTTGGTAAATGGCGTTGGCTCGTTGCGCGTCGTTGAGGTTCACAATGGCAATATCAAGCATCTCCATGTAGGGCTTGACCAAATCCGGATACGCTTCAGTCATCTTCTCCAAATCGGCCAGGGCCTCCTCATACAGTCCCTTGGCGCGTTTCGTTTGTGGGATCCCATACATCGGTTGCGGGCGATCGAACGTGCCGCCCGGCCAGTACAAATTCCCCACAGGCTCCGCAAACAAACGCGCGACGGCCGGGGCCATGATGATGGCCCCGAGGATGAAGAAGGCGAAACCGATCAAAGCGAAGCCAACCCCTCCAAACAATCCGCCGCGGGCATGCAGCAGGGTGAGCATGCCAATGATAAAACAAGGGCTCGCGATCAGCGCGCGGATCAAGAGAGTGATTAGGATGGGACGATACTGGCTCATTCCCGCGTGATGCCCAGCCGCAAGGCCGGCAGGGTTTCTGAACGGATCGTGTTGTTGAGGTCGAAGAGGACCCAGCCGGGCGCGCCCAGTTCCCGTAAGGCGTTGATTTGTTGAATGACCTGGTCGGGGGCGAGTTGGCTTTCCGAGGCCGTGACGCCGAGGCCCGGATAGATCTTGCCCCGCGCGTTGGGCAAGCGAAGTTGGCTGCGCGTAAGATGCGTAAATCGGCTGTGGTCGGCGGTGTAATTCATCGGCACGACGAAATCAACGTCCCCTTGCGCGAGCCAGGGCGCCCAGTCTTGCGCGATGCTCCGGATGACATCGGGATACCCGCCCCACACGGCGGCCGAAACCTTGAGTGTCGGGTGTGCCTTGCCTACCTGCTGCTGCACGGCCCGTACGGCCAGATTGATCTGATCGACCCGGAACGCGCGATACGCTTCGTCGAGCGATCCGCCGGGCAACGCGTCGGCGGGCCAGCGCGACACGGATCGGCCCAGCCAGTCCTCAAAGCGTTTTCGGGAGTACTCGGAGTAGCACGTCTGCCGGTTGGGATAACGAATGTAGTCGAGGTGGATGCCGTCGACATCGTATTTGTCGGCGACTTCCTTGAGGCTGTCGACCATGAGCCGCACGTTCTCCGGATGCGCGGGATTCAACCAAGGCATGGGTTCGCCGTCGGCGGTGACAATGGTGCGTCCCTCCGCGCGCATGCGCGCCGCGAATTCCGGCGGTGCGCCTGTGAGATTCCAGCAGACGATCCAAACATGGAGCTCCAAGCCGTGTTTCCGTGCCGCACGGATGGATTGTTCGAGCTGGTCGCCGTACATACGGAAGGTGACTGAGCGGGGAAGGACCTCGCTCTTGTAGTGGGCGACGCCGCCCCAGAGCATGTTTACGAACAGGGCGTTAACGCCGTGATCGGCGAGGAACCGGGCGGTACGGTCCCAGTCGCCGGGATAGAGCCCGGTTCCCCTATGGTCCCAAACGCCGCGCAGCTCATCGGTTCGGGGCTGTTGTGCGAGGGCGTAGGCTTCCATGAGGTTTCTGCGCAGCGCGCGTTGAAGATCGATCGACTCGGGATAACGCCGGCTTCGGTAGAGCATTCGCATTCGCCGTTCCTGCTCTTCGGCCTGTTTCAAAAGCTGTTGGATGCGCTCGCGCTCCGGCGCCGATCGCGCGAGGGCGCGAATACCGATCAGCGATTCCGAGAAGGAGGCGTACGGGCCAACTTTACCGGACTGACCGAGGGCGTATCGGGCGATGTCGGCCCAGATGACGGGATGAAGATGCGCGAGCAGTCCGGCGAGCATGGCGCGCTTGTTGTCGTCGTCGCCCTGCAAGAGGATGTGGGACATCCAAACGCCCTTGTCGGAAGCGGTCCAGGCCGGATCGGACGTGCGCCGGCCCTGGGCGTCTTCCCACCAGGCGATTATGCGCGCGGATTCGGAGGCGGGATGAACGGCGCGTATGTTCCACGAGTCTTGATATACGCGTTCCGGAACGCGCAGCGCCTCCGGGTCGGTGAAACGAATTGCCGCCCATTGTCCGGGTCCTTCCGCGGATTGGTAAGCGCCCAACCGGAAGCCGAGCATACGGGCAAGCGGTTCGTCCCCTGAATACAGAACCATAATGCGGCCGCCGTTTGCGACAAACCTTTGCAACAGGTCGCGCACGGACGGGGTTAGGCTGGGATTGAAGGCAAGAATGACAATGCGCGCGCGTTGCAAGCGATCCGCGGTCAGCGCCCGGTCTTCCAGTACGGTATGGGAAAGGTTGAGATCAGCCAGCCATTGGCTGACGCGTTGGGTGGTGCGTCGTGCCACGTTGTGTTCGGCGGCGGGCATGCGGGTACCGCGAACCATCAGAATGGACGGGGTATGCGCATAGAGGCGGTGCAGGGTAAGGGTGGTGTTCCGGGAGGCTCCTTTCCAAGGGGAAAGGCGGATGGATTCGATACGGTGCCAGCCCGCCGGTGATCCTTCCGTCTCGAAGTCGGATTTCATCATGTGCAGCACCTGGCGGCCCGGTTCGCGCAGGGGGCGGTTCCAGATGTACCAGCCGTTGCCGCTTTTGAAGTAGACGGCCAGAGAGCGCATGGCGTCCGGATGAGGACAGGTCACGTCAAGGTTGATGGTGTCGTAGCCGGAAAGGTCCAGATCCAGTTCGCGATCCCAGTACACCCGGTCCTGATCCGCAGCAAAAGGAATCGGAAACGTCAGGGCGCCGGGTTCGGCGCTGACGGTTTTCGGCGAAGAGGTGTGCGCGCGCCAAGCGCGGTCGGCGTCGCGCGTCGAGGCATAGGAAAAATCGTCGATGGCCATCGATTGAGCGTGGGCGAGAAGGGGGAGAGCCAGCCATAGGAGTGTGATGGCAGCGGCTCGGCGGGAGCCTCGCCCTCCAAA
>SKXR01000015.1 GCA_007128275.1 Kiritimatiellia bacterium
CCGGTCGACTTCATCAACGTCACCAAGGATCCCGAATTTCTCTCCTCGCGCGAACTTCTGGAATTCATTCGGTCGCATCAGCATGTGTCGCGCGACACGCTGGCCCGGCATGAGGTCGACCTGCATTACCGGCTCGCCATGCCATGGACCTGCCTCATCGTGACCTTGTTGGGACTGCCGATCGGCGCGCACACGGGACGCAAGGGCGCTTTTCGCGGCGTGGCCATGGCGCTCGGTCTATTCTTTGCCTTCTACGTGCTCATCAATTTCGGCATGGCCCTTGGCAAGAATCAAACCCTCATCCCTTGGCTGTCCGTGTGGCTGCCGAACATGATCTTCCTCGTCATCGGCATACTTCTCGTGCGACGGATGCGTTGATCGCTTGAAATGATTCGTACGCAGAAGTATCTTCGATCCAGGCGGGGGGGACGGGGTTTGACATTGTGGGAGACGAAAGTAAGGTTAGACATGCAGCGACCATCAAACAACAGGCATCAGGAATCTGAACGGTCATGATCTCACGACGGGATACCTCTGAAACGGTTGAGTTCAGGGCGGAAGAGAACGTCCTCGTCTATCTGGGCGATAACGACGCGATCGAGCAACCGGAAACCTTTCAGTTTTGCCCGTTGGGGGTCCAGCTCTACACCTGCAGCGCCGTGGCCGAATGTGAATTGCTCGAATGCAAGTTCACCATTCCCGACGCCGAAGGAAACAACGAAGAAGTCCAGTGCACGGGGTTGGTGGTTCAATGCAGCGAACCTTTGAACGGCGATACACTGTATCGGGTCTGGGTCAAGTTCCTCGACCTCCCCACGGAAACCGTACAGCGCATTCAACAAGTAACCCAAAACCAGCGTTTCATTTGTCCGTTCTGCGAAAACTTCTGAACGACGCTTCCCGCCCCCATGCGCATGCCGGATTATTACAAGATCCTGGGTGTTGAACCGGACAGCAGATTCCACGAACTCAAGAAGGCCTATTATCGACAAGCCATGGCTTGTCATCCGGACCGATTCGCAGGCAATCCGGCCAAGACCGAAGCCTTCAAGCAGCTCGTCGAGGCGTTCAACATCCTCTCCGACCCGCTCACCCGGGCGGCCTACGACGCGCGACATTTCCCCCGCGATGCGGACCGGCCGTACGCCGACACCGCGGACGCGCTCAAACAAGCGTCATCGATTCTCGACTCGTTCGCCGATGACATCCTCGAAGAAATGATGGTCGGAAACACCATCCCCCGCAACACCACGCTGCAAACGCTGCTGCTCGACTTGGAACGCACGGAACGGTTCTGCCTGTTCCGCGAAGGCAAGACCCTCTTTTACGGGGGCGACATCGGCAAGGCAACGGAGATATTTGAACAGTATCTCGTCTACGCACCACTCAATATTCTTGCGCATTACTACCTCGGCCGATGTCACATCATGAAGGGACGCTATCGACGGGCCGCCCGGGAATACGCGGAAGCCGTACGGATCGGGGCACGCCGCCGGCCGCCATTGAGCCTGCATCGCATACGACGAGAACTCGACATCCTGCGCCGCACGCGTCTCGGACTCTTGTCACGCGCGACGGCGTGGTGGAAGAACGATCAGCCATATATCGAACCGCTCCCGCCCGACGAACAAATGCGCCGCGAAGTCAGCCGCGCCATGCACAACCTGTTAAGAGAGGAGCGACGGCGCAGCAAACAATTGCCGGGGCACGGGAATCCATGATGCGCTGCCGCGCCCAGGGTCCCGGAGAATGGGGCTTTGCGCCGATCCATTCCAACGGTACTATCCGATGCATGCACACTGATCCAATGAAGCCATAAGACCATGCAGACCATACCCATCAACGACTTACTCGACTGTGCCATCGCCGCCGCGCGTGCTGCGGGCGATCACGCGCGTGAACAAGCCCATCGCAGGACGGAAGTCCATGCACGCGCCGCACACGACGTCAAGCTCGCCTTGGATACCGAAGCGCAAACGCGGGCGTCCGACGCGATTCACGCTCGGTATCCCACCCACCCGATTCTTGGTGAAGAAGAGAGTCATGACCGCGATGCCGCGGAGCCGCGCTGGATCGTGGATCCCATCGACGGCACCGTCAACTTCTCACACGGCCTGCCGCTCTGGTGCGTTTCCGTGGCCGTCGAGCACGAAGGCCGAACCCTCGCCGGGGTGGTCTACGCGCCGGACCTCAACGAGCTATATACGGCCGCGTGCGATCAAGCGGCGCTGCTGAACGGCAATCCCTTATCCGTATCGACCATCGACAAGCTGGAACGGTCGCTGATCATGACGGACACCAACAAGGAGCCGTACGATTTCCCGGCCGGTGCGGCCTTGTACGGGAAACTCCTGCACCGCGCACAGAAGGTCCGGGTCATGGGCGCCGCCGCCCTTGATATCTGCCGCGTGGCGTGCGGCATGGCGGAAGGCTACACCGCGCTCGGCATTTATCCGTGGGATACCGCCGCGGCCGCCTTGATCCTGGAACGGGCCGGCGGCCGATTTGAAGTCATCGAGCAACTGGGCAATGGGCGATTCCGAGCACTCTGTTCCAACAACCATGTGCATGCCGCCCTGAAAGAAGTCTTCATGGAAACGGTCGCGGAGTTCGGGGATCACACCCCCTGATACCAATGCCTGATTCTTTTCGACATAGTATCCAACCCACCCCGGCCCCGCCAAGGCTCGGGGCCACCCCTCCGAGGAGGGGATATTGAGAGAACTCATCTCGGCGAAGCATGGGTCTCGGTGAGCCGGTAGCGTGAACGGAGATTGCATTGGCCCCGGA
>SKXR01000284.1 GCA_007128275.1 Kiritimatiellia bacterium
GTGATCTTCGAGATGATTTCCTGTTCCACGGTCTTGCGTCCGATTTTGATTTGGACGACGGCATTTGGAAGAATGAACAAACGCACTTCCCTCAAGCCTTTCTTGATCAGCGCGAAAACGCGAATGGCCTTGATCCCGCCCGAGGTCGAACCCGCACAGCCGCCCATGATCATCATCACGACAAGCAGCAGACGGGACGCGGCCGGCCATTGATCATAGTCCTCCGTGACGAATCCCGAGGTCGTGATGATCGACGTGCATTGGAAGAGCGCCGCGCGGAACGACTGGCCGAACGTGTCGAAGTGGGGGCCCCAGATGTTGAGCGTGACGAACAGGGTGAATCCGAGCCAGCAGAGCATGAAGAAGCGAAACTCGGGGTTCTTGAAGTAGTTCAAGGGCTTACCCGTGATGGCTCGGTAATGGAGCGGGAAGTGGAGGGCTCCGAGGATCATGAACGTGACCATGACCAGTTCCTGGTATAGGGTGTCGAACGCGGAGGCGCTGTGATTGCTGGTGGCGAATCCGCCCGTGGCAATGGTGGTAAAGCCTTTGCAGATCGAGTCAAACCAGGTGATTCCACCCGCACGAAACAGCAGGATGACGGCGACGCTGAGCAGGAGGTAGACGCCCCAAAGCAATTTGGCCGTGGATTCGATGCGCGGGGTGAGGCGATCTTTGGACGGTCCGGAAAATTCAGCGCGATACAACTGCATGCCGCCGACGCCCAGAAACGGGAGAATGGCCACGCACAATACGATAATCCCCATGCCGCCGTACCATTGTGTAAGCGCGCGCCAGAACAGAACGCCGTAATGCAGGTCTTCAATGACCGCGATGGCCGTGGCGCCCGTGGCGGTGAAACCGGACATGGACTCGAAAAGCGCGGACACGGGGTCGGCGAGGTCACCGGTAAGTATGTAGGGCAGGGCGCCCAGATGGGCGACGGTCAACCAGCCGAAGGTGACGATGCCGAAACCGTCACGCCGCGAGAGATCGATGGGTCCCCGCGTGATGAACCAGAGGATGGCGCTGAAGAGGGCTGAAATCAGCGCGGCATGGAGCATGCCTGAACGCACGGCGGCGGGATCGTCGTACGCGATGGAAACGCCCCAACTGACGAATTGGCCGATCGTCGTGAAGAACAGCAAATACGATATGAGGTGAAATACGGCTCGAAAGTTCATGGCATGCGAAAGTCCATGGTTAGGCGCCGCGCAAGGTGGCGAGTAGCTTGGTTGACGCCTTGGGCAGGGCGAACATGACCAGCCGGTCTTGGGCATTGAGCGTGAGGTCGCCGGTGGCCGCCATGACCCGCCCTTCGCGCAGCACCGCGGCGATGATCCCATCATGGATCGTCCCGACATCTTCGATGGTCCGGTTGGTCCAGGGGCTTCGCGCGGGGAGACGGACCTCGATCATTTCGCCGGGCAAGCTGTATAGTGTGGCCGCCGCCTCGATGTCGGTGCCCCGAATGAACCGGGAAATGGCGTTGATCATGGACGTGTACGGGTTCACCGCGCGGTCCATAAGACTCAGGCTATTGATGATCGGGGCGTACCCGGATTTTATCACTTGCGCAGCGGTGAAGCAGGCGCCGCGTTTTTCCGCGAGCAAACAGCAAATGATGTTGTTCTCGTCGTCTTCCGTGGCGGCGACGAACGCGGTATCAGAAGTGATCCCCACGTCTTCAAATGTGGAGGGATCGAGCGGGTCGGCTTTAAGGACGAGGGTTCGGTCCAATCGGTCGGCGCAGAATTCTGCGCGTTTGGCGTCGGGCTCCAGCAGGATGATATTCACATCAATCCCTTCGAGCAATTGGGCGAGGTGAAGACCCAAATCACCGCCGCCGGCAATGATGATCTTCTTAAACTGAGGGCGGTCAGGATACGCCCATTGCATGAATTCCGAGACGGCATCCGGTTCCCCGACCAGGTAGACATCGTCGCCGATCATGAACTGGGTGTCGCCGCGCGGGATGGACAGCTTGGCGGCACGTTGCAGGGCGATGAATCGGATTCTATGGATGAGGTCCGGCTCCGGGAAGTGGTTGAGGGAGGCCATGGAGAGGGGGCTGTCGATGTCGATTTTGATGCCGACCACGATCGCCCGTTCATCCAGTACGTCCACCACTTCGATCGTACCGGGAAGGCGCAAGACATTGAAGAGATCATGCGCACACTCTTCTTTCTGGCTCACGACCATATCGATACCCATATGCCGGAGATCAAAGGGGCCTGACTCATGGATATAATCCGTATCGGATATGCGGGCTACCTTATGGGGCACGCCCGCCGCGTTTGCGAGAAGGCAGGCGAGAATGTTGACCTCGTCCTGGCTGGTGACGGCCACGACAAGATCGGCCTTCCCGATCTCGGCTTTTTCCAATGTTTGTGGGCTGGAGCCGGGGCCGATGACCGTCATCACGTCGTGTTGCGCTTCCATTTCGGCCAGGGGCTCCGCATGGGCGTCAATCATGACGACATCATGCCGTTCCGCGCATAGTCGCCGGGCCAATTGTTGACCTGCGCTGCCTGCTCCGACGATTACGATTCTCACGAGACTATCCGTTGGTATGGGGTGGCGATATGAGGTGTGAATTAAGCACTTCCGAGGCACAGTTTCAAGGCGGAAGGACATGTATTTCAAGAAAATGGATCCCACCGTCTTTGCTGGGAGTCATCAAGATGTTGACAACGCGGATGGAATGGTGTCCATTACCCGCGTTTCCGGCGATCGGGCCAGAATTGATGGGGCGGTAGCCCAGTTGGGAGAGCGTCGCGTTCGCAA
>SKXR01000292.1 GCA_007128275.1 Kiritimatiellia bacterium
CACTGCGCCGCACACGCACTTCGTCGAAGATTTCGCCCGGGACAATCGCCAGTTCGCGCCGGATCACCTTGTCTTTCGTACGCGTATTTCCCCGAATACGGATGTCGCGAATATAAGACAGTTCGCCCTCCTCGACTTCGTATTCGAGATCCACCACCGCTTCGTCAAAGTCCGGATCTATCCGATACCGGGGAATGGTCCGAATGTAGCCGCGGCTTCCGTAGAAATCGCGCAGATTGCTCCGACTCTGTTCAATGGCCCCCATTGACGCCACATCGCCGGAGCGCACCTGCACGGCGCGCCATACCTCCTCCTCCGGGAAGAGCGTAACCCCTTCCAGTGCCACCTCGCCGAGCCGGTACACCGGCCCTTCTTCAATCGGGACATGCACACGGATATTCTTGCCGGGGCCGTCTTCGATGATCGGATCATCGATCCGCACGTCAAGATGCCCATGGTCCATGTACAACCGACGCAAGGAATCTCGATCGGCGTCCAACTGGTGCGGGTCAAATCGGTTTCCTTTGGTGATCCAGGACCACGGGCGCCAAGCCCCTTGCCGCATGACACGGCGCAATTCGCGTGAGGAGAGATTGTCGTTGCCGTCGAACGAGATCCGCCACACGCCCGCGCGCGTCCCCTCCTTGACCTGAACACGCACATCGGCCGTACCGGCCACTTCGTCCACCGCGATGGTCCAAGTCAGTTTCGGATCCAGAAAATAACGTTTTTGATAATGTTCATAGACTTGTTGCGCCTTGATCGCGAGGGTGGTGTCATCCACCCGGTCGCCGATGTTCAGGTCGAGCAAATCGCGGACGCGTCGATTGCTTGAATATTCGGCGCCGTCCACCGAGATACTGCGCAGGCGGGGCTTGCTTTCGACCACATAGATGACGTCGGCGTTTCCGTCCGGTCGTACATCCAGCTTGGCGGCCACCCGCGAAAAACGTTCCGTCTGTTGCAGGGTGCGCACGTCGCGGTTGATGACATTCGGATTATACGGATCGCCGGGTTGCAGGCTGATGAACGCGCGGACCGAGGCGTCGTCCAGCACGCCGGGCCCTTCGTGCTCGATGCGCACCTGGGCCACGGTCGGCGCCTGCGCCGCGGACGGGTCGGTGTACCAGCAGAACGCCAGCACCAGGAACAGCCCCCAGAAACGGATCATACTTCGACCCCTTCCTCGTCGGGCGCAAAGGCTTCGTCATGGTCCACGCCCCGCTGAGCCCGGTCCTCAAACCGGGTGAATTCCTCTTCGAAATGCAGGCGGACTTCGCCGGTCGGCCCATTCCGGTGTTTGGCGATGTCCAGAATGGAAAGCGAGGTGTCGTTGTAGTCTTCGTCCTCCGGATACTTACAGGGCCTGCGCAGCAGAGCCACGACGTCGGCATCCTGTTCGATGGAACCGGAATCGCGCAAGTCCGAGAGCTTCGGTTTGCCGAGTTTGTCGCGCGTTTCCGGCGCACGGCTCAACTGGCTGAGGACAATGACCGGAATACGCAGTTCCTTGGCCATGGCCTTCAGAGCGCCCGAGATCGCGGCGGTCTCCCGTTGCCGTCCTTCTTTGGCGTATTGCGGATAGTGCAACAACTGTAGATAGTCGACGACGATCAACTGAATATCGAACCGCTTCTTGAGGCGGCGCGCACGCGCGCGCAATTCCACCGCGGTCAATCCGGCGGTGTCGTCCAAATATAACGGGGCCTTGATCAGCGAATCGGCGGCCTGCATGAGATGACCGTGATTGACCTGGGACACAAAACCTTTGGATAGGTTGTGCGAAGACACGCGCGCGCGGCAACAGATCATACGTCGCACCAGTTGTTCGCGCGACATTTCCAAACTGAACACGGCCACGGGTCTCGGTTTCTTGTCGGAGATTTCCCCCAAAGCGATCTTCTCAGCCATATTCATGGCCAGCGACGTCTTGCCCATGGACGGGCGCGCGGCGATAATGATCATGTCGCTCTTCTGCAGGCCCAACAGTTTATGATCCAAGTCCAGGTACCCCGTGGGAATCCCCGTAATGCCCTTTTTTTGCAGGAAGATTTCCTCGATTTCCTTCATGGAATCCCGGACCAGTTCGGGCCACGGGACCAGTCCCCGATCGGCTTGATCGCCGATATCGAAAATGCGCTGCTCGGACTCGCTGAGGATTTCGTCGGCGTCTTCTTCCGAATCGTAACACTTGTCGATCGCCGTGCGGGAACAGTCGATGATGGTACGGAGCAGATGTTTCTGGCGCACGATCTCGATATAATGTTCGGCATGCGCGGCGGTGGGCGTGAAATCCACGAGTTGCAGGAGGTATTCGCGACCACCGATCCGGCTCAAAAGGCCTGCGGACTCCAGTCGTTCCCCGACGGTGAGCAGGTCGATGACCCGCCCGGCGTTGTTCATGTCGACGAGGATCTCGTAAATCGTCTGGTGAGCCGGCGTGTGAAACGAATCGGGCACCACGCGTTTTTCCACGCATAGATCGATGACCCGCGTTGCATCCAAAAGCGCCGAACCCAACACGCCGCGCTCGGCTTCTTCGCTGTACGGGGGTATTCGATCACTCTTCGGCGATTGGGCGGGAGTGATCCTGGAAGCCATATGCCCTTATTCCTCTACGACCCACACTTTGAGTGTGGCTTCCACGTCCGGATGCAATTTGACCGGAAGATCGAACACACCCAACTCGCGGATGGGCGCCGTAAGCTCCAACTGCTTCTTATCGAGTTTGATGCCCTGTTTTTCCAGCGTATCCAGCACATCGGCGGCGGTGACCGAGCCGAACAACTTGTTGTTCTCACCGGTCTTGACGGTCAACGTGACCGACGCCTTCTTGAGTTGCTCGGCGACGGCCTGTGCGGCGTCACGATCGGCCGCCTCGCGGGCGAGTCGTTCTTCTTTCTTCTTCTCCACAAGACGCCGGGTGGCGGATGTAACCGCCGCCGCCTTCTTGTTGGGCAACAGAAAATTGCGCGCATAGCCCTCGGCCACGCGCACGATTTCCCCTTCCGTGCCGAGCCCTTCGACGTCGGCAAGCAGAATTAGTTCCTTGGCCATAGTGATTCTCCTGAAAACGGTTACGGCAACATCCCCATCACCCGCGCCCGGCGGATGGCCCGGCGGATCTGGCGCTGCTGCTTGGCGGAGGCGTAGGTGGTTCGACGCGGCATGATCTTGCCCCGTTCCGTCATGAAACGCCGCAATAATTCGGCGTCTTTGTAATCGATGTGTTCCACCCCTTCGAGGTGCTTGGGTCCACGCCCCATGTCATTGCTGTCGAAGCGGCTGCTGCTCCGGCGATTGGTACTCGCTTTTCTCTTCATCATGCTTGTCTCTCTCTCCTGTTCTTACATTCAGAATCTGCGCGCCCGCCTAGAACGGCAGGTCGTCATCATCGCCGGTTTCATGAGCGGATCCGCTGTCCGACGGCGGGGCCGACCGGCGCTCGTCCGCAGGCGGCGCATCGCCCGGGGCCGCGTCCCGGCGCGGCGATCCCATGAATTGTACGCGCTCGGCGTTCACGGTCAAACGATTGTTCTTCTGTCCGTCCTTTTCCCACTCTTCATACCGCAACCGGCCTTCAATCAGGATCGGGGATCCTTTGGACAGGTACTGCCCGCACGTCTCCGCCTGGCGCCCCCACGCGGAGGCACTGACGAAACAGGTTTCTTCCTTTTCCTCGCCTTGCTGGTTCTTGTACTTGCGGTTCACCGCGAGACGCAAATCGGCCACGGCCGCGCCCGACGGCAAGTAGCGCACCTCGGGATCGCGGGTGAGGTTGCCGATCAGAAATACTTTATTGAGCGAAGCCATCGTGAATTATCCTTCCTTGGCGGCGGTGGCCGCTTCCTCGGTTATGGGTTGCCGAATGATCTGCGCGCGAAATACTTCTTCCTTCATGCGCAACCGCGCCAACAACGTGGATACCTGCAACGGATCCAACAGGAAATTCATGACCACGTACTGGCCCGCTTTCTGGCGCTTGCCCTGCAACCGCGCAAACGGACGCCGCCCGATACGCGCGGTGTTTTCAATGGCGCCGCCGAGCTTCTCGATTTCTTCCCGTACATCTTTGACCGACGCTTCCAACGCGTCGTCCTTCAACGAGTCCTGAAAAATGAACATGCCTTCGTATGTATTCAACTGCCTACTTCTCCTTCATTGAGGTTTTCCGATGCACGGCTTCGCGCATCAGCGGCTTGATCAACGCACCCGCTCCACGGCACCGTCCTCCGGCGCCAAGCATACGTTCATCACCCATTATATCGATTCATCGCGGGATCCACACCGTCCCGTACCACGCACCACACGGCTTCGGCGGCGCGCTCCACGGCCTCATCCACACGGGTTCGCTCGTCCGGAGCAAACCCGCTCAGCACATGGTCCACCATGTCGCGGTCTCCCGGACGCCCCCCTACGCCCACGCGCAGGCGGATGAAATCATCGCTGCCGAGCGCCGCGATCACCGATTTCAACCCGTTATGACCACCCGCACTCCCACGACGACGAAGACGGATCTTTCCGCACTCCAAATCCGTATCATCCACTATCACGATCATCTCGGCGAGCGCAAGCCCCTTCCGCCGTAACACCGGCCCGACCGCCTGACCACTCCGGTTCATGAACGTGCGCGGTTTGAGCAACAACAACCGTCCCCCATCGTCCCGGACTTCGGCAAGGTCTCCCGGAAACCGCCAACTGCGCCGAAACGAAACGGCGGCGCGGCGTGCCAATGCATCGACCACCTCGAAACCGACGTTGTGCCGGGTTCGTTCATAACGTTTCCCCGGATTTCCAAGCCCGGCCACCAGCCACATGTGAAGCCCCAGTGTTCAGTATTCAGTATTCAGTGTTCGGTGCTTACTTCTCACTTCTCACTTCTCACTTCTCACTTCTTACTTCTTACTTCTTACGTCCTACTTCTCCTCTTCCTTCTTCTCGCCCTCGCCCTCTTCCGCCTTCTCGCCGATCACTTCCGGCTCCTCACCTTCCGCCACTTCGCCCGCTTCCGCGGCGGACTCTTCCTCTACCCGCGGCGCCGCCACGGCGGCCACGGCGATGGTGGTCGAGGTGACCATCTCATACCGAGTCGCGTCGAGCGGAATGTCGGCCACCGTCAACCGATCACCGATCTCCAACCCCGAAACGTCCAATTCAAAGAGCTCAACAATATCGTCAGGCAAACATTCCACTTCGACTTCGCGCAAGAGATGCTCAAGCACCCCGCCGTCGCGCGTGACGCCCACGGGCGACCCGGTCAACTCAAGCGGCACGGCCACACCAACCTTCTTGGTCATCGATAACTCATAGAAGTCCACATGCAGCGGGCCGCTCGTGAGCGGGTGATGCTGCACTTCGCGAATCAATACCTTGCGCGAACGATCGCCTTCAATATCCAGACTGAGCATCACGTTCTCGCTCGTGTGATGCCGTTGCAACGAGGCAAACGTCGCCGCGCTGAAACTCACATTGAGGGGCTCCGCCGTGCCGTAGACCACCCCGGGCACAAATCCTTCTCTGCGCAGCCGGCCGACCGCGCTGGATCCTTTTTCATCCCGCAAGCGGGCCGCTAACTTAATCTCCTCTTTCATCCTTACTCAACTCCTGTTCAATGAACCTTAAACAATGACGTCACCGACTGATTGTCGGTGATCCGCTTGATCGCCTCACCCAGCAACTCCGCCACGGACAACACCTTGATCGGACACCCGTCCCACGCTCCTCGGGGGACACTGTCCGTCGTAATCAACTCCGCAATCGGCGACTCTTTCAGCCGCTTCATGCCCTTCTCCGCAACCAGCGTGTGCGTGACCGCCGCGCGCACCGACCGGGCGCCGCGCTCCGAGAGAATGCGCGCCGCCGCCGACAACGTGCCCGCCGTCGTGGACAAGTCGTCAACCAGAATGCAATTCCGGCCCTTCACGTCGCCCACCACATCCATCGCCGTCACCTCGCTGGGGCTGCGCCGCTGTTTCGCTACAAACGCCAGCCCCGTATCCAACATGGTCGAATAAGCATACGCCATCTTCGAACCGCCCGCATCCGGGGACACAATGGTCAGATCGCCCAGATCCAAAGAACGCAGGTACTTCACAATGACCGGCGCCGCATACAAATGATCCACCGGGATATCAAAGAAACCCTGAATCTGTTGCGCATGCAAGTCCATCGTCAACAACCGGTTTGTACCGGCCGCCACCAACAGATTGGCCACCAACTTTGCCGTAATCGGCACGCGCGGCTGATCCTTCCGATCCTGTCGCGCATACCCGTAAAAAGGGAGCACCGCGGTAATCCGCGCCGCCGAGGCGCGGCGCGCCGCGTCGATCATGATCAACAACTCCATCAATGCCTCGTTCGGCATCGAGCAGATGGGCTGAACAAAAAAGATGTCCTGCCCCCGAATGTTGTCGATGATCTTCACCGCGATCTCGCCATCCGGAAACCGGCTGATATCGACCGCCCCCAACGGCTGCTCGATGAACGCGGCTATCCGCTGAGCCAACTCGGGGTGTACTGTTCCGGAAAATATGATCACGCCTACTGTCCCCTGACTACCCGGCCACCGGGTCTTGGTTGCCCGACAAGGACTCGAACCTTGACTCTGGCCTCCAAAGGGCCGTGTGCTACCATTACACCATCGGGCATTCGGCGGTGAAAACATCCCACCATACCATAATCAAACGGAAATCAAAAACCCGGACGATTGATCGCGCCGATGCCACCGCTACGAAAAGGGCTTTAAACTATTGATCCGCTCCACGTAAGTCAAGAGCGCAAATTCGATTAATAAATGTCCCGAATGTCTTGCCCACCCATTATGGCGTAAGTTCTTCGCTTGGAATCCGACAAAAGAGCAGATTTCATGGTTCGGGGTAGGGTATTTCGGTGTATAGCTATAAAGAGGTCTTGGGTCACAAGTCTACAACGTGAGAGTGCGCACTACATCAAAGGGATTACTCGTTGCGGGTACGCTGCTACTACTGATAGCGGGCGTGCTCGCCCTTTTCCCCAATGAAGACCGGCAGAATCCACCCGACGAATTCCGCCAAGACGACACCGAACACTCCGCAGATCCCGTCGAACAGGACGAGCAGACACCCTTCGTCGCCTCAAACGATCCCGCCACATCAAACGGACCTGTCCCTCCCGAGCGCGGATCAGAGCGCCAGCCCCCCCCGGAGTCACCGGCTGATCAGGAAGAGCACCATGAAGCGGCGATTTCGATCCTTCAAGCAATCCGGGATGACCGTGCGGAAGAAATCGACCCTGCGCGGATTGCCCGGTTGAGTTTTGCTGACATTCTTGAAGCGGCTGGAGATTTGTCGGACCCCGAAACCCTTGATCGCACAGTGAGGAAAATGCAGGAGCTCGAAGACCTGCGCCGTGAAGCGGGTCGCCGGCGCGCCGAGGAACTCGGTCTCCCGCTGCGTGTTGAGCTCCCGGATGGTCGTATTCGGGAAGTGGTGGGCATCGATGAAGACGGCCAGCCCCTTTATTACGAGACCCACAACATCAACGCCGCCATATCGACCGGGGCCAATCTGCTTCAAGCGGCGCCTTATCACCTCACCGGAACCAATCTCGTCCTCGGCATGTGGGACGGCGGCGCCGGGCGCACGTCGCACCAGGAGTTTTCCGGCGGGCGCATGGCGAACATGAACAATGTCGCGTCGATCAACCACGCCACGCATGTCGGCGGAACGATGATCGCGGCGGGCGTGGACGCCGACGCCAAAGGGATGGCGACGGCCGCCCGTGTCGATTCCTATGACTGGAACAACGATTTCAGCGAAATGACTTCGCGCGGCGCGGCCGCTCCCAACGAAGCCGGCAAGATCTATATCTCGAATCACAGTTACGGGTTTATCCGAGGATGGTATTGGAACGGAAGCTACTTCGAGTGGTACGGCGGCGGCTCGGGCACCAGTGCCTTCGATGGCGTTTTTGGGCGCTACAACACAATTGCGCGCGATGTGGACGCGCTGGTCTTCAGCAAGCCGTATTATTCCATTTTCTGGAGCTCGGGGAATGATCGGGCGGACAACCCTGCAACAGGGAGTACCGTTGCGTTGAGTCCCGGCGGATCAACGGTCTCCTACGATCCAAATCAGCATCCGCCCGGGGACGGCGTCTATCGGGGCGGATACGACATCATCGCCGACCATGCCGTGGGCAAGAATGTGATAACCGTGGGGGCCGTGAATGATGCCGTGAGCGGAGAACAGCGCAGCCTGACCGCAGCCACGATGGCTTGGTTCAGCTCGTGGGGGCCGACCGACGACGGGCGTATCAAGCCCGATCTGGTGGCTAATGGAGTGTCCCTCAAGTCTTCGGGCAACAACAACAATAGTCACTACTACAATTCAAGCGGCACCAGCATGTCGTCGCCCAACGCGGCGGGAACCGCAGCCCTGCTCGTTGAGGAATACAAGCGCCTCTTTCCCGGCGAAGCCCTGCGCGCCAGCACACTCAAAGGACTGCTCATTCATACGGCTGACGACCTGGGAAGACCGGGGCCAGACTATGAATATGGCTGGGGTTTGATCAACGCGTTGGAAGCCGTGGCGTTGCTCAACGACTATGCCTCCCGGCCGGGCAGTATCCGGCTGACGGAAGACAGTATCAGTTCCGCCAACCGCCCGCTCACGTACGAGGCGCTATGGGACGGGGAATCGCCCATACGCGTTACGCTGGCCTGGACCGACCCGGCCGGCCCCGCGACAACGGCCACGGACAATCGGACATCGCGCCTGGTCAACAACCTGGATGTCAAGATCATCGGACCGGACGGCACGGAATCCCTCCCCTACGTCATGCCTTTTGTCGGGACATGGACCCAAGCCTCCATGAGTCTGGCGGCAACGACGGGCACGAACAATACCGACAACGTCGAACAGGTCTTTATTGCCGCGCCTTCCGAACCCGGCACCTACACCATCGTCGTCAATTATCAGGGCACGTTAAGCAACAGCCCGCAACTGTACTCGTTATTCGTGTCGGGCATGGATGTTCCAACCGATCCCGCCGATGTACTGCTGCTGGATGCCGACCTTGATTTCGGCGAGGTGCTGATCGACACGGACGAGGATCGCGTCGTGACCTTGCGCAATTCCGGCCCGGACCCGGTCGTGGTCACTAATTTTGTCTTACCTGACGGCTTTTCAGGCGCGTGGACCGGCGCCTTGCCTGCGGGAACGTCCCGCGACGTGGTGGTCCGCTTCTCACCACTGGCGGAGGCCCACTACGACGGCCAACTGGTTCTGCAATTGGACGGGACAGACGCCACGGTCTCGGCGCCCATCACGGCCATGGGCGTCCGTTACCTGACCATCACGAATCCGCCCTCGGACATAACGGTCCCCTTTTCGGCCGATTCGCATGATATCTCCGGCGAGGCCAACGCGGTTCTGCGGGGCGAGCTGTCCTGGACCAATGCGGCAACAGGCGGCAACGGCGCCGTAGCTGTGGGTCCCACATGGCTCGTGAACGCGGTGGCTTTAGCCGAGGGGCCGAACGTCTTCACGATATCCGGCACCAACGATCCCGCGGTGACGATCATCGCGGACGACAGCGCCGGCGTCACATGGTCGGAAGGCGACAACGCCGGGTACGGGTTCAACGCATGGATCTGGACGACCACGGGAGAGGATGCGGGGCACTTTATCGCCACATCCGCCGAGAATACGAATCTGGACATTGATTCCCCCGCGTGGGGACTGTGGGCGAATAGCGGAGATCATGCCGAAGCAGACCGCCCCCTTGCGCAACCGCTGCAGTCGGGCGATACGTTCCGCGTCACCATCGAGAATAATGCCATCGAGAACGGGCGTTCTGTGGGCGCTGCCCTTCTGAATGCGGACGGTGAATACCTCTTTGAATTCTACTTCGTGGGCGGAGAAGATTTTTACCGCATCAATGATAGCGTCGCCGGCTTCACCACCACCCTGCCCTACACCGATGCGGGTGTTGAATTGACCCTCACGCGCATCGACGAGGACACCTATGACTTGACGGCCAACGCGGTAACGCTGTGGTCGCGCTCCTTTGCCGGCCGAACGAACATGGAAATCACCCGATTCCGCGCCTTCAATCACAGCGCGGGCATAGGCGCCAATTACGACTTCTTCTTCAACAACCTCTCCATCGAGCGCGCCGCCGCTCAGCCTGAGACCTTCTCCGACCAGGTCGAAATCACGCGCCTTGGCCCGCCGCCCGATACGCCCGAACTCTTTTTGGGTCAGGTTGAGGACGCCTTTTTTGAAGCCTATTGGACAGCGCCCACCGGCGCCACGGGCTACGTGTTCGATGCGCATACCGATGAATCCTTCACGAGCTCAACGATCGGGACAGGCGGTTTCGAGGGGTTTTCGGGGACGGGCGACCCCAACGCCACCTATCGGACGATCATCTGGACCAATGAAGGGATCGTGTGGTCGGCCTATGATTCACAGAACAGCGACACCATGACCGGCACAGCGCTTACGTTGAATTCGAGCGGAGGCTATTTAATTTCTTCGCCGATCGAAGAAAGTCTCGACCAATTGAGTCTTGATCATCGCAAGTTTACCGGCCAGCCGGGCGGATCCATCGCCATCTACATCAATACCACCAACCTGATCGGCTCCGCCAATCTGGCAAACAGTGTGAACACCGCATTGTTCAGCGATCTCGA
>SKXR01000048.1 GCA_007128275.1 Kiritimatiellia bacterium
CTGAACAGGGCTTCCATCCCGAACGTGCGCGCTTCGTCGGGGACAATCGGGACAATCTGCTTGCCCACGTGCTTGTCCTTCAGAAGCTTGGTCAGGATCCGTACGGCCACCATGGTGGTGGATACTTCGCGACCGTCCGTTCCCTTGTAGAATTCCTCGAACAGACTTTCTTCCGGCGCCTTGATCGAAACCATCGTGTTCTTGCGTTTCGGCAGATAGCCGCCCAGCGCCTTGCGCCGCTCGTGCAAGTATTTCATTTCCGGGCTGTCGTCGGGCGGACGATAAAACGGCGCTTTGCCCACTTCCTCGTCCGAAATGGGAATGCCGAACCGGGTCCGGAAGGCGGCAAGCTCATCTTCATTCAGTTTCTTCTGCTGATGAGTGATGTTCTTGCCCTCGCCGCTCTCGCCCATGCCGTAGCCCTTGATGGTCTGCGCCAGAATGACGGTGGGCTTGTCTTTCGTCTCCATCGCGGCCTTATACGCGGCATACACCTTTTCCGGATCGTGTCCACCGCGGCGGAGGCGCTCGAGTTTCTCGTCCGATAAATGTTTAACGATGTCGAGCAATGCGGGATACTTGCCGAAGAAGTGCTCGCGAATGTATTTGCCTTTCGACACGGTATATTTCTGGTACTGGCCGTCCACCACTTCGTGGAAACGCTTCACCAAGAAGCCCTCCTTGTCCGCCATCAGGAGCGGATCCCAATCGCCGCCCCAAATCACTTTAACGACGTTCCAGCCCGCCCCGCGAAAGGCGGCTTCCAGTTCCTGGATGATGCGTCCGTTGCCGCGCACGGGGCCGTCCAATCGTTGCAAATTGCAGTTGATGACGAATACGAGATTGTCGAGCTTTTCGCGCGACGCAAGGGTGATGGCGCCGAGCGCTTCGGGCTCGTCGGTTTCGCCGTCGCCCAGAAAGGCCCAGACTTTTTGATCCGTCGGCGGTCGCAAGCCCCGGTCTTCCATATACCGGATGAAACGGGCGTGATAGATGGACATGATCGGGCCCAACCCCATGGACACCGTGGGGAAGCGCCAGAATTCGGGCATCAACCAAGGATGCGGATAGGAGGAAAGCCCCCCGCCGGGAGCCAGTTCCCGACGGAAATTGGTCAGCTTCTTCGTCGAGAGACGGCCTTCAAGAAAGGCGCGCGCGTAGATTCCGGGACTGGCATGCCCCTGGAAGTATACCAAGTCGCCCGGATGATCGTCCGTGGCGGCCCGGAAGAAATGGTTGAAGCCCACTTCGTAGAGGGTGGCCGCCGAGGCGTACGTGGAGATGTGTCCGCCGATACTTGCATCGGCCTTGTTCGCGCGAACCACCATGGCCATGGCATTCCAGCGCAGAATGGATTTGATTCGCCATTCGATCTCCCGGTTCCCGGGGTAGGGCGGCTGTTCATCGAAATGGATCGAGTTGATGTACGGGGTGTTCGCGGTAAACGGCAATGGAACGCCAGCACCGTGTGCCCGGATTTCCATCTCGCGGAGCAATTGCTGCACGCGTTCGGGACCGGATATACGGAGGACGTCCTCGAGGGATTCGATCCATTCCCGGGTCTCTATGTCATGGTTCTGCGACGTGTCATTCGATGAATTGCTCATGGTTCTCCCTGAAAAAAGCCCTTGGGAACAGTCCACACCACCCCGACCGCCCCATTTGAATGGCATACGATAAGGATTATTGCTGAAAGGGCAATGAAAAACCCTACTCTCGTCCAACCAAACACCTTAGGGGATGCGGATCAAACTCTTTCACGCTGCGCACTCTCCCGCTGGGCTCGTGCTTGTATTTGTTGCGGCGTAGCAGGGCTGCGTTGGCCTTCTGGATGGATGTGTACCGTCCCTATGCGGCTACTCCAATAGCTGCTCGATCACGCGGCCCGTCGCGTCGCGCGGTGGACGCAGTCCGAGCAGGTGCGTGATCGTGGGCGCGATGTCGATCAGGTGATGAGCCACCCGGGTTTTGGGATAGCCGGGGGGGAATAATCGCCAGCAGGTGGCCCTGAATGCGGCCGACTGAATGGTAGCGCCTTCCGGCAAGTTGTCCTTCAGGTCGAACGTAAAGAGCGCCCGGGCTTCGCCACTTCCGAAATAGCCCACATGGAAATTGCCTTGTTTCCCGTAATTGGATCCGGGCTCTCCGGCCAAGACCATCGTGTTGGCGGTCGGCGTGATGCGGAATTCAGATTCTTCTCCGTCCGCGGTGTGGTAGATGACATGCAGCGTAGGATGCGCGACGCCGTTGTCCCAATGCGTTGTATTGAAGAATACGGCGCGGTTGATTTCGGAGTAGAGCGTGGGATTGAACGCGTCCTCGACTTCGGGGGAGGGAAGACCTTCGCCTTCGTGAGGCGACACCAGCGCAAAACTAAGAAGGTCGTCGTCTGTCGCTGCGGCGGTCGTGTGCGCTTGCTCTACAAGCGTCGTAATGTCCCAGCTGAATACGCCCGTAGCATCCACCAGCGTTTCCGTCACCAATCCGTCCAACGCGGGCTGATTATCCCAGGTAACCGTATCCTCGCTCCATGCGGTGTCCGCGATCCGGTGAACTTGCACGGTCATTTTACCCGCTTCCCGTTCGGGAACTTCAACCCGATCCTGCATTTCGTATCCCGACCGGATCCCCGGTCCGCGCCAGATCGAAAAGATACGCATGTCCGTCTCAAAGCCGTATCCGTGTGCGCGTCCGGTCATCCCGTGATCCGTGGTGACCACGATCACCGTATCATCGAGCAAGGCCGCCTCTTCCAGATGTGTGAGCAGGCGCCCCAGATGTTGGTCCGCCACCTCAATGGCCTCGCGGTAGTCGTCGCTCCAGTGACCGTGGCTGTGTCCGGCGCTGTCCGGTTCGGGGTTGTACACATACATGAAGGTAGGTTCATGCTGTTCCATCGCGGTAATGGCGCGGTCGATGAAGTGGGCGGCGGATTCGGAATGCCAGTAATAGCCGGTGGCATGGGTGGCGCGACCGCCGCCCAGGATCTGATCCGATCCGATCAACGCGCTGGTCAGGCCCGCTTCATCCAGCACTTCGGCGATCGTCTCGGCATGGATGACCCCCGACCATTGATCCATGCCATGGATCGAGGGCAGGGCCCCCGTATGCAGGGAGGGCAACGCCGTGCGCGTGATCGGACGCCAGACGGTCCAGACATTCCAGGAAACCGAACCTTCGCGAACCAGGCGATCAATATGAGGCGTATCAGCCGACTGCAGAAGGTCCGGCCGGACCCCGTCCCACGCCACCACAATGACGTGTTTAATGGCGGGCGGCACTTCGACCATCGGTTCCGATTCGGGTTCCGGCTCATCCGTCGGCGGAGGGGCGGGCGGAGTACAACCGGCGATAACGAAAAGCACCGGCAGGAGACTCAAAAAGCGGATCCCATGCCTTGCACGTGCCGTCACCGTCCGGATGCAGAGCGCGGCATCGGTTGCGTCGTTGTCTGTATACATCGGTTACTCTTTGAGGGCTTGCCGCACGCCGGCCCCGTATTCGGGGTGGACCTGATCGAAGAGCTTGCATTGGCGCTCGACGATCTCCTCCGGCACGCCTTCCATGGCGCCGGCGATGTTGCTGAACAGCCGTTGACGTTGGTCTGCGTCGAACAATTCGAACAAGGCGCGCGGTTGACTGAAATCGTCGTTGCCCTCGCGATGATTGTACCGGTCCGCATCGCCGTCGAGCGGCAAGGGCGGTTCCGCGAGATCCGGTTGCTCTTTCGGCCCGTCGAAGGAGTTCGGTTCGTAATACGCGTCCGCGTTGGGCATGTTCTCGAAGAAACGCATGGGCCCATCCTTATGATAATGGTGGACCGGGCATTTCGGCGCATTGACCGGCAACGCTTCGTAATGGGTGCCGAGCCGGTACCGATGCGCATCCGCATACGAGAAGATGCGCGCCTGCAACATCTTGTCCGGACTGAATCCGATGCCGGGCACGACGTTCGACGGCGCGAAGGCGACCTGTTCGATTTCGGCAAAGTAATTGTCCGGATTGCGATTCAATTCCAGGATCCCGACTTCGATGAGCGGGAAATCCCCGTGCGGCCAGACCTTGGTCAGGTCAAACGGATTGAACGGCGTTTGCTGCGCCTGTTCGTCGGTCATGATCTGCACGGAAAACTTCCATTTCGGGTACTCGCCTTTTTCGATGCTGCTGAAGAGATCTTCCTGGGTGGATTCGCGGGTGCGGCCCACGACCTCGGCGGCTTCTTCGTTGGTCCAGAAATTGTGCCCTTGCATGGTCTTGAAATGGAACTTCACCCATACGCGTTCGTTCTTCGCGTTGATGAAGCTGTAGGTATGCGAACCGTATCCGTTGATGTGACGCACATCCCGGGGCAGTCCGCGGTCGGACATCAAAATCGTGACCTGATGCAGGCTTTCCGGCGAGAGCGACCAGAAATCCCACATCGCGGTGGGCGACCGGAGATTGGTACGCGGATGCCGTTTTTGCGTATGGATGAAGTCCGGGAACTTGTAGGCGTCACGCACGAAGAACACGGGCGTGTTGTTGCCGACCATATCCCAGTTGCCCTCTTCCGTGTAGAATTTCAGGGCGAACCCGCGCACGTCGCGTTCGGCGTCCGCGGCGCCGAGTTCGCCGGCGACGGTGGAGAACCGGGCAATCATGGGCGTCTTCTTGCCGACTTCAGCGAAAAGGGCGGCTTTGGAATACTGCGTGATGTCGCCGGTAATGGTCAGGGTGCCGTGCGCGCCCCATCCTTTGGCGTGGACCGGTCGTTCAGGGATGCGTTCCCGATTCTGGTGCGCCAGTTTTTCCAACAACTGATAGTCCTGCAACAATACCGGGCCGCGCGGACCCGCCGTGAGGCTGTTCTGATTGTCGGCAATGGGCGCGCCCGCCGACGTGGTGAGATTCTTCTTTGGTTGGGTCATGGTTATTGGTTCCTTTCGTTCAAGTGTTCGCTTGCACCCCTCAAATCAGTTGTGAAGGTACACTATGTCACATTTTGAGGTGAATACGAAAAGGAAATCCGGTATCCCAACACGGATACGGTTACGCGTCACCGACCCGCTTAACCCGTCTTGACGCACGTGAACACCGTGTAGACTTCCTCTTCCTGGTTGTACCGCCCCTCGTGCACCTCGAAACCCGTTTCGTGCAGGACATGTTTCCACGTATCCAGGGAGAATATCCCCAGTGTCCAGTGATCGGTCTCAATCCGAAGGCGTCCCTGATCGCGAATGAGATACAGGATGGTCGTTTCATACTGCTCATCTGCAGGATCGGGATCGTACACGTTCTCGACAAAGACCACATCCAATCCGTCTCGCGTGGCCGAGGTCAAGCTGGTTTTGTTCTGTTGGAACGTCTCGGTCGTGACATCCGGAGTGGCGACCAGTACGCCGCCCGGATTCAGGTGGGCATACGCGGTGCGGAACGCCGCCACGAAATCGGCACGGCGGTTCATGTGCGAGATCGCATCGTCCATGAGAAGGGCGTCGAATGTCCGGCCGAGTTTGAACGTCCGCATATCGCCTTGGAGGAATGTGCAGTCGGGGTTCAGATCCTTCGCCTGCGCGAGCATGACGGGACTCAAGTCCAAGCCGGTAACGTCAAACTCCCGCTTCAGGTTCAGGACGTTCTTCCCGCCCCCGCAGCCGATGTCCAGCAGTGTGGTTGCCGGGCGCTTCGCGTGTCGGCGAATCAGTCCGGTGACGTGTTGGCCGTAGCGCGCGTACTCCGTGGCGGCATCGCCCCACATGGGCCACAACCACGCCAGATCCGTGTAAAGATGGCAGGTGTCATCCATGCTACTTCTCTGTTCAGACATCCCAATAGGCGGAATATCGCAATCAAAGTGGACCGAGGAATTACATCACGTTCTGCATCGTCGAACCAGTCATTCCTGAAACGGTTTTCGTCGAGGAATGGTCCGGCGCGGGATGCCGGCCCTGTGGTCACGCCAATGACTAAATCATTCTGACCCATCCCGGCCTTCGGCCACCTCACACGGGGGAGGGGATAATCCGACTATTCCTTCCTCCGCCCTGCCCGCCGTGTCTCTGGCAGACGACGCGCGGGGGCGCGCGGCGGTGTTTTGGTCAGCCCTTCATCACATCGCGCAGGACGTATTGGAGAATGCCGCCGTGGCGGTAGTATTCGGTTTCGATCGGGGAATCGATGCGGCATTTGACCTGGAACCTGGTTTCCTGCCCGTCCGGATCCACCGCGACGACGTCGAGGCGTTTGGCGGGTTTGAGATCCTGCGCGATCCCGCGAATGTGAAACCGTTCGCGGCCCGTCAAACCGATTGACTCGGCATTTTGTCCATCGACGAATTCCAAGGGCAGTACGCCCATTTCCACCAAGTTGCTGCGATGAATGCGTTCGAAGCTTTCCGCGATGACCGCTTTCACGCCGAGCAGGTAGGTGCCTTTCGCCGCCCAGTCACGGGACGAACCGGCGCCGTACATCTTTCCGGTGATGACCACGCTCGGTACGTCCTCCGCCATGTAGCGCATGGCGGCGTCGTAAATGGACATCTCTTCGCCGGTCGGCTGGTAAAGGGTCCATCCGCCAGCCTTTTCAACGAGCAGGTTGCGGATGCGGATGTTGGCGAAGGTGCCGCGGATCATGACTTCATGGTTGCCGCGGCGCGATCCGTACGAATTGAAATCGGCCGGCTCCACGCCGTGTTCGATCAGGTATTGTCCGGCCGGCGAATCCTTGGGGATGGCCCCGGCGGGGGAGATATGGTCGGTGGTGATGAAGTCGCCGAATTTGCCGAGCACGGCGGCGTTTTCGATGTCGCTCAGCGCGTCGGGCGCCGGGGCGAAGTCCTGGAAGAAAGCCGGCTCGCGGATGTACGTGGATTCCTTGTCCCAGACGTACACGGCGTCGGTGTCGCCGGTCAGTTCGTTCCATTCCGGGCTGGTGCCGGTGACGTCGGAATAGAGTTTGCGATACAGTTCCGGATTCGCGGCCTGGGTCATGAGCGCATCGATTTCGGCGCGGGTCGGCCAGATGTCTTTCAGGTAGACCGGGTTGCCGTCGGTGTCCGTGCCGAGCGGTTCGGTGTCGAGATCGATGTCCACGGTGCCGGCCAAGGCGTACGCGACGACGAGGGGCGGGGAGCAGAGGTAGTTGGCTTGGGTGAGGGGATGAATACGCCCCTCGAAGTTCCGGTTGCCGCTGAGCACGGCGGCGGCGACCAGGTTTTCCTCTTTGATGGCCTGCTCGATTTCCGGACGTAACGGGCCGCTGTTGCCGATGCAGGTGGTGCATCCGTAGGCGATCACGCTAAAGCCCAGTTCTTGTAGGTGCGGCAGTAGTTTCGTATCTTTCAGGTATTCCGTCACCACGCGTGAGCCGGGCGCCATGCTGGTCTTCACGGTGGCCGGGACTTTCAATCCCTTTTGAACGGCCTTTTGCGCCAGCAACCCTGCGCCGAGGAGCAGGGACGGATTGGAGGTGTTGGTGCAGCTGGTGATCGCGGCGATGACCACGGATCCGTGTTTCAATTCGCCGTATTCCGGCACGTCGGTTTTCCGGTCCAGTTCGTTGTCCGCCACGCCGAATCCTCGTTTCTCCGGCGATTCCGTGAGCGCTTCCTTGAAGGTCGATTTCAGATGGCGGACGAACACGCGATCTTGCGGTCGCTTGGGGCCGGCCAGGCTGGGTTCGATCGTGGTAAGGTCCAGCTCCACCACGCGATCAAATTCCGGTGCGGTGTCCTGTTGTCGGAACAAGCCTTGTTCCTTGCAGTAACGCTCGACGAGATCGACTTGTTCTTCCGAGCGGCCGGTGATGCGGAGGTAATTCAAGGTGGCGTCGTCGATCGGGAAGAAGCCCATGGTGGCGCCGTATTCGGGCGACATATTGGCGATCGGCGCGCGGTCGGCGAGCGTCATGTGATCCAAGCCGGGGCCGAAGAACTCGACAAAGTTCCCCACCACGCCTTTTTCACGGAGGATCTGCGTGATCGTCAACGCCAGATCGGTCGGGGTCACGTTGTCCTTCAATTCGCCGTCCAACCGGAATCCGGTGACCATCGGGGTGAGCAGGGGAATGGGTTGGCCGAGCATCGCGGCTTCGGCTTCGATGCCGCCGACGCCCCAGCCGAGCACGCCCATGCTGTTGATCATGGTGGTATGCGAATCGGTGCCGACCAGGGTGTCGGGATAAGCCATGAACCGGCCTTGCCCGTCCTTGGAGGAGCCGACGCAGGTGGCCAGGTATTCCATATTGACCTGGTGACAGATTCCGAGGCCCGGCGGGAGGACGCTCAATTTCTTGAACGCGCCCTGACCCCAGCGCAGGAAACGGTAGCGTTCGCGGTTCCGTTCGAATTCCTTCGCGAGGTTGTACTCGTAAGCGGGTTGGTCGCCGTATTGGTCGACCTGCACGGAGTGGTCGATGACCAGGTCCACCTGAATCTGCGGTTCGATGGAGGCCGGATCATGACCCGCACGCTGAAGGGCGCTGCGCAAGGCGGCGAGATCGACCACGCACGGGACGCCGGTAAAATCCTGAAGCAGGACGCGCGTCGGCATGTACGGGTATTCCTGGTCGCTCGGCTTTCCGGGTTGCCATTGGGTGAACGACGTCACGTGATCTTCCGAATAGGCGGGATGCGTTTGCATGCGCAGGAGGGATTCGAGCACAATCTTCAGGGAAAGCGGAAAATGCGCCACATCGCCCACGCCCATATCGGACAGCGCCGACAAACTGTAATAGTGCGCGGTGTCACCGTTCTTAAGGGACAATGTTTTTACCGCGGATTCAAACCGACTCATACTGACGCCTCCTCAATAAATAGCTCCTGTGCCTGTTCGCGAATATGGAACAGGAACAGCATCGTAGAATGTCCATTTTTGAAAGTCAACGCGTCGGTTCCATCATATTGATCGACACCGATATTCCGGGATTTGCGCTGCATCTGCCCATCATTCTGGCCTTCACCGTGGCGAGCGGACTGATGTTCATCGTCGTCTTTGCGCTTGCGCTGAAGGCCTGGCGTCGTCCTGTCGTCAGTGGAAGGGAAAGCCTGATCGGCACACGGGCCGTGGCGATAAATGATTTCGAGCAGGAAGGCTGGGTGCGACTGCAGGGCGAATCCTGGAAAGCGCGCACCAGCGCCCCGGTCAGGAAAGGGCAGGCGGTGACGGTTAAACAGTTCGAGAACCTGCAGGTCTTCGTAGAACCCGTACATGAACCCGAACAGGAGGGAGAAAACTCATGACCACCACGTACTTTTTCAGCACCATCATGATGCTGCCCGGCTTGGTCGGTGAAGACAAGCCCAAGAAATCCTAAGACAGAGAAAGGCTCCCGAGGGCGGGAGCCTTTCCTGTGCTGCGGATGAAATGGAAAACGCTTAGTAGCGCTTGGCCATTTCCTCAAGCGAGATGGGTTTGATTTTGCCCGCGTTGCCGGCTTGGCCGAAGGCGACCATGCGGTCCACGCAGACTTTCTTCATCGCTTCTCGCGCGGGTTTAAGGTAGTCGCGCGGATCAAATTTCTCGGGCTGTTCCGTGAACACCTTACGGATGGCGCCGGTGATGGCCAAACGGTTGTCGGTATCGACGTTGATTTTGCGCACGCCGTTCTTGATGCCACGCTGGATCTCTTCGACCGGAACGCCCCAGGTGGGTTTCAGGCTGCCGCCGTTCGCGTTGATGATGTCCTGCAGGTACTGTTCCACGGAGGAGGACCCGTGCATCACGAGATGCGTGTTCGGCAGGCGTTTGTGGATGTTGATGATCGTGTCCATCGACAGCACGTCGCCGTCCGGTGCGCGGGTGAACTTGTACGCGCCGTGGCTGGTACCGATGGCGACGGCCAGGGCGTCCACACCGGTCTCCGCGACAAAGCGTTCGGCTTCCTCCGGATCGGTGAGGAGCTGCGAATGGTCGAGCTTACCTTCAAAGCCGTGCCCGTCTTCTTTCTCGCCTTCGCCGGTTTCCAGCGAGCCGAGACAGCCGAGTTCGCCTTCGACGGATACGCCGACCTTATGCGCCATCTCCACGACTGCGCGGGTGACCTTGACGTTGTACTCGTAGTCGCCCGGGCTCTTGCCGTCTTCCTGCAACGACCCGTCCATCATCACGGAGGTAAATCCGTTGTCGATGGCGCTCTTGCAGGTATCCGGGCTGTTGCCATGATCGAGGTGCATGGCGATGGGGATGTTTGGATAGAGTTCGGCGGCGGCGATCATCAGATGCCGCAGGTAGTTGTCCTGCGCATATTTCCGCGCGCCGCGCGAGGCCTGGATGATGACGGGGGAATCGGTTTCCTTTGCCGCTTCCATGATGGCCTGAATCTGTTCCATGTTGTTGACGTTGAACGCGGCCAACCCGTAATCGTTCTCGGCGGCGTGATCCAACAATTGTCGCATGGGTACCAAAGGCATTGTGCTCTCCTTAACTTATTAAGATTTCGTGGAAATGTCAGTCGGTCGGCTACGGGACAGTGTTCCGTGACGATGGCGCATACATTAAGGACCGATCTTCCGGCGTCAAGCCCCGATACGGTCTGAGCCCTGTTTTCAGGGAATCCATGAGGGGAGCGCTATTGCTGTGGCACAGCGTCCTGCCGGCGCTTTGGACAGCCTCCACGGCCGCCCATTGCAATACAACAAGTTGCAACAACTTCTCTGTCCCTGCCATCCCC
>SKXR01000151.1 GCA_007128275.1 Kiritimatiellia bacterium
GGTATCAGGCTCGAAAGCGTTGTGCCCAAGCGATCTTCTGCCAAGTCGTCTCGGGTATATCGCTCGCGTCCGTCATGATGGCGCCCTCGAGCGCAGTGCGAGCGGGAGAGGGGAAGCCGTCGGGCATACGGGTGATCGTTTCCCGAAGGACGGCCTGGGCGAAAAGCTTGTTGGCGCGGACATGGCTGGATACGAGGTCGGCGCTGACGGTTTCTTCGCCCTGATGCCAGCAATCGTAATCGGTGATGAGGGCCAATGTCGCGTAGGGGAGTTCGGCCTCGCGCGCCAAGCGCGCCTCGGGCAGGCTGGTCATGCCGATAATTTCAAACCCCTGTTTCCGATAGTACTCGGACTCCGCGCGGGTCGAGAAGGCGGGCCCCTCAATGTTCACATAGGTCCCTTTGCGGTGGACCTTCCGGTCCTTGAATGCTTCGTCGCGGTCCCGGACCGCGGCCGCCGCGTCGCCCAACGCTTGATGCAGAAACGGACAGACGGGATCGCCGAGGGATACGTGCGCGGCGATGCCGTGGCCGAAAAAGGTGTGGAGTGTGGAGGAACGCGTTCGGTCGAAGTATTGATCCGGGATAAGCACGTCGCGCGGTCGAATATTCTCGTGCAGGCTGCCCACGGCGGTGATCGAAAGGAGCGCGTCCACATCCAACTGTTTGAAGGCATGGATATTGGCGCGGTAATTGATCTCGGACGGGAGCAGGCGATGGCCGCGTCCGTGGCGCGGCATGAAATAGACGGTCTTGCCATCAAGTGTGCCCTTCAATAGTTGGTCGGAAGGGGCGCCCCACGGCGTGTCGACGTCGATCCATGCGGCATCGCGCAACGCGTCCCACTCATACAATCCGCTTCCCCCGATAATTCCGATGCTCATGACCTGATCTCCCTTTGCGCATTATGGTACCGCAGGGCCTTCGCCGTGACAATCTTTTGGCGGGTGCGGGTCCCCGATGTTCCGGGGGGGGCATTCCGTTCTCTGCATCGCATGGCAAAAGGGGTGGTTACCCTCTTTCTGGAGGGCGGAGCTATGCGACGCCGGGAACGTGAATGGAATCCGCACCGCCTCCATTTCCATTCAACGCGACATCACGGGCTCGTATAACTCGCCCCTCCACGCTGACTGGTTCATTCGAAACAGGTTCATACATGCGGAGTTGGGTTGGCGAACGTATTGACCCTACCGATGTTCCGGCCCCGTAGTCTTTCGTATCTCCCAGCTCCCGCCGGCAACTCCTTAATTGACATTGCAGTGATCTCTTGTTCGTTCTATAAAGGCATCATGAATATTGTAGCCGTCATCCTGGGAGGGGGCGAAGGCTCCCGTTTAAGTCCGCTTACGCGTGATCGCGCGAAACCCGCCGTGCCGATCGCCGGCAAATACCGGTTGGTCGATATTCCGATCAGCAACTGCCTGAACGGCGGGATCCGAAAAATCTATCTCTTGACGCAATTTAACAGCGTTTCCCTGCATCAGCACGTCTCGGCGTCGTACCACTTCGATGCGTTTGGTCAACGCGGATTTGTGCGCGTTCTGGCCGCGCAGCAGACTCCGGATTCACATGCCTGGTATAATGGAACCGCTGACGCCGTGCGACAGACGTTTCGTTATCTCATGGACGAACAACCGGATCTCATCGTCATCCTTTCCGGCGACCAGTTGTACCGGATGAATTTCAACGACGTGGTCCAGCAACATCTGGACAAGAAGGCCGATGTCACCATCGCGACCAAACCCGTGGGACGGCGTGAAGCCGGGTCGCTGGGCATTCTGCAGGCGGACAAGAACATGCGGATTGTCAATTTTGTGGAGAAACCGGGAGAAGGCCCGGCCTTGGATCCGTTACGTGCGCCGATGGAGGGGGAGAATTATCTGGCGAGTATGGGGATCTACTGTTTCAACGTGGACGTCCTGAAAGAGTTGTTGCTCACCAATGAGGACAAGGATTTTGGGCGGGACATCATTCCGGCGGCCATTCAGGGACGCAACGTGTTCAGCTACATTTTTGACGATTACTGGAAGGATATTGGGACCGTCGGCAGTTTCTGGGAAGCGAACCTGGGTTTGACCGATCCGATCCCCGAATTCAGCTTCTACGACGCCAAGGCGCCGATCTACACGCGTATGCGTTATCTGCCGCCGTCGAAGATCAATTGCTGCGATTTGAACCGCTGTCTGCTGTCGGAGGGGTCCATCATCTCCGGTCACCGCATCCTGCATTCCATCATCGGTATTCGCTCCGTGATCGGGGAGGGAAGCGTTATTGAGCATGCGGTCGTGATGGGCGCGGATTATTATGACGCGCAACTGACGGAAACCAGTGCCCCGCCGTTGGGCGTGGGCAAGGAGTGTTACATTCGTAATGCGATCATTGACAAGAATGCACGGATCGGAGACGGCGCCTACATAACGCCCGACGGGAAGAAGGATGAAACGGTTACCGAGTTGTACTCGGTCCGGGACGGCATCATCGTGATACCCAAGAACACGGTCATCCCGGCCGGCACACGATTGTGAGGTTCGTCAGGATTCCCGAAAAGGCCGGAGGAGCAGTCGGCCCAGCCGCTTTTCCTTCTCCCAAAAGAAGCGAAACTCTCCGAAAAGGGCTCCGATCAGGAGAAGGAGCACCTGATACACGAGAATGGCCACGGGGACTTTGATCCAAAGCGAGGCGTCGGGCGGAATCCGGAACC
>SKXR01000153.1 GCA_007128275.1 Kiritimatiellia bacterium
CACCCGACACCCATCAACCCTTAACCATCAACCATTCTTCCTCCTCATGCCCATCCATAACGCCGACATAGCCAAACGCTTTGAAGAATTCGCCGATCTCCTGGAGATCAAGGGCGATAACCCGTTCCGTATTCGCGCGTACCGCAATGCCGCGCGCGTGATCGAGGATTTGCCTCACGAATTGGCCGGTATGGTCGAGGAGAAAAAGGATCTCACCGAGTTGCCCGGCATCGGGAAGGATCTGGCCGAGAAGATTCATGAGATCGTGACGACCGGCACCGCGCAGGCGCTTGAAAAACTGCGCAAGGAATTGCCGCCGCATATCACCGATCTGCTCAACATCCCCGGACTCGGCCCGAAACGCGTGCGTACCATCTACACTGACTTACAGGTCGGCGATCTGGACGCCCTGAAGAAGGCCGCCCAAGAGGGCAAGATCCGGGATCTGCCGGGACTCGGCAAGAAGACGGAGAAACAGATTCTCGACGCCATCCAAGCGCATGCGGACACGTCCCGCCGTTTCATGCGCACCTCCGCCATGCCCTACGCCACCGCACTGGTCGCACATCTTGAAACGATGAAGACCCTCAAGAAGATCACTGTCGCCGGCAGTTACCGGCGCGGCCAGGAAACGGTCGGCGACCTGGACATCCTGGTTGTCGCCGGCGATCCGAAAGCGGTCATGACCCGCTTTGTCGAATACGACGAAGTGACCGATGTACTGGCGCACGGCGAAACCAAATCCAGCGTGGTCTTGCTGTCCGGAATCCAAGTGGACCTGCGCGTGGTACCGGATGACAGCTACGGCGCCGCGTTGCACTATTTCACCGGCAGCAAGGCGCACAACATCGCCCTGCGCAAACTCGCGCAACAGAAGAAATGGAAACTGAACGAGTACGGCTTGTTCGACGGCGATCACGCCATCGCAGGCAAGACCGAAGAAGAAGTCTACAAAGCGCTGGGCCTCCCGTTCATCCCGCCCGAGTTGCGGGAAAACCGGGGCGAACTCGAGGCCGCGCAAGAAGGCGCACTGCCGACGCTGATCGAAGCGAAGGAGATGCGCGGGAACCTGCACACGCATACCCGCTGGTCTGACGGGCGGAATACGGTGCGCGAAATGGCGGAGGCGGCGGCCCAGGCGGGACACGAGTACATTGCCATCACCGATCACTCCAAACGGTTGACCGTGGCGAACGGTTTGAATGAAGATCGGCTGGTCGCCCAGATGGAGGAAATCGACGAGGTCGGCGAATCCCTGAAGGACATTACGATCTTCAAAGGCATGGAGGTGGACATTCTGGAAGACGGTGAACTCGACCTGCCGGACAGTCTACTGAAGCTGTTGGACGTGGTCATTGTGTCCGTGCACAGCAAATTCAACCTATCCTCAGAAAAACAGACGGAACGGATCATGCGCGCCATGGACAATCCGTGGGTCACGTTTGTCGCCCACCCCACGGGTCGGTATCTACTCACCCGGCCGCCCTATCCGGTGGATATCCCGCGTCTGATCAAACACGCCAAACAGCGCGGCTGTTTTCTGGAACTCAACGCGAGTCATGAACGGCTGGACTTGAACGATGTGTATTGCCAGCACGCCAAGAGCGAGGGCGTCAAGATCACCATCAACACCGACGCACACAGCATCCCTGAGATGGAGCAGATCCACGCCGGCATTACGCAAGCCCGCCGCGGTTGGCTGGAAAAGGAAGACGTGATCAACACGCGCACGCTCAAACAACTGCGCAAACTACTCGCGAGCACGCGTGTCGCGTGAGGGCATGTCCCTTTCAATCCACGCGGGCCAGTTGAGGCAACGCGTCAAAATGCCGGTCCCTCGTGTACAGCAACAGGTTGTGCTGCTGCACCAGGGCGGCGATCCATAGGTCGTTCGTCGGAATGGGGGTTCCCTGACTACGGAGTTGCGTAAAGAGTCGGGCGTAATGGAACGTGGTTTGTTCGTCCGCGTACAACACCACCACACGTGGCCGATTCAAGAACAGGTTCAACACCCGTTCATTGCGCCGCGCGACGGTGCCGCAAGCGAATCCCGCCCGCAATTCCGCCAACACAGGAAAGGGCATGTAAAGGCGCGTCGCTATCTGAAATCGCGTAAGCACGTCCTCCCGGCCCTCGCAGAAATCCCGATAGCGGTTGGTATCGATGGCGAGTTTCATTTCCACAAGTCCTTATCCACCTGGTCCATCGACTCGAGGGCCGCATCCAACGCAGGGTCAGAGACCCAGCTTCCCGCCAAGTCATCCAGATCGTGATGCACCACAGGCTCCGCATCCAATCCGGACGCACGGGTCAACGCGCTCACCGCCACTTCGTTCAGGCTCACGGAGTAATCGGCTGCCTGCTCACGAAGGCGTTGATCGACGCGAGGCGGCACATTACGAATCGTATACTGAATCGGTTTCTTCTTCATCATGCCTACATCATACACCTATATTGCCTACATGTAAAGCAGGCAAGAATAGGTCCAAGCGGCCACGCTGTAACCAGCGCGGCTACTTAAACCGCTCCCAATGAGGGGAGCCCCTTCCGCTCCTATTCCTTTTCGCGTCCATTCGCGTTCATTCGCGGTTCCCCTTTCATGCCGCGCAAGCCACGCGTCATTCACCCGAAAAAACGGGAAGGAGCCGGACCTTTGTTTCCCCC
>SKXR01000017.1 GCA_007128275.1 Kiritimatiellia bacterium
CGGCGTTCGCTTCCCGTCGGCGTTGTTGCATGCGCGTTCTGCGCTCGGAAAGGGTGCGAAACTTGACGGAGCCGGAAGGGAGGGCGAAGCTGTTGCTATGAAACCATGGTCCCTGACTCTCTTGCTGCTCCTTGCCGGCTGTGCGTCTGGCGCGAATCCGGTTTTTGACGAACAGACGGTTATCAACGAGGTGCGATCCGAGGAGGTGACGATTCGTGTCGTGCAGGTGGTGTCGGGGTTGGAACACCCGTGGGCGCTGGAATTCTTGCCGGACGGGCGCTATCTCGTTACCGAACGCCCGGGCCGCATGTGGGTGGTGGATGGCGCGCGGGTTCTTCCTCTCCGCGGGCTGCCGGAGGTGCGGGCCTTGGGGCAGGGCGGCTTGATGGATGTCATTCAGCATCCCCATTTCAAAAACAACGGAGTGATCTACATCAGTTACGCCGCCGACTACGGGGGCGGTGTCGGCACGCGCGTGGCGCGGGCGGTCCTGGAGGGAACCCGTCTTCGCGACCTCGACGTGATCTTCCAAATGGACCCGCCGGGTCGAGGCGGCTCGCACTTTGGCAGCCGTTTGGCCTTCGATGATCACGGATATCTCTATGTCACAACCGGGGACCGGGGCCAGCGCGATCTTGCGCAGCATCTCGATACGCATCACGGAAAGGTGGTGCGGTTGCATGACGACGGGCGGGTGCCTGACGACAACCCGTTTGTCGGACGCGCCGATGCGCACCCGGAAACCTATTCATACGGCCATCGCAATCTGCAAGGGATGGTTTTTGATTCGGAAACCGGCCTGTTGTGGACGCACGAACATGGACCGCGCGGAGGGGACGAGCTGAATAGTATCCGGCCGGGCCTGAATTATGGGTGGCCGCTTGCCACGCACGGGGAGGAATACCGCGGCGGCACGATCGGGACTGTGCCGGAAGCGCTTGATGAGGTGGAGAATCCGAAGGTGCATTGGACGCCGTCGATTGCGCCGTGTGGCATGGCGCAACACCGCGCCGGAAACTTCCCGGAATGGGAGGGGAACCTGTTCGTCGGCGCACTCGTTCAGCAGCATATTCGGCGCGTGGTGCTGGAGGGCGAGACGGTGGTGCATCAGGAAGAACTGTTGCGCGACCGGCTTGGGCGAATTCGCGAAGTGGCGCAAGGCCCGGACGGCAACATCTGGTTTACCACCGACGCGCGCGACGGCGGGATCTTCCGGATGGAACGGGTGAATGCGCACTGAACCATGACGCTTGAGGGTCCCAAATCTGCCTGAGCGCGCCCCCGCAACCTATTGGGCAGTCCATGGCGCGCCATTTTGGGCGTAAAGCGTTTTACAGCCGCCCGGGTATAGGTTACTGTCTGTCTATCCTACATAAGGAATCTCATAATGTTCATCAATATGTTCCATGTATCCCGGATGGTGCTTTGCCGTCTGGCCATTTTCCTGTTCGCGACAGGGTTCGCTCTTGGCGTGCACGGCCAGTCGACCCGCTTCCCCGGCGAGCTGGGCTCCATGGTCTATCGCGATACCGCGACGGGCGTGACCTTTCGCGTCTGGGCGCCGAACGCTACGTCCGTCGGCGTCAAGGGCCAGTTTAGCGGATGGGGTACGACGGCGATGGTCAATGAAGGCGGCGGCATCTGGTCCGTCGATGTCCATGGGGCGATTCCCGGCCAGGAATACAAGTACCGGATCAATAACAGCTTTGATAAGCGCGACCCGCGTGCGCGCCGCGTGGTGAACTCGGCGGGCAATTCGATCATCTACGACCCGAACGCATTCGATTGGGGCGGTACGCCCGTGCCCGAACCGTGGCATAACGATTTGGTGATCTATCAAATGCATCTGGGCACGTTCGGCGGACAAAACCCGCCCAGCAACTTTGATCAGGCCATTGCGCGATTGGATCACGTCCGCAATCTGGGCGTGAACGTTATCAAGTTGATGCCGGTGAACGAGTTCGCCGGTGGACGTAGCTGGGGCTACAACCCCTCGGACCTGTTTGCGATCGAGAGCGATTACGGCGGACCGGAAGCCATGAAACGGTTCATGCGCGCGGCGCACGAGCGCGGAATCGCCGTGTTCATGGATGTGGTGCACAACCATTACGGCCCCTCCGACCTCGACATGTGGCAATTCGACGGTTGGTCTCAGAACAACCTCGGCGGCATTTACTTCTACAACGACGGACGCGCGCACACGCCGTGGGGATCGACGCGTCCCGATTTTGGACGCCAGGAAGTGCGAGATTTTATTCGGGACCAGATTTTCATGTGGGTGGAGGAATTCCGGATCGGCGGGTTCCGCTGGGATTCGGTCTACAACATCATCAACACCGATTTGGGCTTTAACGATACCGGTCGCCAGATGCTCGACACGATCAATACCGAGCTGGCCAACTCCCATCCCTCTGTGGTGCGCGGAGCGGAAGACAATGCCTTCGATGGCAACATGAATTTTCAAAACCAGTGGGATGTCGGCTACTTCTGGGATCTTCGCTGGCAAGTCGCGACCGGCTCCGACTCCGAGAGGGACATGAACGCCGTGGCCGGTCTACTGGGGAATTGGGCGAGCCATCAGCGGGTCATTTTTTCGGAAGCGCATGATTACATCGCCGCAAATCACAATCGCACGCGCATTCCTTCAACGATCGACGGCAGTGA
>SKXR01000089.1 GCA_007128275.1 Kiritimatiellia bacterium
AGTAAGAAGTAAGAAGTAAGAAGTAAGAAGTGGGAAATGGAACGTATGAAGAGTGTGTTGCCAGCGGCTGACAGCAGGGTGGGGGAGTCCCCGGCGCCGCGCCGTGCCGTGGCGGTCATCGATGTTGGTTCTTCCGCGATTCGGATGGAGATTGCGGAGATCGATCAGGAAGGACATGTGCGCAGTTTGGAAGCGTTGCAGCATCCGGTAAATCTGGGCAAGGACACGTTTACGTCGGGCCGGATCGAGACGGACACCATTGGTGAATGCGTGGAGATTCTGAAGGGGTATCGCCGCGTGCTGTTGGAGTACGGGATTGATCACGAGGAGCAGATCCGGGCGGTTGCCACCAGTTCCGTGCGTGAAGCGTCAAATCGCGATACGTTTCTGAACCGCATCTACATTGCGTCACACATCAATGTGGAAGCGATCGACGAAGCGGAAGTGAACCGCCTGACGTACATTGCCGTGCGCGACAGTCTTGAGAAACTGGGTGTCCTTGATGAGAAGGACACCTTGGTCGTGGAGGTCGGTAGCGGGAGCATGGAAGTGTTGCTGGTCCAGGACGGGCATGTGACGTTGTCGCGCACCTATCGATTGGGGTCGTTGCGCATGCGCGAGACTCTGGAGACGCACAAGACGCCCGTCAACCGAATCGGCTCGATTCTCTCCCAACATATTCAGCGTACGATCGACCAAATTCAGCGAACGATCCCGGCGGAACCCGTCCAGCGCATGATTGCCATCGGCGGGGATGCGCGGTTTGCCGTGGAGGAATTGGCGGATGGGAACGAAGAGGAGCGATTGATTCCGGTGCGGGTTCCGCAATTCGCGAAGTTTGCCAAGAAGGTCGTGACGCGTTCGACCGATGAACTGGTGCGTCAATATCGCTTGACGTTTCAGGAGGCTGAAACGGCGGGGCCGGCGTTGCTGACGTACGCGCGGCTGGCGGAATCCTTCGGCGTCGAGCAATTGCTGATTTCGCGGATCACGCTGCGCGACGGGTTGTTGTTGGAAATGGCGACGCGCGGCATGTGGACGGAGCATTTCAAGGAGCAGGTGATGCATTCCTCGAAGATGCTGGGCCGGAAATACGGGTACGAAGAGAAGCACGCGCTGCACGTGGCCGAATTATCGGCCCTTCTTTTCGGGGAGCTGCAGGCGGAGCACGAATTGGAACCGCGTTACGAGTTGTTGTTGCGTGTGGCTGCGCTGTTGCACGAAATCGGCATGTACGTGGGGAATCAGAGTCACCACAAGCATTCGCTGTATCTGATCATGCACAGCGATCTGTTCGGATTGAGTCGGCGCGATACCATGCTGGTGGCGTTGATTGCGCGGTATCATCGGCGCGCCCTGCCGAAGCCGTCGCATCCGGAATACGCGTCGCTCCCGCAAGAGAAGCGATTGATCGTGTCGAAGCTCGCGGCGATCTTGCGGGTGGCGGATGCGCTGGATCAGAATCATATGCAGCAGATCGGGGATGTGGCGTTTCTGCGGGAACGCGGGCGCCTGGTGATTCTGGTGCGCGGCGTGCAGGATTTGACGTTGGAACGGTTGGCCGTTCGCCAGAAGGGTGAACTGTTCGAAGATATCTACGGAATGAATGTTGAATTGCGGCGCGATGCCGGCGGCCGGGGGGTGGGACGTGGCCGCTAAGCGCAAAAAAACGCGTAAGCGCAAGAGCGTTCCTTTCATCAACCGCGAGTTGAGCTGGTTGGATTTCAATCAGCGCGTGCTGGAAGAGGCGCGGGACGTGTCCGTGCCGCTGTTGGAGCGCCTGAAGTTCCTGGCGATTACGAGCGCGAACTTGGACGAGTTTTTCATGGTTCGGGTCGGCGGCCTCCAATTATTGAAGGCGCAGGGACGCGCGCCGGGCGATCCGGCCGGATTGACGCCGTCGCGCCAGCTGGATCGGATCAGCCGGTACGCGCGCAAGATGGTCTTGGACCAGTATGCCTGTTATCTGCAGGAATTGGCGCCGGCCCTGTACACCGCGCGCATTCGTCCGGTGCCGATGACCGGGTTGGACGCCGAGCAACTCAAGTATGTGGAGCGTGTTTTCGAAGAGCTGATCTACCCGGTGATCACCCCGGTCGCGGTGGATCCCGATGCGCCGTTTCCCGTGTTGCAGGCCATGACCCTGCATCTGGCGGTGGCATTGCCGCCGACCGACGGAGGGAAGGAGGCGCATCCGCGTGTGGCGATCGTGACGGTGCCGAAGAACCTGGCGCGTTTCATGACCGTCCCCTGCAAGGACGGGCACGAGTACGTCCTGCTGGAAGAGGTCCTGGAAGGGTTCATGGATCGGTTGTTTCCCGGCGAAGTGATCGACGAGGTCACGCCGTTTCGCCTTACACGGAATGCCGACATGGGGGTGCGCGAAGACGAAGCGCCGGATCTGTTGGCGGGCATGGAAGACATCCTGGAAGAGCGAAGGACGAGTCCGTGCGTGCGACTGGAGATCGCCGAACGCGCGTCGGCCGGGATGCTTGACTATGTACAGGCGGCGCTGGGTGTGGACGGTTCTTTCCTGTTCCGGGTACCGGGTCCGCTTGATTTGTCGGCATTCATGGGGCTGGCGACCATGTCCGGGTTCGATGAGTACAAGAACGAGGCGTGGCCACCGCAACTGACGCCCGATCTGCGCCCGCCCGAATCGATGTTCGATCTATTGTCGCGCCGGAACATCCTTCTGTATCATCCGTTCGACAGTTTCGAGCCGGTGGTGCGTTTGATCGAGGAGGCGGCCGCGGATCCGGGGGTGCTGGCGATCAAGCAGATTCTATACCGGACCAGCGCCCGCAGCCCGATCGTGGCGGCGCTCGCACGCGCGGCGGAGAACGGCAAGCAGGTGACTGTGATCGTGGAGTTGAAGGCGCGGTTCGACGAGGCTCGCAACATCGAATGGGCGCGCGCCTTGGAGGCGGCGGGGGTGCAGGTGATCTACGGGGTGCGGGGCCTGAAGACGCACGCGAAGGTGTGTATTATCATTCGCCGGGAACCGTCCGGGATCCGCCGATACATTCATTTCGGCACGGGAAATTACAACGAGAACACCGCCCGCCTCTATACCGATCTAAGTTTCATGACAAGCGACGAAGATTACGGAGCGGACGCCGCCACCTTTTTCAATACCATCACGGGTTATGGGCAGGCGGTGAATTTCCGCAAGCTGGAATTGGCGCCGATGGGGTTGCGCGCGCGGTTGTTGGAATGCATTGAAGGCGAGATTGAACGAAGCGCGCAGGGCCAGAAGGGGCATATCATGGCGAAGTTCAATTCGCTGGTGGATCCGGAGCTGATTGGGGCGCTCTACCGGGCTTCGCAAGCGGGGGTCCGCGTGGAGCTGAATGTGCGCGGCATCTGTTGTCTGCGCCCCGGCGTGCGCGGCGTGAGCGATCATATCACCGTGGTCAGCATTGTGGACCGGTTCCTTGAACATAGTCGCATCATGTATTTCCGGCATGGCGGGGATCCGTTGTATTTCATTTCGAGCGCCGACTGGATGCCGCGCAATCTGGACCGGCGCATTGAGCTGTTGGTATCCGTGGAGGATCCGGCTTCTCAATCCCGCCTGCACGCCATTCTCAAGACATGCCTCAAAGACAACGTCAAGGGCCGTGAATTGCGCGAAGACCGTGTGTATCATCGCCGGCGTCCGCCGAGCAGGGCGAAGGCGGTGCGGAGCCAGGAGGTCTTCTACGAAGAGGCCTGTGATGCGGTGAAGGACATGGAAGCCGACCGGCGCAAGGTGTTCAAGCCGCATTTGCCGTCGCGGGAAGGGCCCCTGAAATAATGGCGAGTCGCGCAAAGGCACGTGTCCGGTACACGATAGACGAATTATGTGAGATCTATCTGAATGAGGATGTGCATACCGAGCACGTCGCGCGGCTTGCCCTTGAATTATTCGATGCGGTGCGGCGTTGGACGGGAATGACCCGTTATGACCGGCGCCTGTTGGAAGCGGCGGCGCGCTTGCACGATGTCGGGTATGCCCTTGATCCGCGCCATCATATGCAGAAAAGCATTGAGATTGTGAAGCAGGACGGGTTGGAAGGATTTCAGGACAAGCAGGTGCCGTATTTGCTGGTTGCGATTGCTCTCCATCAAAACAGCATTCCGCAGCGCTTGTACAAGACATTGGTTGATGACCTGCCGGATCCGGAGCGGGGGCTGCGGATCGCCGCGTTCTTGCGGGTCGCGGACGGGCTGGATCAGAGTCATATCCAGGATGCTTCGATTCACGGTGTGCGCAAGTCGGGCAAGGCCATCAGCGTTGCCGTGCGGTCGCCGATCTCACCCGACAACCTTGTGCGGGCGGACTCGAAGGCGTCGTTGTGGCGCGAGGTGTTTCCGTGGGACATCCGTTTTGAGGCGGAGGCGGCTCCGGAGGCCCGGACGTTTCGCCTGTTGCGCGGCGGCGAGAATCGATATGAGGCGCTGCGGCGCGTAGCGTATGTGCAGTATAAAATCATCCGGGCCAACGAAGAGGGACCGAAGACGGGGGACGACCCGGAGCCTCTGCACGACTTGCGCGTGGCGCTGCGCCGATTCCGCTCCTTGTTGACATTGTTTCGGAAGCCGTTGAAGGACACATGGGCGGGGGATATTGACCGGCGGCTCGCGGCGGTGGCGAAAGCGTTGGGCCCGGCGCGCGATTATGATGTCTGGATGGAGCGCTTGCGCGAAATGGAAGCGCAACAGGATCTATCGCGCAGCCGGGTGTGGAGCCGGTATTTGGCGCATCAGAAAGAGTTTGCGGAGTCTCACGTGACCCATGTGCGGCAGGTCCTCGACGGCGCCCGGTACAGGAACCTGATGCAGGAGATCGCGTATTTCCTGCGCATTCAGTTGTCGGAATTGGTCAAGGAAAGCAAGGGAAACCCCGTGGAGCCGTATGTGGCCAGGCGTCTATGGCGTTTGTCGCGTCGCATCGTTGCGTCCGAGATTCCCGGCGGTTCGTGGGAGGTGGAGGATTTTCATGCGCTGCGCAAGCAGTGCCGTCGCGGACGTTACATCGCGGAATCGTTCGGTTCCGTGCTGGGAACGCGCACACGCCGTTGGGGGAAGACGCTCAAGCGTATGGCCGATGTGTTGGGCGATCTGCACGATGCCGACGTGGGACTGGAGCGGGTGGCGTACGAGGCCGTGGCCGCTCCGCGCGTGTTGGTGGCGGCGTTGAAGGCGCAGCGCGCGACGGCCTTACGCGAGGTGGACGCCGCGTGGGCGGAACTGAAGGATGAGCGCGCATTTCAGAAGTTGAAAAGGGAGTTGAAGAAAGATGACGGAGTGTCTCTCCTTGAAGGGGAGAGGGCCGGGGATTCTGTCAAAAAGTTGTATGAAAACGGATGAAGCGAAGATCGGCGGAGGAGATGAAACTGTACTTGGTACGACACGGGATTGCGTTGAATGTCGGGGAGCAGGGTGTCCGACGGGATGCGGATCGCCCGTTGACGGAGGAGGGGCGCGAAAAGACGCGCGCGGCGGCGCTGGGCTTGAAAGTGCTCGGTCATGTGCCCGACGTGATTGGCACGAGTCCGCTTGTACGGGCGGAGCAGACCGCGCACATCTTTCATGAGGCACTGGGCGTGTCGGAGGCGGTTGAGGTCGTGGATTTCATGGCGCCGGGCGGCGCGATTGCGGATCTTATGACGTGGCTGAAGAAGCAGCCCGTGGAATCGGCGATGGTCGTCGGGCACATGCCTGATCTGGCTTGGTTCACTCATTCCTGCATTCAGGAACCGGACCGTCACGATTTGCACTTCAAAAAGGCGGCCGTGGCGTGCGTGGCGTTTGATGGGCGGCCCGGTGCCGGGCGCGGTCGGCTGGAATGGGTGCATCAGCCTCGCTATCTGCGACAGCTTGCCGAGGGCGAGGGGCTTGACATTCCCTCATGAAATGTTTCCCCTGACTAAGGATAAACAAAGGAGCCGATTATGAGGAGGTTGCTGAACGTAGAGAAGGCGGTCCTGACGGCGATGCGGTGCATGTTGGGCGTCGCATTTCTGGGGCTCCAACTTTCGACCGCGGTGCAGGCCGACGAGGTGTCGCCCCGTGAAGCGGAGGAGATCATGCCCGGCCGATTAACCTTGGGCGTGCGCGGCGGCAACGACGAGGTGGAGGGATTGGGCGACCTGCTGATCCCGTTGCGCTATCAGGACGGAGGCCTGCTGTTCTTCAATCCGCGTGTCGGCGTGAATGACGACAGTGAGCAAGAAGTGCAGATGGGTCTCGGATACCGCTATCTGCTGCCCGAGCGCGAAATGATCCTCGGGGCCAACGTGTTTTATGACTCGCGCTGGAGCCGGAACAACAACCGGTACGACCAGGTCGGATTCGGCGTGGAAATGTTCACGCGCTATCTGGATGCGCGGGCGAACTACTACCTGCCGGAACGAACGAAACGCGTGGTGGAGCGGTTCGAGCAGGAAACCGTGTCGCGCAGTTCGCGTACGACGGTCAGTACGCCGTTTCCCGAGGATCACGCTTTCAAGGAGCGCATGACCACGACGACGAGCACGACCACGCATAGGGAGATGTTCGAGCACTTCGAGACGACCGCGCGCGGGTGGGACGTCGAGGCGGGTGTGTGGATGCCGTTCGAGGAGGAGTATCCGGTACAGGTCGGCGTGTTTGCGGGGTGGTATCGATTCAAGCCGCATTACGGAGGTGACGTGGTTGAAGGATGGCGTGGGCGCGCCGAGCTTCGCGTGCTGCCGTCGCTGATTATTGACGCGGAATTGTACGAGAACGACCGATTGACGGGCACCGACTATTTCGTGGGCGCGCGCGTGCAGGTTCCGTTCGACGTGGCGGCGTTGGCCCATGGGCGGAATCCGTTTGCCGGGGCCCGGGACGGGTTCCGGTCCGAGAGCCGGCCGTTCGCGCATCGCCTGACGGAAAACGTCATTCGCGATCCGAACATCCGCATGGGCGAAGACATCGAGAAAGTCGGCGAGGAAACCACCACGCGCCATCAGTCAACCACCCGGAAGAAGACGTTGATGGACGACATCATGTTCGTCGATAACGCGAGTGCGCCTGACGGGGACGGCACCGCCCGGCGCCCGTACAATACGGTGCAGGACGGGGTGGATAATGCGTTCGGCGCGCAAAACGTCTATGTGTTTGCAGGCGCCGGGGCCTATCAGGAAACCGTTGAGTTGATTTCCGGCGTGCGGTTACTGGGCGAAGGGGCTCCGATTGTCGGGTCGACAGGCAAGACGTTCGGCGGTTCGCGCTACCCGTTGATCAACGGCGGCGGCGCGGGGCCGACCATCACAATGGCCAATGACACGGTCGTGCGCGGTTTCCGTATCATCAATCGGGCCGGCGGAATCCCGTTCGGGGACGGCATCTACTCGTCCACCGGTGACGGACTCTTGATCGCCGATAACATCATTCACAGCACCATGCACGGTGTGCACCTTGATGTCCTGGGCGATGTGAACGTCGCCATGGTGGACAATCTGTTGCTCAATAACACCATCGCCGGCGCCTTGTTTGAGGGCACTGGAGCGAGCGGCACGTTTAACGGCTATGTGGCGGGCAATACATTTGCATGGAATGATGGTGACGGCCTTCGTGTGGAGGCGCTGAACTACGATTTCGTCAACCTCTGGCTGCTCGACAATGGGTTTATCGGCAATGAGGCCGGCGGTCTGGGGGCGAACCTGTCCGGCGCCGAAGCGGTCCGCGTGCGGGCGCGGGACAACACGGCGCGGGGCAATGCCGCCCGGGGTCTGACGTTTCTCGTGCAGGACAGCGGGGCCGTGGATTTCCTTATGGAGGGCACGACCAGCTTCGGCAACGGCACGGACAATGTCCTGTTTAACGGTATGAACCTGAACGGCCCGGTTTCCTTGTTTGCCGACAATCCGGTTGGCGGGATGGATGTGGTCCTGCAACAGGTGACGGCGAACGGATCGGCAGGGGACGGCATCGAGCTGATCATTCGTGCCTGGAACGGGAATGCCTTGGTGTTACTCGACGAGGTGGACGCGCTCGGCAATGCCGGGAACGGCATTGCGTTGGACGTGATGGCGCGTGATGGCATTACGTTTGTTGCGGATACGGTGGCGACGAGCGGCAATGGGGGCAACGGTATCCTGGCGACCCTCAGGTCGTTGGACGCCATTACCAGTGTTATGGAAGAGGGGACGGCGAACGGGAACGGTGGAGCGGGGATTGACCTCGCCGCGCGTTCTCTTTTCGCTGATGTCGTGCTGGTCATGAATGATGCCTCCGCCAGCGGGAATGGCGGCGCGGGAATCCTCGCTAGCCTTCAGGCGCTCGACGACGTGATCCTGATTTTGGACGAGGTGATGGCGGATGGTAACGGCGGAACGGGGATCGGTCTTGACGCGCGGTCCGGTGCCGGGCAGGTCACGCTAATACTGGATACGTCCTCCGCCAGCGGAAATGGCGGGGGCGGCATTGGAATCGATCTGGAGGCGCACGAAGACGTCACCATCATATTGGACGGAGTGACCGCCGAAAACAACGGGGGCCCGGGTTTGGGGATGGCCGCGCGTTCTATGATCGGCGATGTGGTGTTCATCGGACAAAACGTCTCCGCCGGCGGGAATGGCGCCGGCGGAATTGTCGGCGATCTGCAGGCTTATGAGGATGTTACCGTCATCCTCGTTATGGTCACCGCCAATGGCAATGCCGGCGCGGGTGTCGGGATCGGTGCGGTGGCTGAATCCGGCACGGCCATTATGATTCTGGATGACGTCGAGGCTAGCGGGAATACCGACCACGGGTTTTCGCTTGATGCGCTGGCATGGGGTGATGCCGTAACGATATTGGTCGATCCGACGGCCAACGATAACGGGGGGTATGGATTGTTCTTATCCGCGTCCTCCCTGTCGGGGAGCGTGATCACCATTCAGGTTTCGCCCACCTTCATGAACAATGCGCTGGGCCCGTCACTCATTGTAACAAATCCGTAGGGCGAGGCTTGTGGTTTATCGCTTGTGCGGGAAAATCTCTTGAATATCCGCGCGCCGCCGCGCGTCCAATAGATGGACGACGACCGAGCGTGTTAAATGCTTCAAGGAAAGGATGGAACATGAAAAAGGGAATTGCCTGTTGTGTGGCCGGTGTGATGTTGGCGGGGGCTTCTGTTCAGGCCAATGACGCGGGGGATCTCGTGTTTCCTGCGGATTATCCTCATAAAGTGCGCGTAGAATTGTTGTACGAGAACCTGCAACGCGATATTCGCATTACGTCGCCGACCCGGATCAAGGAAAGTCTGGACGCCGATGTGTTTGCGCTTCGCATACATACGGATATCGGGAAAGTCGCACGTCTGGACTTTGATGTCGGGGCGATGAGCGCGGGCAGTGGCAGTCACAAACTCATGGGCGGCGTGGGGCTTCGGTTTCTGGCGTTCGAGCACGAGGCGTGGCGCGGCGGCGCGTTCGGGCAGGTGCGTTATGCGCCGGATCTCAACGACCGGGTGGATCTCGGTGACGGCCGTGAACGCGTGAAATACGATCTTGTCGAGGCCGACGCGGGGTTCCTGGTCAATTACCGTCTGCGTGTGGCGGATCAATTCAACATCGTGCCATACGCCGGGCCGGTTGTGTCCATCATTCGGCTATCGGGCGATGTTCGCGACGCGGAAGGCGGCCGGTTCCGCGCGGACGAAGACCAGATACTGGGGGCCGCGCTCGGATTGGGATTGGAATTCCAAGGCGGAAACGGCATTCGTTTTGAGACGCGTTACTTCGATGACTTCAGCGTGTCGGTGGCGGCATCGTTCGTGTTCTGATCGCACGACGGCCCAAAAGACCGAATGAACGAACGGGTTTCGCAAATACCGGCGATTTTGGAGGGGCGAGTTATACGAGCCCGATTCCCGGCGTTGCTCGGTGCGCGCCGGATTTTAGGTGTTGATCGTCTCCCTTCACCCATGTCAGAATGGTTTCCCGTAAATCGGCTACACAATCAAGGGAGACCTGCCATGAACTGCACAAAGATTTTACTTGCCGTTGCACTTATCTCCGCCATGACCTTCACGACCGTTGCTCCGGCGGCTTCGCGGGGTGAAGATGGTCCCGTCTCCATTTCGCTGGTGACTCCTGTCCAGATCATTGATGCGCAGGATGCCGTGTACGGTCTTCGGCTGAACCTGATCTACGGGCGGAATAAAGACGTGGTCGGTTTGGATCTCGGCTTGTTCAATGTGACCACCGGCGATTTCGGCGGGTTGGGGCTGGGGTTGGTCAATTATGTCGGCGGCGAGATGTACGGGGTCCATGAGGGACTTGTGAATTGGGTTGTCGGCGACGTGTACGGCGGTCAGGCCGGTCTGGCGAATTATACGGCGGGCGCCTTGAACGGCATGCAGTTCGGCCTCTTGAATTGCGTGGATACACTCGACGGCGTGCAGCTTGGCTTGGTCAACCACGCGGTTTCCGCCACAGGGGTGCAGTTGGGCGCGGTGAACATCACTCGTTATCTCGACGGCCTTCAGATCGGTTTGGTCAATATCGTATCGGGCCGCGAACATTTCCGGTTCATGCCGATCGTCAACGGTTCCTGGTAATCGAGGCCTGATGGTTGAATTCACTCAAGATGATGAACAGGCCCGGTTGACCTGTCGTTTCTCCGGCGAATTGCGGACCAACGAGTGCATGGACCTGCAGGAGAAGATCGCGTTACGCGTGACAACGTTTCTGCGGGACTGCCGCGATGCCTCATCGGAACCCGCCATCGTGTTTGACCTCAAGGAAGTTCCTTTTGCTTCCTCCGTATTCGTCCGCATTGTGCTCTCATGCATTCAGCGGGTGGGCAAAGACCATTTCACCGTGATCAACGCCAACGAGTTTCTCTTGGGCCTCTTCCGCACGGTCGGGCTGCGGGACGTGTTGGAACCATAACGGGTTGCAGGCAGGAATGGCCGCGTTAGGTGGCTGAGGCGTTTTGCTGTGCGTTGACCGTTTCGGCTTCTTCGTACACCTTCGGCGGGGGCGCGCGCAGATCCCATACGAGCCCGACTTTCGAGAACAGTTTCAGGATATAGTATGTGGCGTCGATCTCCCACCAATAGAACCCTTGCCGCGTGGAGACCGGATAGCGGTGATGGTTGTTGTGCCACCCTTCGCCCATCGTGATCAAGGCCAGCAGCAGATTGTTCCGGCTGTCATCGTCCGTGCGGTAGCGTTGCCGGCCGAAGACGTGCGTCAACGAGTTGATGCAGAAGGTCGCGTGATAGACCAAGACCGTGCTGACGAAGAATCCCCAGACCACCATTTGCCATCCGGACGTTCCGAGTCCCGGCGCCGCGGCGCCGAGCCATTGCCCGAAATAGAACAGGCCCACGGCGAGCGTAATCGGTGCGATGACATGAAACCGGTCAATAAACCGGATTTCCGGATACTTGGCGAAGTCCCGCACGCGGTCCAGTTCGGCTTTGGCGTATTTGCGGCATAACAGCCATCCGATATGCGACCACCAGATGCCGCGCTGGCGCGGGGAATGGATGTCTTCTTCCGTGTCGGAATGTTGATGGTGATGACGGTGGTGCGACGCCCACCAGAGCGGTCCGAGTTGGGCCGCGGACGCGCCGACAAACGCAAGAATGAACTGGAATGCCCGGCTGGTTTTGTAGGAGTTGTGCGAGAAGTAGCGGTGATAGCCGCCGGTCAATGCGAAAACGCGAATGAAATACGCCGCGGCGCAAACGGCCAGCGCGATCCCACTGAAGCCGACCAGGAAGATTCCGAGCAGGGCGGCGATGTGCACGAACAGCAACGGGGAGCTGTCGTAGAGATTCATGTTCTCGTCGTCATTGCGAATGTGCCAGATCAGTTCGCGCCAACGGTTTCGTGGTTTGGTGTCTTCGATCATGCGTCACCTGTTTGGCGGATATCAGACTCGGGCTATATCGCCGGAACGTTGAGGGCGGGCAAAGACCAGCTGGAGATTGCCTAGATAGCGGGCGGCAAAGGCCGCCTCGCAATAGCTTAGATAAAAGTTCCACATGCGCTCGAAACGAACATCAAAACCCAGCGCGCGGACGGTGTCGACGCGGTCATTAAACCGATCACTCCATATCCGAAGGGTTTGGGCGTAATGGGAACCGATGTTTTCCAGGTCCTGTATGACCAGTTGCGAATGGCGGGTCGACACGCGCGTAATGGCTTCCAGCGATGGCAACAGGCCGCCCGGGAAAATGTATTTGCGGACCCAGTCATACGATTTCCGGTAGTTCTCGAATTGGGCGTCGGGTATCGAAATGGTCTGCATGGCGAAGGTCCCGTCCGGTTTCAGAAGCCGCTCGATCGCTTGAAAGAATTGCGGGTAGTATTCATAGCCGACGGCTTCGAACATTTCGATGGAGACGATTCGGTCGAACGAACCGGTCAGCTCGCGGTAATCCTTGAGCACAAGCTCAATTCGGTCCGTCAGTCCTTCCCGCTCAATTCGGGTACGGGCATATTCGTATTGCTCCTTCGAGATCGTGACCGCCGTGATCCTGCAATCGGCGAAGCGCGCGGCAAAACAGGCGAACCCGCCCCATCCGCAACCGATTTCAAGCACATGATCTCCGTCGCGGATGCCGGCCTTTTCGCATAGGCGCCGGTACTTGGCGATCTGCGCGTCTTCCAGCGATTGGTCAGGCTGCTCAAAGTAGGCGCTCGAATAGGTCATGCTGGGGTCGAGAAACGTCTCGAACAGGTCGTTGCTCAAGTCGTAATGCGCCGCGATGTTCTTCCGGCTTCCGGCCGGATTGTTCCGCCGGCACCAGCTCAGGAGACGGTTGCCGAATTGACGAAGGAAATGGCCGTCTTCGACCGCCTCGAAAGCGCTTTTGTTGTCGATCAGCAGGCGGATGAAACCGGTCAGGTCGTTGGTCGTCCAGTCGCCGCTCATGAACGATTCGCCGAGACCAATATCGCCATCGATCAGTATCCGCCGAAAGGCACGCCACTCGGCGAAATGAAGTTGAATCGCGGCGGGCGCGTTGGCCTCTCCGAATACGCGGCTGGTCCCGTCCGGCAGATGCGCTTCCAGGCGTCCTGTTTCAATGCGCGCAAGGGCATTGAGCACCAGGCGCGCGCAAAGAGGCGCCTTCCCGCCGGCCGCGCGCCGGCCGATGGTGTCGCTGCTGGCGGGGGCCGGGCGCTCGTACACGGTGACGCCTTTACCGTATAATTTAAGGGCTTGAGCTGTGATGCGTGTCATGGTCATGAATCCCGTTAATGGATATCGAATCAGTACCTTCGCGACATGTGTCGTGGTCAGCGGCAAAAAATGACCGGTTAATCGGGCATGAAACGCTTTTTGATTTCTTTTGATAAGATCAATGGTGATGTCGAGCCCGTCATTCGGAAAGCGGAACAGAAAGTCATAGTGTCCGGCCAGGTCCATAAAGGGCGAGACATGGAACGCTTTGTCGCGGGCGTACCGGTATCCGTCCGGAGCGGGTAACCGGCGCTGTTCATCCATCACATATAGATGCTTTTCGCCGAAGGTGTTGTTCACCTCGGCCACGGCAAACGCGAGTTGTTCGTCTTGCCGGTAACCGAAATAGAAGGAGACGGGGTTGAATACATAATTGAGGTAGCGTGCACAGGTGAGCATCATGACGCGGCCATCGGGGAAGGGGACGCCACGGTCGCTCAGGAGCTGCGCCAGTTTTTCGCGGATGGGCCGGGGTTCCGGGCCGAGATAATCGTTGTCGTGCACGGCGAGCAGGCGACGGCGATTGTGGCCGAACAGGGAAGTGACTTCCGGAAGCCGGGGCAACTCGTCCAGGTCGAGCCAGAGCATGTACAGCGGATAGCGAAACGAGGTCTGCTTCGACAGCGTGCGGACATGCAGTAGGTTGCCGAGAAATATTCTGGAGTTCATCGTGTCCAATCCGCACCCAATGCGCGGGCGGCGTTCAGGCCGGAGACCAAGCCGTCCTCGTGGAAGCCGTAGCCGAACCAAGCCCCGCAATAGCAGGTGTTGCGGACGCCGTTCAGCGCCGACAAGTGCGGCTGCATGCGAAAACTTTCGGGGACAAAAGCCGGGTGCTCATACACGGTATCAAAGAACAAGCGCTTCCCGTTCGTGCTCTGGGCCAGGCGATCCAGCCATTCCTTGCCGGGGTTAAGGGTCACCAGATATCGGGATTGGTCCGGAATGGCCTGCAGACGGTTCATGTCATACGTCATGGCCAACGGCGTGTCCGTTTCGGGCTTCTCCGCGACATGCACGTTCCACGACGCGCGGGCCGCGCCTTGATGCGGCAGGATGGAGGTGTCGTTGTGCAGGACGACCCGATTCTTTTGATACGGGAACGGGGCCAGCAATCTTCGTTCTTCGTCCGAAGGGTCCGCCAGCATGTCGAGCGCCTGATCCGCGTGCGCCGCGATGACGACGCGGTCATACACCCGGTCCGGCCCGTCGTCGAAGCTGAGCTGAACCTTGCCGCCGGAGCGTCGCACTCCGCGTACGGGCGTCTTGAGATGCAGGCGGTCTTCGAAGGGCTTGATCAGCGCCTGCACATAGGAGCGGCTGCCGCCTTTCACGGTGCGCCACGGCACATCGGGCGACACACTGAGCAGACCGTGATTCTTGAAGAAGCGGAAAAAGGTGAGCGCCGGGAAATCCAGCGTTTTGCCGGGCACGGCGGACCAGATGGCGGACGACATGGGACTGATGTAATGGCGGACGAACGCATCGGAAAAGCGGCGGGCCTCGAGAAAGGACCGTAGCGTCACATCACCGGATACGTCCTCTTCGATCGCGATCCGTGCTTCGCGATTGAAACGGATAATGTCGCGGACCAGCCGGTAGAAGTCGGCCTTGAACAGGCGTCCGGGCGTGGCCAGCAGACCGGCCAGGCCGCGGCTGGAGTAGGCGAAGTGTTCCGAAGGGCTATGCACGCCGAAGGACATATCGCTCGCGATACTGTCCACGGTGAGCTCTTTCAACAGTCGGGTGAAATGGGGATAGTTGAGTTCGTTATAGACAATGAAGCCCGTATCCACGGGTTGTTCGCCGTCCGGCCCCGGCGCGCGCGCCGTGTGGGCATGACCGCCGGGATAGTCTTCTTTTTCAAAGACATCCACCTGATGCTCCCGGCTTAACACATAAGCCGCCATCAACCCCGATATACCCGATCCGATAATGGCTATGTTCATAATGCGAAGGCTCTCGTTACTACGTTGCCGGGGTGTCGTACCGCGGACGAGAACATGACAGGTTTTTCAAGCGGATGATAGCCGAATTGTGACCGGCGGGCGGAGGTAGGCGCAACGCCGTTATGCGCAGACGATGGTTTAATCTCGCCAAGGAAAATGTTCTTGGATAGACTTCGTACAGGCTGGACTTTTGTTCGGGTTGTTCTTGAATGCTCGTGCTGGCCGGAGGTTCTTGCTCCGGCATAAAGGAAGACACTATGAGTGCTTATCTTCAGGCCTTGTCGGCAACGGATCCGGAAAACGCGAAGCTGGTGGAGAAGGGTTCCGAGACGGAATCGCGCGCCATCCGGCAGTTCATCGACCTGTTGGCTCATTTCGAGGCGGATCAATTGAAGGAAGGGGTCGCCGGTATGTACGCGGAGGACGCGTTTTTCCGGGATACGTTCACGGAATTGAATCAGGCGCAGGAGATCGAAGGCTATCTGGTGCGAAGCGCCCGGGCGGTGGACCGATGCGTCTTTGATGTTCACGACGTGGCGGAGAACAACGGGAACTACTATTTCCGATGGACCATGAGCTTGCGGCTGGATCGGTACAAGGATCAACCGGCTGATCTAAGCGTGGGCATGAGCCATATCCGCTTCAATCAGGACGGTAAGGTCGTATTCCATCAAGATTACTGGGACGCCGCGAATATCCACGAAAAGTTCCCCGTGGCGGGGGATGCCCAGATCCGTTTCTCAAAGAAACGCTTCGACGAAGCGTGAAGCCTCTCGCGCAAACCTGCTTACGGCCCGTTGAAGAAACCATAGCCACACCGTTCCACGCCCTCACGGGCGCGGCTACGTTGCCTATTTCTTCGTAGCCGCCGCCGTGAGGTGGAGGGCATGCCCGAGGAGCGATTTTCAACGGACTACTAAAGGACGGCCAGCACCTGTTCGGGATGCGACTCGGCTTTCGGCACTTTGGCCCAATGCTTGAGGATTGTCCCGTCCGGGCCGATAACGACCGTGGAGCGGATGACCCCTTCGACTTCTTTTCCGTACATCATCTTTTTCCCAAACGCGCCGTATCGGGTCATCATTGTTGCGTCCGGATCGGACAGGAGCACGAACGGCAGGTCAAATTTCTCGATGAACTTCGCGTGCGATTCCTTGTTGTCCCGGCTGACGCCCAGAATGACGGCCCCCTTCTTGATGATCTCCCTGTTCAGGTCGCGAAAGCCGCAGGCTTCCTTGGTGCAACCGGGCGTGTCGTCTTTCGGGTAGAAATAAAGGATGAGCGTTTTCCCGACGTAATCGCCCAGCTGGTGCGTCTTTCCGTCACTGCCTTCGAGTTTGAATTCCGGGGCCTTCTTTCCTTCGAGTACTCCCATGACCGGGCTCCTTTCCTTGTTGTGTGTTGTGCAGTTGCAAAGTCGTCGAAGTTGACGCAAACTGACACCGATAAAAGGAGTGTACGGCGAATTTGAAATGAATGCGACCCACAAGCCCGGTACCCTTTTCACGCGCGTGCTCTTTCTCTTGATCGGCGGCATGTTGGCGGGGACCATTGCAAACGCGTTGCGCCCGGACGGCGGGATTGCGTGGTTTTATGATTGGGGCGGGCATCTGGAGGCGCGCGCGGTGGAGGAAGGGTTGGGGCTGGTGTCCGTGGCGGACATGCATGCGTTTTCGGTATCGGGCGAGTACATGATCCTGGACGCGCGGACCCCGGAAGAATATGCGACAGGCTATATCCCCGGCGCCATGTTGTTGCCGTATGCCGCCGTGGATGAAGCATTTGCGGAAATACAGCTTTTCCTGTTCCCCGAACAACCCGTACTTACCTATTGCTCCGGATTGGCGTGCGACGATGCCTTGATGCTGGGGATATTTCTGCGCGATCAGGGCTATACCAATGTGTTCCTGTTTGCGGGGGGGATGGAGGCGTGGCGTCGCGCGGGCTACCCGGTGGAGGGTGGACCATGAACGTGCGCTTCATTCTTGTGGCCTGCCGCGTGTTGCTCGGGGTGGTCTTTCTTATTGCCTGTGTGCACAAAATCCTATTTCCGGAGGCATTTGCGCTGGCCATTTTCCGTTACCAGGTGTTGCCCGATCCGTTGATTAATCTTACAGCGATCACGTTGCCGTGGATCGAATTGGTGGTGGCCATCGCCATCATGTTTGCTCCGCGATTCAAGGATGCGGCCGCAGCGATCATCCTGGGCATGCTGGGCGTGTTTACGCTGGCCATGATCTACAACATCTTTCGTGGACTGGACATTTCCTGCGGTTGTTTTTCGGCGACCGGGGAGGCGGACCTGCTCGGCTGGGACAACGTGCTCCGCAATCTCGGATACATGTTTCTTGCCGGGGTTGTGCTTTTTGAGGAGCAGGTCCGGCGGCGGCTGGAGGGGTAGGGAGGGTGTCGGGTGTCGCGTGTCGGGTGTCGGGGGGCGCGTGTTGACGTATCTAATTCCCTGTTCGTCGCGCGTGTGCCACACGCAGGCTTATGGAGGGGTGGCTGTGCAGGAGAAACTCAACCCAAGGGGACGGCTCTTTGTCGGCCAGGTTCTGGTCCGCGAGTTTTTCCAGCGCGCTGACGAGCGGTTCGGCCGAGCCGGAAGCCCGAACGGCGTAGGCGTCCGCGGCGTATTCGCGGCGTCGGGAATACGCGTTGCTGAGCGGCATGGAAATCAGTGAGAACACGAAGAGGGCAAAGATAAAGATCGGGAAGGCGCCGATATCCCCGATCTGTTCAAAGCCGAAGTAGCCGGCCAGCGCGAGCAACACGCGGTGCGCGACGTAGAAGCCCAGAGCGGCGAGGCCCGTGCCGACGGCGATCAAGCGCCACATATCATGATGCTTGAAATGCCCGACTTCATGCGCGAGGACGGAAATGATTTCCTCCTTCGAATACTTGTCGAGCATGGTGTCGCCGAGGATGATCCGGCGCGTCTTCCCCAGCCCGGTCAGGGCGGCATTGGCGGTTTCAGTCTTTTCTTCCAAGCCCCACCGGTATACGCCCAACACGTCCAGGCCGGATTCCTCGGCGAATCGGCGGACGGCATCCGTCAGTTCGCTTTCCTCCAGCGGTTCGAATTTGTGGAACAGCGGCATGATCAGTACCGGCCACAGCGCGGAGAGCACAACGGATAGGGCGATATAGACGAGCGTCGTCCACAACCACCACCATTCCGGGGAGGCGTGCAGCAGCGCGTACACGGCGCTGAGAAACGCCGTGGTGAGCAGCAGCTCGAGCGCCAGTTCCTTCGCATAATCCGAGAACCAGCTGTTCAGGGATTGGCGGCTGAGGCCGTAGCGGTGTTCCAGGTAATGGTCGCTGAATAGCGTCAACGGAAACATCAGCGCGGAGAAGGCGAAGAGCGTGACCAGGATATAGACGGCGTTGGTCCACCACCACTGGTCGCCGAACCGTGCGCTTAATCCTTCCGCCAGATCCGCGGAAGCCCCGCTGAAGAGATAAAGAACGAGGGCCGCCACCGTGATCAGCACGCGGCCGACGAACAACCGGTTATGCATGGCCTCGTAGGCGCGGGCGCGTTCTTCGCGGTCCGTGCCGTCGGCCGGTGGAGCTTCTTGCGGATCGGGGTCGGGTTGGATGTCTTCACTCATAATGATGGGATCTCGTGTGGATCGACCCCGTGGTCGTCGCCCTGCTGCTCCCGCAAGGAGCGCAACGTAGTGCGATGGCTCGGAATGCGTCGGCTCACAATTCCTCGGCTATTCCGAGAAGTTGCAGCAGTCGGTCGAGGTCGTCGGGGGAATAGAAGTCGATTTCCACGCGGCCGGGCATCTTTTTGCCGTTGCTCAGCGTTTTGCTGGTCGTCAGGCGAACGCTGGTTCCCAGCGCTTGATGGAGTTGGTCTGAAAGGTGTTGCAGGTGAGCGGCGGGAATATCCACCCGTTCCGAGCGCGGTTTGCGTGGGGGTTTGCGCAACTTCTCCACAATGCGTTCGAGGGAGCGGACGGAAAGCCCCTCGGAGAGGACGCGCCGGGCGAGGAGTTCTTGTTCCCGCGGTATTTCCAATCCGAGCAGCACCTTCGCGTGGCCGCTGGAAAGACGGTCTTCGGCCACCATCGTTTGAACCGCATCCGGCAAGGTGAGCAGGCGCAGGGCATTGGCGACCGTGGCGCGGCCTCTGCCGACCCGTTCCGCGATCTGTTCCTGGGTCATGCCGAACTGGTCGGCGAGCGATTGATACCCTTCGGCCTCTTCAATCGGGTTCAGGTCCTCGCGTTGCAGGTTCTCGATAAGCGTGATTTCGACGGCCTCCTTGTCGGACACCTCCATCACCATCACCGGCACTTCTTTCAGTTCCGCTTCCTGAGCCGCCCGGAATCGGCGTTCCCCGGCGATCAACTGGTAGCCGTCCTCCGCTTTGCGCACGAGCAGGGGTTGGAGCACGCCCCGTTCGCGGATGGATGCCACCAGTTCGCTCAAGGCTTCCGGATCGAAATGCCGGCGGGGCTGCCACGGACTCTTGTGAAGTTGGCTGACGGGGATCATCGTGACGCCCTGACCTTCGGTCCCGGCGGTGTCCTGTGCGGATGACGCCGGTGAATCCTTGATCAATGCGCTGAGTCCGCGCCCCAATCCAACATGTTTTGCCGACATAATGTCTCCTCTTCCGCTTTCGTATTGTCGTGTGTACGGGAAACAGGCGGGTGTAGTCAAGTTCGCCGGGGTGCTCCTTGGCGCGATCGCTTGCTATCTGCGCCGGAATCCGTTAACTATACCACTTCGAGGAGGATAGGCGTTCTTTTCGGGGAATCCCCTAAGTCGGGTAGAGGGCGCGCCCTGATTTACGACATCCCTTGCGGCGAATATAACAAGCCGCTCGCAGCCACTTTGGCCATAACACGACGGAGGAATAAAACGAAATGACAGCGACAAAGAACGAGAAACTATTAGCATGGGTCGACGAGGTCGTCGCCATGTGCAAGCCCGACAGCGTGGTCTGGTGCGATGGCACCCCGGAAGAGTACGACCGCATGACCAACTCCTTGGTCAAGGGCGGCACCTTCATCCCGCTGAACGACAAAACGCGACCGAACAGCTTCTATTGCCGTTCCGATCCCGCCGACGTAGCGCGGGTGGAAGAATTCACCTTCATTTGCTCGGAAAAGGAAGAAGACGCCGGGCCGACGAACAATTGGGCCGATCCGAAAGAGATGAAGGAGAAAGTGGCCGGCTTGTACGATGGCTGTATGCAGGGCCGCACCATGTTTGTGATCCCGTATTCCATGGGCCCCATCGGCAGTCCCATCGCCAAGGTCGGCATTGAATTGACCGATTCCGCTTATGTGGTGGTGAACATGCACATCATGGCCCGGGTCGGATCGAAAGTGCTCGAGGTCCTGGGCGACAGCGACGATTTTGTGCGCGGGATCCATTCCGTTGGCGCGCCGTTGAAAGATGTCAAGTCGCCGGACGTGCCTTGGCCGTGCAATGCCAGCAATAAATACATCACGCACTATCCGGAAACCCGTGAGATCTGGTCCTACGGATCGGGATACGGCGGGAACGCCCTGCTGGGCAAGAAATGCCATGCCCTGCGTATTGCCTCGGTACAGGCGCGTGACGAGGGGTGGATGGCCGAGCACATGCTCATTCTCAAGATCACCTCGCCGGAAAACGAAGTGAAATACGTGGCGGCCGCGTTTCCCAGCGCGTGCGGGAAGACCAACCTCGCCATGTTGGAACCGACCATCTCCGGCTGGAAAGTGGAGACCATCGGCGACGACATCGCCTGGATGAAGTTTGATGACGACGGCCGTTTGCGCGCCATCAACCCGGAAGCCGGCTTCTTCGGCGTGGCGCCGGGCACCAGCATGGCGTCCAATCCCAACGCGATGCGCACGTTGCACGCGAACAGTATCTTCACCAACTGCGCGATCACGCCGGACGGCGATATCTGGTGGGAAGAAATGGATGGCGATGAACCGGCGCAATTGTTCGATTGGTTGCGGCGCACGTGGACGCCCGGATGCGGCCGCAAGGCGTCCCATCCGAATGCGCGTTTCACCACGCCGGCCCGGCAATGTCCCGTGATTGCTCCCGAATGGGAAGATCCGGCGGGCGTGCCGATCGATGCGTTTCTGTTCGGCGGGCGCCGGGCCACGACGATTCCGCTGGTAACCGAAGCGGAGAATTGGTCCCACGGAACCTTCCTCGGCTCTGTCATGTCTTCCGAGATGACGGCCGCCGCCGCAGGCACGGTGGGCCAATTGCGACGCGACCCCATGGCGATGCTGCCGTTCTGCGGATATCACATGGGCGATTACTTGGCGCATTGGGTCAAGATCGGCAAGAAAGGCGAAGAAGGAAAATTGCCGAAGATCTACTATGTCAACTGGTTCCGGAAGAACGAGGACGGGAAATGGTTGTGGCCGGGCTTCGGCGAGAACAGCCGGGTCCTCAAGTGGGTCTTCGAACGCTGCAACGGTACCGCGGAAGCGGTCGAAACCGTGTTTGGCCGCGCTCCGACCAAGGAGTCCCTTGACCTATCCGGATTAAACCTGTCGGCCGAAGATCTCGACGTGCTCTTGACGGTCGACAAAGATGCGCTGCGCGAGGAAATCGACGACATGCGCGCGCATTTCGCCAAGTTCGGCGATAAGATGCCGAGCGAGCTGGTGGCGGAACTGGATGCCTTGGAAGAACGGCTGAAAAGCTAGACTGCTCGATACAAAGACAAAACCGGCCGGGTGCGGACCTTCCGCTCCGGCCGGTTTTTTGTGCGGCGGCTGGAGCGGTTTAATCTGTAGCCGCGCTGGTAACAGCGTGGATGCGTCACCGGGTGGTTAATCTGTCCCCCTCTTACGACGGCGGCTACGGCGTTGTCTGAAACACCCTAATCGCCCGGCGTATGCTTTTGTCTTGCCAGAAAGGCCGCCCGCTCGCGGGCGATATCTTTCAACAAGCCGAGAGACTGTTCCGCGTTCATGGCATAGGGATCGAACGTCTGGGATACCCCGTGCTTCGCGAGAATGGCCTGATCGATCTGGTCGGCGCGCATGTAGGCCATGGACCATTGCCCGAATTCGCGTTCTTTGATGGCGGCGTATGTGAGGAGTGTGACATCTTCGTTGCGCGCATCCTGAATGATGCGCCGGTAGAGTTCGTTGACCGCCGTTCTCGGTCCTTCGAGGCACTGAAGAAAGCCCTGCCCCGAATAGCACAGGGCGCCGGTCACGCCCAGTTCCGCATTGTTCCGGCGCGACACATCCAGAATTTCCTGAAGATCTTTCGGGCCGCACTCCTTCGTGATGCGGCTGACGTAGATCAGGCGAACGAGCGTGGCGGCCATATGGGGCTTCATGGGGGTCTCCTTCGTTAGGGTTCGCGAATGATGTCCGCGCCGAGCGCGCGAAGCCGCTCATCCATCCGTTCATACCCCCGATCAATGATCGGGGCGCTCTCGATGATGCTCTGTCCTTTTGCGCACAGGGCGGCGATCAGCAGCGCCATGCCGGCGCGGATGTCCGGCGTGGCCATATGCGCCCCGTGCAGGGGCGACGGGCCGGATACCAGTACGCGGTGCGGATCGCATTGGACGATGCGCGCCCCCATGGCAATCAGTTGATCGACGAAATACATCCGGCTTTCAAACATCTTCTCAAAGAATAGAATCGTGCCCGAAGACTGCGTGGCCAGCACAATGGCCACGCTCATGAGGTCGGACGGAAAGGCGGGCCACGGCCCGTCCTCGATCTTGGGGATGGCCGAGCCGACATCGGGTTCCACCGCCATGGGCCGGCCCGTCGCGACGGTCAGGACGCCGCGCCGAATCGTCCAGGGCGCGCCCATCCGTTGGAATGCCCGCTCAATCACGCGCACGGACGCCGCGTCTCCGCCGCCACGAATGCGTAACGTCCCGCCGGTGGCGGCGGCGGCGGCGGCGAAGCTGCCGATTTCGATGTGGTCGGGTTGTATCTCGTGCGTGGCGCCGCGCAGGGATGTCACGCCTTCGATGGTCAGGCGATTGCTGCCCAATCCCTTGATGCGCGCGCCCATTTTGATGAGCAAAGCGCCGAGATCCTGGACGTGCGGTTCGCAGGCGGCGTTGTAGAGAACGGTTTGGCCCGGCGCAAGCACGGCGGCCATGAGGACGTTTTCCGTGGCGGTGACACTCGCCTCATCGAGCAGGATGTCGGCCCCTTTGAAGCGGCCTCGGGTGAGCGTGTAACGGCGGTCGGTGCGCACGCGGATGCCGAGCGCTTCGAGGCCGTCAAAATGGGTGTCGACGCGTCGTCGCCCGATCACGTCGCCGCCGGGCGGATACAGCGTGGCGCCGCCATGCCGCGCCGTCAGCGGGCCGGCGAGCAGGATGGAGCTTCGCACGCGACGGCACAGGGCGGGATCCAGTTTGCGATCGCGCAGGGACGCGGCGTGCAGGCGTACCGTCCGCTCGGTGATGCGGATGTCCACGCCCAGCGTGGCCAGGAGTTCGAGCATGACCCGGACGTCGTCGATCCACGGCACGTTATTCAGCGTGACCGGTTTATCGGTCAGTACGCACGCCGCCAGCATCGGCAACACGGCGTTCTTGTTGCCCAACGGCGTGAAGACGCCGTTCAGGGGGTTGCCCCCGCGTATGATGAATCGAGACATGGTTTTGGGGAGTAAGAAGTAAGAAGTAAGAAGTAAGAAGTAAGAAGTAAGAAGTAAGAAGTTAGAAGTAAGAAGTGGGATGTGATATTATTTGCTGAAGTATTCAGCGGTTTCTTCGTGAAATGCGGAGGGGGAGGCAGAGCAAAACGAGTCGGCCTTGTTTATCATTCCGTGTATCAACCGGTTGATCTCCTCCAGTCGCTCGATGAATTGCACATAGTGAACCTTGTCCAGATAGCGGCAATCCAGCGCGATATCCATCCAGTGTTGCGTCTCCGTCTGTTCGGCATCCGCATCGGTGAGTTTGCTGATAAAGTGTTTCTCATACCGGCGTTTTGCCCACGCCTCGGCAATCTGGGCGCCTATAGACCGGGAAGCACGGCGCATCTGGTCCTTCAGGGAATATTCTTCGTCCTTCGGCAGTGTGAGTGTGAAGTCAAATACATCGCGGGCCAGGGCGCGCGCTTTGCTGTGCGCAACAAGATCGCGGAACGTGCGCGCAAACGAGGGGGTCGGATAGTTCATTCTACAAGCTCTCACTTTCTGCTTATGACTTCCCACTTCTAACTTCTAACTTCTAACTTCTAACTTCTAACTTCTAACTTCTAACTTCTTACTCATCACTCCACTGTCACGCTTTTCGCCAGATTGCGGGGTTTGTCGATGTCCGTTCCGCGGGCGTGGGCGGCGTAGTAGGCGAGGAGTTGGAGGGCAACGACGTTGATGAGCGGGGAAAACTCTTCGCGGGTTTCCGGGACATAGATGATGTCTTCGGCAATGGAGGCCACCTGCTTGTCGCCGTCCGTGGCGATGGCGATGATCCGGCCATGGCGCGCCTCGACCTCTTTCATGTTGGAAATCATCTTGTCATAGACTTCGTCTTCCGTCCGCGTGCAGATGCAGACCACCGGCAGATACTCGTTGATCAAGGCGATGGGCCCGTGTTTCATTTCGCCTGCGGCATAGCCCTCGGCGTGTTGATACGAGATTTCCTTGTTCTTCAATGCGCCTTCCAGGGCGGTGGGATAATTGAAGCGGCGTCCGAGATAGAGCGCGCTGGGCCCGTCGTGATGCTTGTCCGCAATGGCGCGAATATGGTCGGCGCGCTCAAGCATATAATGAATGGCGTCGGGGATGCCTTCCAAGGCGGCAACCAGTTCCTTCTCTTGCTCTTCCGTGATCTCGTCCCGCGCCCGGCCGATATGGATGCTGAGCAGGGCGAACGCCATCAATTGCGCCGTATACGCCTTGGTGGAGGCCACGCCGATTTCTGGGCCGGCGTCGGTGAACATCACGGAATCGCTATCGCGCACCAGGGAACTGCCCGGCACATTGCAGATGGACAAGACCTTGCATTTCTTGAGGCGCGCCAGACGCAGAGACGCCAGCGTGTCCGCGGTTTCGCCGGACTGCGAGACGGCAATGAAGAGCGTGTCGCGCTCGATGCGCGGCGAACGATAACGGAATTCACTGCCGAGATCCGTCTCCACCGCCAACCCGGTCAGGTGTTCCATCAAAAACTTTCCGTACATGGCCGCGTGATAAGCCGTGCCGCAACTCACGATCATGATCCGCCGCAGAATCTGGAAGTAATCCTCGCTGAACCCGACTTCGGGAAGTTGGACCCGTGCGTGTCCGCTGACATGCTTTTCCAGCAGACTGCGGAGAACACGCGGTTGTTCGTGCATTTCCTTGAGCATGAAGGTCTCAAAACCGGCGCGTTCCGTCGCCTCGGGGGCCATGTCCACGGTCTTGGGCTCGTGGTGCACTGCACGCCCGTCCAGGTCTTTTACGAGGACCTGGTCCTGCTTCAATACGGCGATTTCACCGTCGTTCAGGTAGATCACCTGCCGGATGTGTTTCAGGATGGCGGGCACATCGCTGGCAATGTAGTTTTCGTTCTGGCCCAGTCCGACGATCAGGGGGCTGCCGAGACGGGCCGCATAGACGGTGTCGGGATCGTCCTTGAACAAGATACCCAGAGCATAGGCGCCGCGGGCTCTTCGTAACGCGCGCAGAAGGGCGGCCTCGAAGTCCTCGGCCCCGCCGGCGAGTTCCTGCTCGATCAAATGGGGAATGACTTCCGTGTCGGTATCGGACAGGAAGGTGTGCCCGGCGGCTTCCAGCTCGTTGCGGAGATCCTGGTAGTTCTCGATGATGCCGTTATGCACCACCGCGATCCGGCCCGAACCGTCCAGATGCGGGTGCGAATTCTTCTCGGAAGGTTCTCCGTGGGTGGCCCACCGGGTATGCCCGATGCCGGGCCGGCCCTGCAACGGCCTTTTCTCCAGGCTGTCCTCGAGTTCGCTGAGGCGACCGACACAGATGCGCGTCGCCATGTCGCCGGCGGTGTGCACGGCGATGCCCGCGGAATCATAGCCCCGGTACTCGAGGCGCTTCAGTCCGTCCATCAGCAGGGGGACCGCATCTTTTTGGCCCACGTATCCGACAATTCCACACATAGCTGTTCTCCCGAACCGGGGCTGTTTCCCGTGGTGTAAGTAAGCGACAAGCAGGCCCCGCCGCGCGGAGGGGCATGGAGCGTTCCTGTTGGCCAACTACGTCGTACTGATTGCTCTTTCATCGGCACTATAGTCGGCGCGCCGGTGCATCCGCAAATAAAAACCTCTCCCCGGCGGGGCCGGGGAGAGGTTTTCGCGAAGGGGCAGGCCTTGCGGTTACGGCCTGAGTACGGCGTTGCCCAGATCGCTGCCGTCAAGATCCCGGGGGACGAAAAGGTCATCAAAACGATCCTGGTCCGAGACATCATCGCCGACCAGCGCAAAGGCGGCGCCCCCGCGCGTCACAAAGGCCAAAGCCCGGTCTTGGAACGGATTCCCGGTGAGATCGCCGGGAATGCTGGGGGTGTCGAGCGAGGTGATGTTCAGGTTCCTTGTGAACAGGAACGGCGCGGTGTCACGCAGATTTTCAGAATCGTCGGCAACGCACCACCCGTTGTTCTCCGCCGTAAAGGTGTCACGGCCCGGAGGGATGCCCGGAGGAGCAAAGAAGCTCCATGCCACATTCAGCACACGGCCCGTCACCAACATGGTGAAGAATTCCGTGCTGGTGCTATAGCGTCCGTCGCCCGGGAAGATGGTTCCCCGTCCCACATAGATGTCCGCCAATTCACCGCCGATAATGGCTTGATGAATGTTGCGTCCGTTCACGGAAGTGGCCGTCACGCGACCCCGCAGCAGCGCAGTATTGATGGCCGGAAACACAATGGCCACCAACAGGGCAATGATGGCGATAACGACCAGCAACTCCACCAGGGTGAAGCCCTTTATTTTCTTGCTCATTAACTTCATGCTCATTTCTCCATATTTGCCAGGCGCTTCAGAGTCCGCTGACGCGTAGCTGGTCGTGATTACTTGCTCATCACCGCATACCATACACGGGTATCGGTTAATTCGTCAATACACGCCTCTTATTCAACAGGATGTGTTGGAGAACTAGAATACCCGCTGGATTCCCATAAATAAAGGATTATTTGAGCCCGCCATACGGTTATCGATTCTCTTTTTCGCGGGGAAGATGCTACAGTGTATCCGTAGCCATGCGCACCGAACTATTCAACTATGAGTTGCCCCAAAAGCTGATTGCCCAGCAGCCGTCCGTGGTCAGGGACCAGGCGCGCATGATGGTGATCCACCGCGCAGACGGACGCATCGAACATCGGTCCGTGGGCGATCTGCCGGACTATCTGCGCCCGGCCGATCTGCTGGTTGTCAACGATACCCGCGTCATTCCCGCGCGACTCATGGGCGTGAAGGAAGGAACGGGCGGACAAGTCGAGTTGTTGCTGCTCGAAGAGGTGGCGCCGGGTGTTTGGGACGTACTGATGCGCTGTTCGCGCCGTCCGCGACCGGGCGGGCGCCTGTTTTTCGGAGGCGGCCGGCTGCGCGCCGTCCTGATCGAGGACGGCGAAAGGGGCCGGGCGCGTGTGCGCTTTGAGTCGGATACGCCGTTGGCCGAACAATTGGAAACGTTTGGTCTCCCTCCGCTGCCGCCTTACATCGCACGCACGCAGGGCGAGTTCAACCAGACGGCCGAGGACAAGGAACGATATCAGACCGTGTACGCCCGTGAACCGGGCGCCGTTGCCGCGCCCACCGCCGGACTTCATTTTACGACGGATCTATTGAATAAGCTGGAGGCGTCGGGAATCCGACGGGCCGCCGTGACCCTGCACGTCGGGCTGGGCACGTTTCGGCCCGTCAGCGTCGACGCGGTCGAGGAGCACGCGATGGAGAGCGAACGGTACCGGGTCACGGAGGAGGCGGCCCGTCTCTTCGCCGAATCACGCGCGGCCGGCGGACGGGTGGTGGCCGTGGGCAGCACGTCGGTGCGGACGCTGGAAACGGTGGCGCGGGAACGGGGCAATGTCGTGGCCTGTGAAGGACGGTCGGCCCTGTTCATCTATCCGCCATTCGAATTTCGGGCCGTGGATATGTTGATGACCAATTTTCACCTGCCGAAATCCACCTTGTTGATGATGGTCTGCGCGTTTGGGGGACAGGAACTGATCATGCAGGCCTATCAAGAGGCCGTGCAGAAAGAATACCGATTCTACAGTTACGGCGATTGCATGCTGATTGTGTGAAGCGTGTCGCGTGTCGGGTGTCGCGTGGCGGGGTGGCGCCCAACGGACAAAAAGGGGGCCGGATACGTTTTGGGGTTGCGGGCCGGACGGAATATGCTATCTTGCCCAGCCATTTGCAAACAGTGCGTCCCCATCGTCTAGAGGTCCAGGACATCGGGTTTTCATCCCGGGAACAGGGGTTCGATTCCCCTTGGGGACGCCATTTTTTTCCAACGATTGGAAAAGATCG
>SKXR01000203.1 GCA_007128275.1 Kiritimatiellia bacterium
GCTAGCGCTGCGCGCATAGCCGCGCTCCGGGAAGGGCGGGAGCGCGGCTGCGGGAGGAATGCGGGAGCGCGGCTGTGGCCGAAGACCCAGCCGCAGCTGGAAGACGCGGCGGCTAGCGCTACGCGCATAGCCGCGCTTCGTAATCCTGCTTATCATCCCAGATCCACCGAAAAGCGCGATCGGCGCGGCTCCGAATCCGCCTGCTCTTCCGTGTCGGGAGACGGCCGCAGCGTGGACGCGCCTCCGGCCCGTTTCCCGATGAATGCGCGCAGGTCTTCCACCGTCAACAAGCCCATCAAACGCCCTTCGTGCATGACGGGGAAGAGGTCTTGTTTAAGACCCCAGACATCCTCGATGATGAGGTCCAGCGGCGTTTCCGGCTGAAAGCTTACATAGCGCCGCACCACGTGATGGTCGACGGCTTCGTCCGGCCCATACTGCTTCAACGCCTCCATCCATACCGCGGCCGGCAGCAGGCCGAACAACCTCTCGCCATCTCTCACGACGAAGTCCACGCAGCCACGCATATGATAGGCTTCCAAACAGGTCCGCAACAGGTCATGGCGATTCACGTACGGCACATCGCGCCGCATGATCACACTGACCGGCACATTCTTCAGCGCCGCCTTGACGCGCACCATGCGGGCTTCGCCTTCCGCGCCCAGAAAGACGAACACCCCGATCAACACCAGGAACGGTTGCGGGGCATATATCCCGATGACCACAAACAGCACCGCGACCAGACGTCCCGCGCCCGCGGCCCAGGCCGTGGCAGTCGTGTAGGAGAACATCATGGCCAATACAGCACGCAGAACTCGACCGCCATCCATCGGGAAGGCCGGAATCATATTGAATACGACAAGGATCATGTTGGCCCGAATCATGGTATCCACCATTTCCGGCATGGAGGTCGGCACCATCGGCATGTCGATCCAGCTTGGAAAGCCTTTGAGGGGGATCAACACCGCCAAGATCAGTACGTTGACCAAGGGCCCGGCAAGGGCAATCAACAGCTCCTTACGCGGTTCTTCCGGCATGGATTTCATCCCGGCCACGCCGCCAATGGGCAGCAACGTGATGCTGTGCACTTCGACGCCGAAACGCAGGGCCACAACGCTATGCCCCAACTCATGCAGGATGACACACACAAACAGGAGACAAATCATCCCGATCGCCCACAGGCTGGTTTCCGCGCCGCCCACCGCCCACCCCAACCAGCCGATCCAGGCGATCAGCAAGAAGAAGGTGATGTGAATGCCGAGCCGGATCCCCAGCACGCGGCCGATCGGAATAGACCACCTCATGACGCCGGCTCGTCGGGAGGGATACCGTGTTCCGAGCGATGCAGGGCATTCGTCAGGCCGATCAGAAAGGTGATGACCATGAAGATGATGCTGTTGCCAAAATTATATTCCACCATCCCGTTCAACATCAACCCGATGAAGGCCGCCAAGCAGGCCAAGCTAACCGCCGCCCGCTCGGGATCGTCTTTCTGGAATTTGCGCGCCAGACGCGCCATGAGCACCAGGGTCAACACCATCCAGAACACCCACACGGCGCTGCCCAACCACCCCGCGTCCACGGCCAGTTGCAGCACGTTATTGTGCAGATGATTCAATCCCGGTTGCAGGTACACCGGCGAATAGCGGAGGAAATCCTCGTGCTCCAAGCCGCGGAATCCCGCGCCGAGGGGGTGGTCCTTGATCATTTCGGGCGCGACCAACGTCCATAACACGCGCCGCCCGCCTGTGCCTTCCTGGCTTTCCTCATGCAACAAATGCAGGCGTTCCCGCGTTTGAGGGAACAGGAACAACGCGACGATCGCCAGCAGAATCGCACCCACAATCCGGTAGCGCCGCGTCAATCCCGCCACCACGAACGCAGTCAACATAAACGAGATCCATACGCCGCGCTTGAAATGAAGAATCATGCCCAACACGTTGATGAGCACGATCAGGCTCAAGAGCGGGGCGGGTACACGCACCGGGCGATAAATCCAAATTGCCAGGATGATGCACGCACAGACGAGGTACAGCTGGGGATCGCGCATATTGCCGGTGTCGTACAGCGCCACCCCTTGGGCCACCTGGATCGGGACCCGCACGAGGTCCCACATCCCGAGCAGCGTCGCACCAACCACGAACATCAGTAACGGGGCCAGCAGCGAACGACGGGGATCGTCCGGTTTGTGCTCAAAGATCAAGCCCATCATGAAGATGAGCGACAACAGCAAGAGGCGTCGCGAGCGGGGAATGCTGAATTCGGGACGTGGTCCCATCAGGGCGGCGAACAGAATAAGCACGACGAACAAGACGACCGGCCAAAGAAACGGACTTTGAAAAGGGCGAGCCGCGCCTTTGCGTAAGAGGAAGCACCACAAGACGATGGCCACATAGCCAAACGGTTGCGCCACGGAAATGGAGATGGGCAGAAACAGCGCGAACCCCAACAACAGTAGGGTCAGCGCGTCCCGTTCATTTCTCACCGTAAACCAGTCTTTTATCGAAGTCGGTTGCATATCTTTCCTGTAAGGCGCCGGATCACTCCGGCGAACGGAGCAGGCGTACGGCGTCCTGCACCTCAATGGCAAGCGGACTGTGCCGTCGCATATAATCGCGTACCGCCGCGCGGGTGTCGATCCCCGTCATAACCAGTCGCGACATCGGTTCGTCGGCAATCCGGCGCGCGGCGGGGAAGCGCCCCCCGCCCGACGCCAACACATAGCTGTTCATGGCCACGCGCAGTCGTGTCCGCGGATGGATGGACGATCCGTCCGCCCGGCGCACATTTCGTATGCGCCGCCCCGGTTCCGCGTACGCGTGCAAATCATATTGAACGCCGTGCACGCCCATGAACTGCGAACCTCCCAGCAGATCGGCGTTATCTTCAAGAATCTCCTGTAATTCGGCCACGGCAATCTGCACGACGCCGATGGTGTTTTCATACGGCACAATACGCCAGACATCCCGCTCGTACACCGCGCCCGGGGATAACCCCTCTCCGGACAACGTTCCGTGCAACACGATCTCGGCGCCGGACGCCTCGGCGACGGCGCGGCAAATCAGTGTTTGGATGCCGGATTGCCCCGTGGCCCGCGATCGTGTTTCCAAGGCTTCCGTCACCGAACCGAGCTCCACGGCCGCCGCTTTTTCGGCCCGCTCCAAATCCCCACGCAGCGCGGCGCGCAACCCTTCGTGCGGTTCGTAGGTGTCGGCAATATGAATCAACTGTGCGTGCCGTTCCTCCACGCTGCGGGTCACTGTATCATATACCAGACGCACCTTGCCGAGCCATATTCCATAATAGCCGGCCTGTGAATAGAGGATGCCGTTGACCAGCACGCCATCGACCGGTTGATGGCTGTGCCCCCCGACAATCAGGTCGAACTCCGGGAATTGGCGGGCAATCCGGTTGATCTGATTCGCCGGGCTGTCGCCGAACGGCCGATACCCTTGATGGATCAGCAAGACCATCACATCCGGGCGCAACGCGCGGACTTGGGGCAACACCGCTTGCAAGGCTTCGACGGAATCCGTGATGACGATGTCGCCGAGCAGATGGCGACGGCTCCAGTTGGGAATCGCGTCGGTCGTCAACCCGACCAGCGCCACGCGGACGCCGTCCACTTCGCGGATCACAAACGGCTGCACGCTTGAAAGCGGATTGTCCGCCCCGGGCCGCGCCCCCACGTTTGCCCCCAACACGGGCACCGCAGATCCTTCTACCGCGGCGGACAGGACCTCCACGCCCCAATCGAACTCATGATTGCCAAGCACCCAGGCGTCGTACCCCAACCATGCCAACGCGTCGTTCATAAGTTGCCCGCGGGTCATGAAACTTGCCAGGGTACCCTGATACAGGTCCCCGCCGTCTACCAGCAACAGGTTGGGCTCTTCGGCCCGCAATTGTTCAATGGCCGTGGCGCACCGGAGCAGGCCGCCGACGTTGTCCGTCCCGTCGTAATCGCGCGTGGGCAGAATACGGCCGTGCAGATCGGTGGTGTGCAGAATGGTAATGGACACGTGGCGCGCCGAAAGGGCGGTCGGACCGAAGGCGACGGTGCAAAGGGCCAACAGCAGGATCTGGATATGCCTTCGTTTTGTGCGCATCGTAATCATCCGCCCGCTGTCACCACCCGACTTGGTCGACCACGAGAACCGTTCAGGCAATCTTGAGCGTATCGTCTTTGATGCCAAGTGCGGCACGATGCCCGGCCACGACCGTTTTGTCGATCCGGCATTTCTTGACGTTGCCTTTGCGTGGCACGTCATACATGACATCCAGCATGATATGTTCCAAGATGGCCCGCAAGCCTCGGGCGCCGGTACCCTTCTGGTGCGCGATCTGTGCAATTTCCTGGAGGGCTCCATTCGTAAAGGTCAAGTCCACCCCTTCCATGGCCAGCAACTTGGTGTACTGCCGGATCATGGAATGGCGCGGCTCGGTCAGGATCCGCACCAGATCCTTTTCAGTCAGTTCATCCAGCTTGCAGACCACGGGCAACCGCCCGACAAATTCCGGGATCAGTCCGAAGCGCAGCAAATCTTCCGTTTCCGCTCGGATCGGGCTGTTCTTGTCGCCTTGCGCGGTGCTTCCCGCCTTGCCGAAGCCCAGAGAACCCTTACCGCGCCGGCGGCGGATCATTTCGTCGATGCCCACAAAAGCGCCGCCGCAGATAAAGAGAATGTGTTCCGTGTTCAGCTTGATGTATTCCTGTTGCGGATGCTTACGCCCGCCTTGCGGAGGGATATTGGCCACCGTCCCTTCCAGGATTTTCAGGAGCGCCTGCTGCACCCCTTCGCCGGACACGTCGCGCGTGATCGACACGTTTTCGGTCTTCCGTCCGATCTTATCAATTTCGTCGATATAAATGATACCGCGCTCCGCCCGCTCCACATTGAAATCGGCGGCCTGCAGCAGTCTCAATAGAATATTTTCCACGTCCTCCCCGACATACCCCGCCTCGGTCAGCGTGGTGGCGTCGGAGATGCTGAAGGGCACATCCAGGATGCGGGCGAGCGTTTTGGCCAACAGCGTTTTGCCGCACCCGGTCGGGCCGATCATCAAAATGTTGCTCTTTTCGAGCTCCACGTCGTCGTGCATCTCGCCGGTCGCCGAGGACGGCTGCCCCTTATGTTTCAGCCGCTTGTAATGATTGTGTACGGCCACGGAAAACACCTTCTTGGCGTGGTCCTGACCGATCACGTATTCGTCCAGCTGCGCCTTCAGCTCGTGCGGCTTCAACACCTTCAACTCGTTCGTCCGCCGCTTCTCCTTGCGGGGATTGTCCCGCAGAATAAGGGATTGGCAGAGATCCACGCATTGATCGCAGATCCAAACGTTCGGTCCGGCGATCAGCCGATCGACTTCACTCTGCAACTTTCCACAGAAGGAACACTTGGGTATGCCTGTTCGCGACACGATTACTTATCCTTGGCCGGTTTGTTCTTGGATTTGTCGGTCTTGGCCACGACCTCATCCACCAACCCATAATTCTTGCACTCTTCGGCGCTCATGAAGAAATCGCGTTCCGTGTCTTTCGAGATCGCATCCACGGATTTCCCGGTATGAAACGCCAGGATCCCGTTCAGCGTATCGCGCAAGCGCAGAATTTCCTTGGCTTGGATGCTGATGTCCGAGGCCTGCCCCTGGACGCCGCCCCATGGCTGATGGATCATGATGCGCGCATTCGGCAGCGCGTAGCGTTTGCCCGTGGCGCCCGCCGCGAGCAGCACCGCACCCATGCTCGCCGCCTGCCCGACGCAATAGGTCGTCACATCGCATTTCACGAACTGCATCGTATCGTAGATCGCCAAACCCGCGGTGACCGAGCCGCCCGGCGAATTGATGTACAGGTTAATGTCTTTTTCCGCGTCTTCCCCCTGGAGAAAAAGCATCTGGGCGATGATCAGGTTGGCGATATCATCGCTGATCGCCGTGCCGATGAAAATAATGCGCTCCTTGAGCAGGCGCGAAAAGATGTCGTACGCGCGTTCGCCCCGGCTGGTCTGCTCGACCACCATGGGCACCAATACCTGATTCATTTCCTTCATGGAGACTCCTTAAATATGCAATCGAACTTGGTTCATTCGCCCGGAGAGGCCGGGGCGGGCGGCGCGACACTTCCTCGACGATTCTCAGCCACCTTACTCCTTTATGGCTGCTTGTTCCAACAGAAAGTCGACGGTCAGGTTGCGGCGCAACTCCTCTTTCACGTTGTCCATGGCGTCCTTCTTCTTCAGTTCAGCCCGCAACGCGTCCGGTGTCATACCGTACCCGCCCGCCATGCGGTCCACATGCTCGCGCAACTGTTGAGGGTTCACCTCGATGCCCTCTTCTTCGGCAATGCGATCCAACAGAAACTGGGCTTTCACGCGATCCATGGCGTTCCGCGCCGCAACGTCCATGATCTCTTCCTTCTTCTCGATCAGCTGCTCCTGCTTCGCGCCGCGCGACGTGTTTTCCCGCACGATATCCTGGATAATCTGCTGGGTTTCGCGTGAGACCGCGGAGGGCGGCACTTCCATGTCGACCGATTTCAGCAGATGTTCGATCAGGGCATTGCGTAGCTGACCGGTCTCCCGCTGTTTCGCCGCCCGTTCCAGGTCTTCACGAATACGGGCGCGCAGGGTTTCTTCATCCTCGACCCCGATCCGCTTCAAGAACGCTTCATCCACGCCGGGCAACTTCTTCTCACGCACGCCTTTCACGTCGACGAAATAGGTTGCCTTCTTTCCGGCCAGTTCCTGGACTGAAAATTCCGCGTCAAATTCCACAAAAATCTGTTTCTTCTCTCCGATGTTCATGCCGGCCAGTCCGTCCGCAAATTCCGGCAGAAACGCATTCTCGTCCGCGCGCACCCAGAAATCCTTCCGGGCGCCCAAACCTTTGGTCGCCTCGCCCATGTCTTCGATCGGCTGCCCGTCGCAGACGCCTTCGTAATCGATTTGAACCAGATCCCCCTTCTGCACCGGACGCCCTTCGACCTCGTCGAAAGAGGCAAACTGTTCGCGGATCGACAGGATGGTTTCGTCTACCTTCTCGTCCGCTACGGTTTCCTTCTTCCGTTCCAGCGGGATGCCCTTGTATTTGGGCAAATCGAATTCCGGTGCGACTTCAATGCTCACCGTGAACGTCATCGGCTTTCCGATTTCCAGCGTTACATCTTCCAAATCAAGAACTTGAACCACCTGCAGGTTCCTTTCCTTGACCGCCTGCTGATATCCCGCCGGAACGAGCCGTTCGCGGACTTCTTCCAGAATGTCCTTGGCGTACCGCTTTTCGACCACCTTGACAGGAGCTTTTCCGGGGCGAAACCCCTTTATCTTGGCCATCTTACAGAATTCAGCCAACATGCTGTCGTATTCCGACTGGACGCGTTCCGCCGGCCATTCCACACTCAGTTTTTTCCGGCAGGTGCCGGCGTCTTCCACAACCACATTCATCCGATATTCCTTGCTTGTTCGGGCCTTGAGGGAATCCGGCCCATCCGTGAAAGGGGCATACGATAGACTGCCGGAGGGGGGAGGTCAAGCGTGCAGGAAACGCGCACGCCCACCGGTGATTTGACCGCATCCGGAAGTCGCCGTTATGCTCTGGAAAGGGACAGAGAACTCAGCCAAGGGCCTGCGGGGAAGCGACTGCGTGGATTGCGAACAGGGGTTCCACGCACAAGTTACTGACATGGCACACGCAACAGGGGTAGACTGTCTGTACTCGTTGCACCATGACTGCTGATCCAAGCACACACATCCTACTCATCGAAGATGACGCGAAGGTGGCCCTTTCCTTGCGCAAAGGATTGCTGGAAGCCGGGTTTGTCATCACAACAGCCCGTACAGCCGCGGACGCGGACACGCTTCTTACCGAACAGTCCTTCCAATTGGTCCTGCTTGACTTGGGCCTGCCCGACCGGGACGGCATTGACCTGCTTCGCCAATGGCGCGATCAGGGTGCGCGCACCCCCGTCCTTATCCTTACAGCACGGGACGCGGTAGATGACCGGGTCCGGGGGCTGGATACGGGGGCGGACGATTATTTGGCCAAGCCTTTTGCGTTCAATGAACTTCTGGCCCGCATTCGCGCCCTCTGTCGACGCTCCGGGCGAAACCCGGAAAATATCTTGTCCGTCGGTCCGCTTCGAATCGATCTACTCAACCGTCGGGTACAACGCGGCGAGAATGAACTCGAATTGACCCCTCGCGAGTTTGACGTGCTGGCCTACCTGGCAAGCCAGGCCGGGGCCACGGTATCGCGCGACACCCTCACCAGGGATGTCTGGAATATTCAGCGCCGCTCCTCTTCAATGGACAATGTCATCGACGTGCTCATCGCGCGCCTGAGAGAGAAGCTGGAGAAAGGTTTCGATCAGCCATTGCTGCACACCATCCGCGGTGTCGGCTACAAACTGAAGGCGGACACGTGAACAACCCCATCCGGATCAAGTACTTTCTCTGGCTATCCGCTCTCCTGCTGGCCTTCTTTGCCATCAATTCTTTGTCCTTGTTGATCATCAATCTCGAAGAGATTCTGGGTCGCGAAGAGAACTGGATGGACGAGCTCTACGAATGGCTCCTGATTACAGCGGTCGGCGCAGCGGTGTTGCCGTTGTTCCTGCTCGCGGCGTGGCACATATCCCGCCACATGTTGGCCCCCTTACGCTACATTGCGCATACCGCCAATCGAATCCGCGGAGGTCAACTCGCCGAACGAATTCGTGTGCCGCCCACCCATGATGAAATCGCCGATCTTTCGCAAAGCGTGAACCAAGCGTTCGACCGCTACGAGGAGGCGGTTCATCGACAACAGCAATTCAGCGGCGTGGCCTCGCATCAACTGCGGACGCCGCTGACCGCCATGCGCAACTTCGGCGAGGTCGCCCTGCAGAAAGAACGGTCCCAGGAGGAATATCGCGAGGCCATCGCCGACATGCTGGAAGAGGCCGAACGCTTGTCGCACGTAGTCGAGCAGTTGCTGATGATGGCCCGGCTGGGCGGCGAGGAGATGCAAGAAACATTCGCACCGCTATCCATGACAGAGTTGATTGAATCCGTAACCGAACAGTTCGGGCCGACTCACCGGATCAAGCAGATTGCGCTTCGTATTCAGGTGGATCCCGCATACCGGGTGCATGGTCACAAAGCTCTGCTGGAACAGGCCCTGGCCAACCTTCTCGACAACGCCATACGACACACTCCCGAAGAAGGCCATATCGAGGTCCGCGCAGAACGCGACGGCGACGCACATATCCGGTTGATCCTGTCGGATTCGGGTCCGGGCTTTACGCCGCTTCAGCGAGAGCGTTTGCGAGACCTGATGGATGGCGAAAACGCCGATGTGCCGAGACTCGGGCTGGGCTTGACCATCGTGTCGGACATCGTCCGCATTCATCGTGGAGGCCTGTTTTTTGACAACGCGACAGGCGGCGGAGCGCAGGTGACCATGCGCCTCCCCGCCGCGGTCCGGACTTATACCAGTCTCTAATTCTTTTCGGTATATTGTCGGGTGGGTTGATTTTGTACCGACAAGAATTGGTGAATGGTTTAACCCGCATTTACCGTCAGGACGCCCCGTCGAGTCGAAGCACACGGGCGGGGCGAGGTGAGGCGCGCATTATCAAATGAACGAAGCCATTCCTCGATCTCGTCTGCGTAGCCCAGCGTTTCGATGTCTTCCCGGTAACGGTCCACGGCAATGCGCGCGGTCTCGCGCTTCATCGGGACCTTGGCCAACGCGCTTCCGGCCCCCGTGCTGCGCTGAATGGCGGGGATCTCATCGAGCGCCAACCGGGTGGATAGTCGCGCCCAGTCCGCGTTCAGGCGCTCAAACTTTCCGAGAAACTGCACCAGCCATTCGTTGTCCGCGCGCACGTAAAGATGCTGGCTCCGGAAATGCTGATCCGACTGTGCGTCGGGAATCTCCGCTATACACCGCACGAACTCGTCCAAACTCATGTCGCTGGAGAGACCATACAGCCGCAACCTGCATTCCTCGCCCAGACGCGCCGCCTTGACCACTTTGTCGAGGTAACAGGAGTACAGACGGGTGATCGGATTCCTGACAAAGGCAAAAAGAAAATGGGTGGTCGCCAGTCGCCGGGTTTCGTCCACGCC
>SKXR01000206.1 GCA_007128275.1 Kiritimatiellia bacterium
CTACGACGCCGTCATCGTGGCCGCCTGCGCATTGGAACGGCTGGGCTTGTCCGAGCGGATCAGCGCCTGGCTCCCCTATGAACCCGCCCCGCAACAGGGACGGCTGGCCATTGTCGTGCGCCGCGACAACGCAGCGCTCCTCCGCGCCTTGCGCCCGTTGGATGTGCGCCATAATGCCGGACTGATTGCCATCGTCGGCTGCCCGGCCGACGCCACCCTGCTCTCCGCCCGTGCCCGGAGCTATCTGGAACAGGCCGACATCGTCATTCACGACCGTTTGATTCCCGACGATATTATGCTGACCATTCGCGATAAAGCCGTGCCGGTCGGCAAAGTCGGGGGACACGATTCCACGCCGCAAAGCGAGATACACCGCCGACTGCTTCACGAATCGGAAAAAGGCAAATTGGTCGTACGCCTTCAGGGCGGGGACCCGCTGATCTTCGCGCATCTCAGCGAAGAGCTGGAATTTCTGAGCGCTTGGAATTTACGTGTCGACCTGGTCCCGACGCTGACCGCCGCACAAGTCGCCGCCGCCCGCGCGCTGGCCCCGCTCACGCACCGGCACGACGGCGGACACGTGCACTTCATTTCCGGGCACACCCCCAAAGGCGAAACGCCCGAACCCTTTCCGGGCCCCGGCGCCGGAAATCTAGCGATCTATATGGGCGTCGCCCACGCCGCGGACATCCAGCGCCGGCTGAACGAGGCGGGCTGGCCTTCGGACACGCCCGTCATCATCGGAGAACGGCTCGGTTACCGCGACGAAGCCGTGCGCACCGTGGCGCTGCATGCGTTGGCCGACACCCGCATTCACAAACCCGCCGTCTTTCTGATCGGCGTAAAACCCTGCTCGCTCTCGGAGCGCACCTTGTTTGTCGGAACCGATCCGGAACATTTCCTCAACTTCGGGCCCCTCATTCACTGGCCACTCATAAAGCTAGTTTCCCGCCCCTTGCCGGAACGGATAGCACTCCTTGAATCCTCGCTGGACAACGTGGACGGCATACTATTTCCGTCACGATTCGCTGTGCATAGCTTCATGGAAGCGTTGTTAGCCGTGGCGGACGTACGCGGCCTGGCGTCAAAGCGGTTACTGGCGGTGGGCCCCTCCACCGCGGCTGAGCTGCGGCAGTACGGACTCCGCGCCGACGGCGCGGTGGATTCATACGGCGGCGTGCGCGTCCTGGCCGCACAGGCGACGGCGGACATGGCCGGAACCTATCTCTACCCCTGCTCCAGCGTTGCGCCCCGGGCACAACGCATGAACACGCTAAGCGTCGCGGGCATCCATGCCACGGCTGCCTGTTTTTACGAGAACCGGACCGTCCCCTACCAAGCCTTGCCCGGAAGCCCCTTTAATCGCGTGCTCTTCACCAGCAGTTCCACCGTGCGCGCTTACTTCGAACTATATCCGAACGAACGCCATGCGCCACGCACCTGGCTCGCCGTCGGCCCCTCGACGGCGGAAGCGCTGCAAGCAATGGGTCTCGACGCCGACCTGCTACCGCGTATACCGAACACATAGATAACTACAACGCATCCATATATTGTTGAAGTTTCATTATAGTCATGCAATATAACAGTTAGTCGTTGAGGAATACTAACACTAACCATGGAGATCAGAAATGGCTCGCGTATCAGCAAACCAATTACGAGAAGCCCTTCGGCTCAGAAAGATAATCGATCAGCTTGAAGCTAAGATTGAGAATACCCAGTCGAAGCTGGATGCCCTGTTAAGCGGCGGCATCGTCAAGAAATCGCCCGGGCGCCCCGCGAAGAAGTCAGCACCGCGCGTGAAGAAAGCCGGCAAGAAACGAGCCAAACGCGCACCGCGCAGCGGCAGTGGGAAGGAACTTGTTCATGAGGTATTGCGATCCGCCGGCAAGGCGTTGACCGTGGACGAAATCATGGAACAGCTCAAGGCCAAGGGCTATACGTCCAAAGCCAAAGAACCTAAAAAGACATTGGGCGTGATGCTCTACACCGACAAGGCGATCAAACGCGCCGGGCGCGGTTTGTTTACACTCGGCAAATCCGTTACGCCGAAAGCCAAGACCAGAGCCAAGGCCAAGCGCGTCGCGAAAAAGAAATAGCGCACGCAACCATACGGTGATCTGGGAACGACGGCACGTTTATACGGGCCGTCGTTTTGCATGACCGCGCGATCGGGGGCACGTCTGCTCACGCGGCAACCATGTTAGGCCAAGCAACGTCCATCCTTTCAACGAGCCGCTTGTTTCAAGTTGCGGCTTGTTTCCTCCCTCCGTATAGTGACCGTCATAGGAGACTTTCATGACAGAACACCAGACACTGATTGAACGATCGCGCAACGCCATGCCCGGCGGGGTGAACAGTCCGGTTCGCGCGTTCCGCTCCGTCGGCGCCGATCCGATCTTCGCGAAATCGGCCAAGGGCGCCATGTTGACCACGACGGACGGCCGGGAACTGATCGATTACTGCATGTCTTTCGGCCCGCTTATCCTCGGCCACGCGCATCCCGACGTCGTGCAGGCCATCACGGAAGCCGCGGCCCGCGGAACCAGCTATGCGGTCACGACGGAAGCCGAAATCGAAATGGCGGAGCTGATCACGAGCGCCATTCCTTCCATGGAACGCGTGCGCCTGGTGAGTTCCGGCACGGAAGCCTGCATGACCGCGATCCGGCTGGCGCGAGGCGCCACAAAACGCAACAAGATTCTCAAATTCGAAGGCTGCTATCACGGGCACGCGGACGCCCTGCTCGTGAAGGCCGGCAGCGGTGTGGCGGGCATTGCCAGCGCCTCCTCCGCCGGCGTCACCGAAGCCTGCGCCAAGGATACGTTGGTGGCGCGATACAACCATCGCGAGGATGTCGAGCAGCTGCTGAAGGAACACGGTGATGATCTGGCCGCCATTCTGGTGGAACCCGTCGCGGCGAACATGGGCTTGGTCAAACCCGCGGACGGCTTTCTGCAATTCCTGCGCGAGCAGGCGGACGCCTGCGGTGCGCTGTTGGTGTTTGACGGCGTGATCTGCGGGTTCCGATTCTGTTTCGGCGAATACCAGAACCTCTGCGGGGTCTCCCCCGACCTGACCTGTCTGGGCAAGATCATCGGCGGCGGCATGCCGATCGGCGCGCTCGGGGGACGGGCGGATATCATGGAACAGCTGGCGCCGCTCGGGTCCGTCTATCAGGCCGGTACGTTAAGCGGCAATCCGGTTTCGGTCGCCGCAGGCCTGGCCACCCTGAGACGGCTCCAAGCGGATCAGCCCTACGCAAAACTGGAACAGACGACGCAAGCGTTAACCCGCGCCCTAAGCGAGATCGCGACCGGACTGGATATTCCGCTGCAACTGCCCACCATGGGAAGTCTGTTCGCCATCGTGTTCACCGATCAGCCCATCCGTGGCTTTGCCGATATTGAGCAAACAAGCCAGGAACGCTTTCATGCCTTGTTCCATGCACTGTTGGCACAAGGCGTTTACTTGCCACCCTCGCCTTTCGAGGTATGTTTCCTGTCCACGGCGCATGATGAATCGCATGTGCAACGAACCGTCGATGCGTGGAGGTTGGCTTTGCAGACAGTGGCGGCTACATAAGGATATCGCGACGATAGGTCGTAGCCGCCGCGGTAACGCGGTGGCCATAAGCGAGTATGGGAACATGAGTGAACTGGACATACGGGAAAAGGGTCGGGACGCCGCGGGACAAGTGATCACCTCGGATCGGCGGCTGTACATGCAACTGCTCGCCTTCGGGGGCGTCGCCGATCCGGCACCGTTGCTGGACGCGCTGAACGCATCGTCCATCGGCGGAGCGCTCTATCTGGATCTAAACGATCCGACCGGGGTGGCGTTGGTGACAGCAAGCGAATCACCCGAGTTCTTTCTGAACGATCTCCGATCTTTTCTGGCCCAATCGCCGTTCGCCACCTGCACGCCCAAACCGGATTTCACCATGTTCGGCCGCACGTACGCCGTCGGCTACGAGGCGGACCTCGACCATGTGCTGGTGAAGCGGCCCCTGTCCCGGCTCTGCGACCCGGCGACACCGTGGGCGATCTGGTATCCGCTTCGGCGAAAAGGAAGCTTCGAACAACTGAACAGCGACGAGCAACGCGAGATCATGTCCGAACACGGACGCATCGGCGCACAATTCAGCGGCGCTGGACACGGTCAGGATATTCGGCTGGCCTGTCACGGACTGGATAAGAACGATAACGATTTTGTGATCGGCTTGGTTGGGCCACAATTGCATCCGCTTTCCGTCATGGTGCAGACCATGCGCAAGACGCGGCAGACCGCCGAATTTCTCGCGGAACTTGGACCGTTTCTGGTCGGGAAAGCCGTCTGGCAACGCATGCCGAAAGGTGCCGGCCATGCCGAAGGCTGACCGTTTTCTAAAGGCGTGCCGCCGGGAACCCGTCGACGTCACCCCCATTTGGTTGATGCGTCAGGCGGGACGTTACATGCCGGAATACCGCGCGCTGCGCGAGAAGCACAAGATACTCGAACTTATCAAGACGCCGGAACTAGCCGCCGAAGTCACCTTTCAACCCTTGAGCGCATTTGACTTGGACGCGGCCATCATCTTTGCCGATATCCTGACCCTACCGGAAGCCATGGGCTTGGAGCTTGAATTTGTTTCGGGCGAAGGGCCCCTCTTTCATAATCCGATCCGTTCCCCGGACGATATCCGGAAACTGAAACCCATTGACCCGGCTGAAGCATTGGGGTTCACCTTGCAGGCCATTCGTCTGGTGGCGAGGGAGTTGGACGGCAAGGTCCCGCTGATCGGTTTCTCCGGCGCACCCTTCACCCTCGCCTGCTACGCGATCGAAGGCGGCTCCTCGCGGAATTTTATTAAGGCCAAGACCCTGATGCATAACGAGACGGACGCATGGCATCAGCTCATGGAACGATTTGCCGACGCCGCCGGAAAATATCTTGTTGCGCAAGTTCACGCGGGCGCGCAGGCGCTCCAATTGTTCGACAGTTGGGCGGGCATCTTGAGTCCGGCGGATTATGTGGCCTACGTGCAGCCGCACACGCGGCGCGTGTTTGATATCGTGCGCGAATCGTCCGATGTTCCGCTCATCCATTTCGGCACCGACACGGCCGGCCTGCTGCCGCATATCTGTCGGAGCGGCGCCACGGTCATCGGCGTGGACTGGCGTATCGATCTCCATGCGGCATGGCGCGTTATCGGAGAGGACTTTGCCATCCAAGGCAACCTGGATCCCGTCACCCTGTTTGCGGACATCGAGACCATCAAGGAGCAGGCCGAACTCATTCTTCAGCAGGCGGACGGGCGCAAGGGACACATCTTCAATTTGGGACACGGCATCCTGCCCGAGACGCCGACGGAGCACGTGGCCGCCCTGGTCGACTTCGTCCACTCCTATGCAATCCCCGCGCCATGAAACAAGTGGCCATAATCGGTGGCGGCATGGCGGGACTGTCCGCGGCGCATTATCTCCAACAGGGCGCCCGTGCGCAAGGGATCGACGTCGAATGGCGTTTGTTCGAACAACGCGATCGGCTCGGGGGGAAAGTGATCACGGATCACGAGCAGGGATTTGTGATCGAGGGCGGCCCGGATTCCTTCATCACGCAGAAGCCGTGGGGCCTCGCACTGTGCCGTGAGTTGGGACTCGACGATGAATTGATTCCCTGCAACAGCGCGAAACAGAAAGTCTACATTCTCGTCCGCAGCCGCTTGTGCGCTCTGCCCGCAGGATTTCGCCTCACCGTCCCGACACGGATCATGCCGTTTGTGAAATCACCGCTCTTCTCCTGGCCCGCCAAACTGCGCATGGGCATGGAGCTCTTTGTCCCGCCACGGCGCGACGACGGCGACGAAAGCATCAGCGACTTCATTACGCGGCGTCTGGGCCGCGAGGCGGCCGACAAAATCGGCGGACCGCTCATGGCCGGGATCTATGTGGCCGATCCCGCCAAGCTGAGCCTGCTCTCCACGTTCCCGATGTTTCGCGCGTTGGAACGGAAACACGGCAGCCTGATCCGCGCCATGCGCGCCGCGGCCAAACGGCCCGCCGCCCAAACGCCGATGTTCATGAGTCTGCGCGGGGGTATGGGCCGCCTGATCGATGTTCTCTGTGAATCGCTGAACGAGCGGTGCACAACCGACGCGCGCATTACCGGCCTGCAAATGAAAGGCAACCGCTTTGAACTGCTTAAAGCAGATGGGCGCGAGACCTTTGATGCCGTAATCATCGCCTCTCCCCTTTACGAGACGGCCGGCTTGCTGCAGGAGCTGGCGCCTGAATCGGCCGCCGTGTTGCGCGGGATCCGGTATGTGTCCACCGGCACGGTTTCTTTGGGGTATCGATTGCCGCTGGACGGCATGGATCAGAAACTGGATGGATTCGGCTTTGTCATTCCAGCATCGGAAGATCGCGACCTGTTGGCCTGCACATGGAGTTCCGTGAAATTCGAGGGTCGCGCGCCCGACGGCCACGCGCTCTTTCGGGTATTTGTGGGCGGCGAAAGACGGGAACACCTGGCGGAAGCGCCGGATGACGAATTGATCGCGCTGGTGCGGCGCGAGTTGCGGGATATTCTGGGCCTCGTCAGCGAACCCGTCGTTTCGCGCATTTACCGATGGCCAAAGGGCAACCCGCAATACGACGTCGGACACGCCGACCGGATGAAAGCCTTGATGGCCGACATCGCGCAGATCCCAGGCTTGCACCTGGCGGGCAGCGGCTATAACGGGATTGGCTTGCCCGACTGCATCCGCAGCGGGAAAGAAGCCGCGGAGGCGGTGTTGCGGGAATAACGGCAACGGTTTTTTTGCTTTCAGATCACGCCGAAACGTTGGCCCTACGGTGTAACTTCCGCCGTCTTCACGGTTTTCAAGCTGACCTTCTGCAGAGGAATGCATTCCACCGGACAGACATCGGCGCAGGCGCCGCACCGGATGCATTCGTTCTGGTCTATGAAGAGCATGTTGTAATCGCGCGACGAGGTTGAGGGCTCGTACCCCGTAATGCGCCCGTCATCGTCGTACTTCAGCGCGCGCACCTTGACGATGCACTTCTCGACGGGCTTCACCTTGAGACAGCGATCGCAATAAATGCAAAGGTCGTTATCGATTTCGTACTTGTAGTGACATAGATAACAGCGACTGGCTTCCGTCGCAGCCGTGTCCTGATCGAAACCGGTTTCCACTTCGTCCGTCACACCGCGATCCTCGCGCGGCAGCGTGGGCATGGGTTGACGCGGAATCTGGTCCATGGCGCGGGTCCGTCCCGTGGAACGGGCATCTTCAATCATGGCCACCTCGCTAAGGCGTTCCTCGCCCATCAGGTAGGTGTCGACCTTGCGCGCACAGGTCTTGGCGTGTCCGATCGCGTCGATCAGCGAAATCGCGCCCAATGCGAAATCGCCCGCCACGAAAAGCTTGTCCACCGCAGTGGTCTGGGCCGAGCCCGTCTTGAGTCGCCCATCCTCCATCAACGCGTCCGCTATCATCCGGTCGATCCACGACGTATCCTGGACTTGCCCCGTCCCCAGCAGCACGGTGTCCGCCTGCACTTCAAACTCGCTCTCGGGTATCGGTACCGGACGGCGACGCCCCGTGGCGTCCGGTTCGCCGAGCATGGTTGGGCTGAACCGCACGCCGGTGACGCGCCCCCCCTCGCCCACCAAGGCGACGGGCGCCGTCATCGTTTCAAAAAGAATGCCTTCGTTGCGCATCTCTTCGATTTCGTGGCCCGTGATGTACATTTCACTTTCCGACCGGCGATAATAGGTCTTTACGCTTTCGGCGCCGAGCCGTTGTGCGGTGCGGGCACAGTCCACTGCGGTAAAGCCCCCGCCAATCACCACCACGCGCGCTCCCACATCGCCGCGATGCTGTTCATTGACCTCCTGCAAAAAGCCCAGGCCATGTCGCACACCGTCCAAATCAACGCCGGGCAGGTCGGGGATGTACGGCTTATGTGTGCCGGCGGCCATGATAACGGCATCGTACTCGTTCATGAGATCGGACAACGTGACATCGCGTCCGATCTCCGCATTGCAGCGGATTTCCACACCCAGCCGGACTACTTGGTCAATCTCCAACTCCACCACGTCGCGCGGCAGGCGAAACGGCGGGATGCCCTGCACCATCATGCCGCCCGGCTTCGGATATTTCTCAAAGACCACCGGCATGTGGCCCCAGAGCGCCAATTCACGCGCTGCCGACAACCCCGCCACGCCGCCTCCCACGACGGCAATCCGCTTGCCTGTCGGCGGGAAAATCGGATCGAGCACGACGGGTTCTTTCCGTTTCAGAAAATCGGCGGCGGACCGTTTGGAAAAACAGATCGCCACCGGTTCGCCCAACCCTTCCCAGCCGTGCCGGCACACCGGTTCGCAGGGACGGGTGCACACCCGGCCCAGTACGGCCGGGAACACGTTGTCTTGGAGGTTGATCAGATAGGCTTGCGCAGTATCGCGATTCGCAATCGCGTCGAGATAGGCGGGAATGTCCGTACCCGCCGGACAAGCCGCCTGACAGGGGATATTCTTCTTCAACCAATCGAAATCCTTCGGCGCACGGGCCATGCCGAGCGGGCGGGATAATACGAATTCATCGGGTAACGGGTTGTCTTGGACAGGCGACACGCTTGTTAATCCTCGTCAATATAGGCAGATACTGCAGAAATAGACATGCGAAGATCATCCAAACAGTCCTGCAGGTATTCCCATATCTGCTTGTCGTCTGTGTCCCAATGGATGTGCACCAAACGATTCCGAAATCGTGCCATCGCCATGTAACTGGCGATACGACCTTCGGGGATTATGGATTGCTCCGCCAGCACGGTAAAACTGTCCGCATTGTCCTGCGGGATACGAAAGCGCTCGGAAGCAATGATATGATTGGACAAATCTATGCACGCTTCGATGCCGACGATAAAATGGTACTTTGCGTTTCCGATTTTGTCCGGATTCTTCAAGAATTCGCTGAGCGGAACCGCGCGCAAGGAATCCAAAACGGCCAGATAGGAGGAAATATGACTGATCAATCGATCACATTTCGCTTGATCCACCATAATCACACTCCCGCTCGTGCGAAACCAGCCAACCGCATTCGATGCATCTCGGCATACGCATGCTTGTAGTCATGATAATGACTCAACAACTCACTTTCGATACGCACCCGCATTTTTTCATCGCCGGAATAGAGTCTGACTCCCTCTTCAAGCACTCTCCCACGCAAATCAAGCGGAGCGTCATTAAGATTACGCAAATCAACATCCATCCCCATCCGTTCGCTCAACTGGCCCTGTAAAGTCATCTCTTCCTTAATCGAAAGCTGGACCAATTCGCTGTCCTTTGCAGCATAGTAGCCGATATCCAGATCACTGGCAGACAAAGGACGACCCGATACACGGCTTCCGAATGCGTAGGCCACCACCACACTCGTTGGAGCGAATACCGCTTCGGCTGCCACAGCCAATTGCTTGATCATTTGCTGATTCATGTCATAATTGTAGGCTCATAAGGGAGGTTTGTCGAGTTTGCAGGGTTTTGGGCCTTTACCTCCTTACAGCGATTCAATCAGATATATTGCATGTCACGCACCTATCACGTATGGACCATTGGTTGTCAAATGAACGAGGCGGATACCCGTCATCTTTCATCACAACTCGAGGCGTTGGGCTATAACAACAACCCGGCGGCCGAAGACGCGGATCTGGTGGTCCTGAACACCTGTGTGGTTCGGCAACAGGCGGAAGACAAGGCCGTCAACCAATTGCATCGCCTGCGCCGCACCAAAGAGGAGCGCCCCGACATGACCATCGCCCTGATGGGGTGCATGGTTGGCATGAAGGAAGCGCCCGCGCTGAAGAAGCGATTCCCTTTCGTGGACGTCTTCATGCCCCCGTCGGAAACGGAACCCTTGCTGGATTATCTGGCGGATCAGGGGTTGTACGATGGCACCCGCTCGTTCGATACCCGCGAGAAGGCCTTGCGCGAGGCCATCCAAGACGAAGAGTTTTCCCTGCCCTCGGCCCTGCGCGGCCAGTCGGTGACGGC
>SKXR01000044.1 GCA_007128275.1 Kiritimatiellia bacterium
CGGCTTACCGGATACTTGGGAACATCTCCATTTCGGACACGCCACCGCCGCAAACGCAAACACAGCTTACGGCGACGGCCATTGGACGGCGGCCATGGCCTTCATTGCGGGAACGGACCCGTTCAACCACCGGGAATACTCCGGCATTCGTGCCATTCACCCCGTATACAGGGATCAACAGGGCAGAAGCGTCCGGGACATCAACGCGGCTAAGGACAGCACAATCATCGGCCATGTCATCGAATGGCCGGGCGTGGACGGGCGGCTTTATGACGTGGAATATTCCACCAACTTGGTGACCGGCTTCCAGCCGATTCCGGACGCCACCGGCCTGAGGGCGAAATCGAGCGGCAAGAACAACACCTACACCCACGTCACGACGCAAGGGAACGCGGCGTACTATCGGGTTCGCATACGCCTTCCCAGTGAATGACCCCGGTGTTCTCTCCCGCACGTGCCCGGCATCGCGCGCCCTGATGATCGAGGCGTATATGTGCTTGCCTTCCGCCTTGCGACTTGGGAACGTCGGCGGGTATGCAAACCATTATTCCACACCCTATGCGTAGACGCGACTTTCTGCGTGTACTCGGCGGAGCGGCGGCCTTTTCCGCCTTGCCCTATCCGGTGCAAGCCACGGGCAACGGCCTGATCACCGTATCCCTCTTTCACACGACGGACCTGCACGGAAACATCCTGCCCACGTCCACCTACGAAGGCGTGCCGGACGTCGGTGGGCTGGCGCGATGCGCCACACAAATCCATCTTTGGAAACGACTGAACCCCCATCATGTCCTCATCGACGCCGGCGACGTGTACCAAGGCACCCAAGTCGGCTTGAACACGCGCGGCCAGGTAATGATCAACGCGTTTAACCACATGAACTATGACGCGTGGGTCATCGGCAATCACGAGTTCGATTGGGGCATGGAAACGGTCAACGCCGCCCTCTCCGCTTCCGCCATGCCCGTCCTCTGCGCTAACAGCACCCTCGACGGGAAACCGGCGGGCGCTTTGGATGACGCGAGCAGCCCGCTCTCCCGTGTCCAACCCTACATCATCAAGGAAGTCGCGGGCTTCAAGATCGGCGTCATCGGCGTCACCACACCCGGCATGCCCTATTGGTTTCATGAGAGCCTCTATAACGGATTCGAGTTTCTTGATCCGATCGAACCCGTACGCAAGGCGTTGCGTGAAATGCGCGCCCTCCAGACCGACGCCATCGTCATCGCGGGCCACATGGGCCTGCGCCGGGGCGGAGACGATTTTGCGAACCGAACGGAAAGCCTGACCAAAGAATTCCCCGAAATCGTCGCATTCATCGGCGGACACACCCACCAAGATGTACCCTACGAAACCGTGAACGGCGTCCCCTTTACGCAAGCCAACTATTTCGGCATCCATCTCGGCCGGCTTGACATCACCTTCGACAAGGAATCGCGGCGCATGAAATGGGCGCAACCTATCACGTCCTACATGGACCATCGTTTCGCCATCGATCCGGCCGTCTTATCTCTAGCGCAAGCGGACATCGAACGCGCCGATGAAATCATGGCCGTACCGATCGGGACGCTTGTGGAAACGCTGAGCATCGACAACGATGTCGGGCGTCCCAGTCAGGTGGAAGAACTGATTGCCGCGGCCATCATGGAAGCCATGGAAAAGCGCGGCGTGGAGGTGGACGGCGTCGTACACGGGCTCATCTTCCCGGACGGCGATTTTCCCGCCGGCGACAAGACCATCGGCGATCTCTGGTCCATCATGCCCTACGAAAACCAGGTCGTTACAGCCCGGTTGAACCGTGAAGAACTGACGGTCATCCTGCGCGAGGTCTTCACCAATTGGGCCAGCCGAAGTTTAATGGGGATGTCCGTGGACATCGAGGGGCGGGGACGAGACTTGGAGATCAAGGAGATCTATGACCGCGAGGGACGTCCCCTCCACGCGCGCAACCGTTACCGCATCGCATTCAACTCGTATGACGCGCAATCCGGCGGACATCGCTTCATGGAATTGCGCGACATCCTGCGCCGCCCCGAAAGCCGTATGACGATCCATCCGGTGCAAACCCGTGAAGCCATTATTGATTACTTCACCGCGCGCGAGGTGGTCCGCCCCGTGCCTACCGCGCAACGGGACGACACCGCCGTCTTCTTCAGCCCGGCTTCCGAAGTGCTCACGACCTGATGGTTTCCAACGGTTTTCTATTCAAATGGAAACGACCAAGCCGGGATCGCAAAGGGAATTGGGAATGCGGCGGCAGAGTCCTCTGTAGCGAAGCGGAAGAGGTCGCCGACACCGCTTTGGATGGGCGTGCCATGCGCGTGTGGCATGCTGAAGAACCCGCGCCAACCCTCCGGAGGAGGGGCTAAGCGGTTGGGTGGCAAGCGATCCACGCCCAAGCCGCATCGACGAGTCGGCGCTTACGTTCCGATCTGGCCGATGATGGAGATCAAGGGCAGGAACAGCGCGATCACGATGGTGCCCACGACCAAGGCCAGAAACACGATAAGCAGCGGTTCGATAATGGACGTCAATCCCGCCACGGTGTTGTCCACTTCGTCGTCGTAGTTGTCGGCGATCTTCATCAACATCTCAGGCAGTTCGCCTGTTTCTTCGCCGACTTCCACCATACTGACCACCATGGGCGGGAACACGCCGCACGCCTGGATCGGCGGGGCCATATTCTCGCCTTCCTTTACCGCGTCATGGATCGTGTTCACGGCACGGGCGATGACTTCGTTGCCCGCCGTGTCGCGGACGATGTTCAACGCCTGCAGGACCGGCACGCCGGATGTCATCAGGGTTCCCAACGTGCGGGTGAACCGCGCAATGGCGGTCTTGTTCAGCAGCACCCCGAAGATGGGCATGCGCAGCTTGAACCAGTCGAGACCGTACCGGCCCCAGGTGGTCTTGGCCATGAGTTTCATAAGGATCACAAAAATCACCAAGCCGATGATGACGAAAGGCGCGCGCTGGGCAAAGGTCCGACTGATGTTCAACACGATCTGGGTCAATGCGGGCAAGCCGCCTTCCCCCAAGAGATCGTCGAAAATCGCTTCGAATTTGGGGATGATGACGATCATCATAAAGGTCAGGATCAGCACGGCCATGATCAGCACCACCACCGGATAGACCATGGCGCTGATGACTTTGTTGCGAATGCGCTGCGCCTTCTCCATGAACTCGGCCAGTCGTTCCAGGACCACGTCCATTACGCCGCCGAGCTCGCCGGCTTTCACCATATTCACGTAGAGACGGTTGAAGACCCGCGGATGTTGGCTGAGCGCCTCGGCAAACGTGCTACCCGACTGAATGCCTTCCACCACTTCGGACGTGGCCTTGACCAGCAACGGATGCTTTTCCTGCTTGAGAATCACCTGTAGCCCGCGCATCAAAGGCAACCCGGCGTTGATCAGCGTGGCCAACTGTCGCGTGTAGGTCATCAGCTGTTTCGGCTTGACCCGCATCAGGAACATAGGCATCCGGATCTCCATCTTCATGAGATCGGATTTTCCGCCAGCCTTGGCCTTCTTCGCGGCCGGGGTCTTGGCCTTTCCAGACTTGGTCGCCGCCGCACCGGCCTCTTCCACACGGGTCGGGAACAAGCCCTGCTCACGAATGATGGAAAGGGCGGATGACTGGTTGGTCGCTTCGACCGTCCCGGTCTGCTCCTTTCCCTTGGCGTCCATCGCAGTAAATGTAAACGTCGGCATATTCTATTCTCCTGAGGCCTGACGACCAGAGTAACAGGGCCGGCCTCGACTTCAAACAATATTGCGTAGTGTTACGTATATTTCAGGATTTCCTCCACCGTGGTATAGCCGTCCAGAATACACCGGATCCCGTCTTCGCGTAACGTGCGCATGCCCAATTCGACCGCCTTATCCCGAATCACCAACGACGGCTTGCGTTCTGAAATCAATTGGCGGATCGGATCGGTGATCCGCATATACTCATAGATACCCCGGCGCCCCCGATACCCGGTGTCGTTGCATTTGGCGCAACCGGCCCCAAAATAGAATGAACGTCCCTCCACCTGATCGGCACTCAAGCCGAGCTGCTCCACCTGCGACGGTTCCGGATCGTAGGCCGTCCGGCAATCTTTGCAAATGGTTCGGACCAGTCGCTGGCCGAGCACGGCTTCGAGTGTGGAAGAGATTAAGAACGGTTCCACGCCCATATCGATCAATCGGGTCACGGCTCCGGCGGCGTCGTTGGTGTGCAGCGTGGAAAAGACCAAGTGTCCCGTCAACGAGGCCTGCACGGAAATTTCCGCCGTCTCCAAGTCGCGGATTTCGCCCACCATGATGATATCGGGATCCTGCCGCAAAAAGGCGCGCAACGCGCGGGCAAAGGTGAGGCCGATGGCTTCGTGCATCGGCACCTGCACCAACCCTTCAATGTCATATTCCACGGGGTCCTCCGCGGTCAACAACTTGGACTCGATGGTGTTCAGCCGGCGCAACGCCGAATACAAGGTGGTCGTCTTCCCCGACCCGGTGGGACCCGTGACGATCATGATGCCGTTGGGCTTCGTGATGTCCGTTCCGAAATTTTCAAACACATCGTCCGGGAACCCAAGATTCTCCAAGTCCAACGACACCACACTGCGGTCCAACACCCGCAACACCACGCTTTCGCCGAACTGCGTCGGCAGGGTGGAGACACGGAAGTCAATGGTACGCCCCGCCACATTCAACTGGATGCGCCCGTCCTGCGGCAAACGGCGTTCGGCAATGTTCAGGCCGGAGATCACCTTGATGCGTGAGGTCACCGGAAGCGCCAAGTGTTTGGGCGGCGGCGACATCTCGTACAGCGCTCCGTCCACGCGATACCGGATCTTGAATTCGTTTTCGAACGGCTCGAAATGGATGTCCGAGGCGCGATCCTGCACCGCCTGATACAGCACCAGATTCACAAACCGGACGACCGGCGCCGCGTTGGCCGCCGTCTCTATTTCATAAATATTGTCTTCGCCCGTGCCGAGATTGAGCAGGTCCCCCGCCCCTTCCAGCTCATTTTCCAGCGCAGACAGCATTTCACTGACGGACTCACTTTCATCGCCATAATACCGTTGAAGCGTGTTCTTGATATCGGCTTCCTTCGCGACCTTGAAGGACACGTCACGGGTCAGCACGAACATCAATTCATCCACCACCTCCGGGCTGAGGAGATCGGAGGTGGCGAGTTCGACCGCACTGGTGTCCGCTTCAAGAGGCACCACATTGTACATCCGCGCCACACTTGCGGGCAGGGACCGGATGACATCCGGAGAGATCTCCACCCCTTGGATATCGATGACTTCCGTCCCCAGATGTTGGGCAATGAGTTCCAGCAATTGCTCTTCCGTAAGCAATTGCATGTCGAGGACGATGGCCCGCGTGGGGCGTCCCGTCCGCTCATGCTCCTCCACAATCTCTTCCAATTGCTGATCGGTCAGCAATCCGTCCTGATTGATTTCCTGGAGCAGCGAGTCTTTGAATTCTACATCCGCCATGATGAACCTCTGGTCAGGGCCTATTTGCCCTCCTCGATTTTTTCGATCAGGCTGGCCGGACTGTCCGCCACGCGGATCGCGTCCTCCAACGAAATGGCGCCCTGCCGGTACAACAGCATCAGGTTGGCATCCAATGTCACCATGCCCATCCGTCCGCCGGTCTGGATATCGGACGTGATGCGATACGTCTTTCCTTCACGGATCAACGAGCGAATGGAATCCGTGGCAATCATAATCTCAAACGCCGCAACACGCCCCGGTCTATCGGCGCGCGGCAACAACACCTGCGAAATAACGGCCACCAGCGTCGCGGACATCTGTACGCGCACCTGTTCCTGCTGGTCCGTGGGAAAGGCGTCCACAATACGGTCGACGGTCCGCGCCGCGCCCGTCGTGTGCAAGGTGGCGAACACCAGATGCCCGGTTTCCGCCGCGGTTATGGCGGCGGCCATGGTTTCCAGATCGCGCATCTCGCCCACCAGTACCACGTCCGGGTCCTGACGAAGCGCCGCGCGCAGCGCCAGGCTGAAACTCTTCACATCGACACCGACTTCCCGCTGCGTGACGAGACTCTTGTGGTGATCATGATAATATTCCACCGGATCTTCCACCGTCACGATATGCGCGTCGCGCTCGTTGTTGATGATGTCGATCATGCTGGCGAGCGTCGTCGTCTTCCCGGAACCGGTCGGCCCGGTAACCAGGATCAAGCCGCGCGGGCGGAACAGGAGATCCTTGATCTGCGGCGGCAGGCCGATATCCTCCAGGCTCATCAGCTTGGAGGGGATCTGCCGCATCACGATGCCGTAATGTCTTTTCTGGCGAAACACACTGACACGAAAACGCGCCAAGTCGCGAAAACCAAACCCGAAGTCCGCGCCGCCGACCTCTTCCATGCGTTGGAAGTGCTCGTCATCCGTAATTTCCCGCATCAGGCGTTCGGTATCTTCCGGCACGAGCGGCTCCGATTCGAGGGCGTGCATACTGCCGTTGATCCGCAACACGGGCGGCGATCCCACGGTCAAGTGCAGGTCGGACGCGCCTTCGTCCACCACCAACTGCAACAGGTCGTCCATCTTAATGTGCGCACTCATATCGCCGCATCTCCCATGGTCACCCGCAGCACCTCCTGCAAGGTCGTCATGCCCGCCACGGCTTTCCGCAGGCCGTCCTCACGCAGGGTGCGCATGCCCAGTTCCCGGGCCTTCTTTCGCAATTGAGCCGCCGTCACCTGATCATAAATCATGTGCCGGACTTCGTCGTTGATCACAAACAACTCAAAGAGTCCCCAGCGTCCCTTGTAGCCGGTATGGTTGCAATCATTGCACCCTTTCCCGCGATGCAGCTTCGCTTCGCGCACCTGCTCGGCATGCGACCCCAACAGGCGCAGCTCGAGGTCGGTGGGCTGGTATTCCTCTTTGCAGCTCGCACAAATCTTCCGGACCAGGCGTTGCGCCATGATCCCCCGCGTGGACGAGGCCACAAGGAACGGCTTCACACCGATATCCATCAAACGCGTAATGGCGCTGGGCGCATCGTTCGTATGCAGCGTACTGAACACCAAATGGCCGGTCAGCGAGGCGTTGACGGCGATCTCCGCCGTTTCCATGTCGCGGATTTCACCGATCATGATGATGTTCGGCGCCTGACGCAGAATGGAGCGCAACGCGGCGCTAAAGGTCAGTCCGATATCGGAACGGACATGCACCTGATTGATGCCGGCCAGCTGATATTCCACCGGATCCTCGACGGTGATGATCTTTCGATCCGGCCGGTTGATCTGGTTTAAACAGGCATAGAGCGTGGTGGTCTTTCCTGAACCGGTCGGCCCGGTCACAAGAATGATACCGTCCGACAATCCGATCAGGCCTTCAAACGTCTGCTGATCATCGGACAGGAAGCCGAGCTGCGGCAACCCGAGCATCAACCCCTCTTTGTCGAGGATACGCATGACGACGCTTTCGCCGTGGCTGGAAGGGATCGTGGACACGCGCAAATCGAGATCGCGCCCCATGACGTTAATCTGAATGCGACCATCCTGAGGTACGCGTTTCTCCGCGATGCTCATGTTGGACATGATCTTGATGCGGCTGACAATGGCCGCCTGCAAGCGTTTGGGTGGACTCTCGACTTCGTGCAATACGCCGTCAATACGGTAACGAATGCGGAATTTCTTGGCCATCGGTTCCAGATGAATATCCGACGCACGATTCCGGAAGGCCTCCAGAATCACCAAACTTACCAGTTTGATGATCGGCGCGTCCGACTCGGAGACTTCGACATCCTCACCGATCAGTTCCTGCATCGCGGTAGTCGGCACAGCGACCGACCCTTCCGTGATCTCCTCCAGCATCGTTTCCATCGCGCCCTGTTTGCCTTGGGGATAGTACTGGTTGAGCGCGGTGGCAATTTGCTCGGCAGGCGCCACTGCGCCTTCCACGTTACATTTCAAGACGTAGCGGAGTGAATCCAGCGTTTCCACGTCCAGCGGATCACTGATGGCTACGGTCAGGGTATTGTCGATTTTATAGGCGGGCACCACCTTATACCGACGGGCGACATCGGCGGGGACCGAATCAATGACATCCTGCGGAATGTCGTGGCCGGTCAGATCAATGATTTCCATCCCGAATTGGTTGGCCAGCGACTTCAGGATATCCAGCTTCTCGGCAATGCCGTCACGCACAAGAATCTCGATGACGTCTTTGTCCTCTCCCTGCGCCGTGCTTAAGGCCGTTTCGGCCTGCGCATGATCAATCAGGCCGACATTTTCAAGGATCTCGAGAATATATTCGTCGTTGGCGGTCAAACTGGTAACTCTCCCGTTCGTGAACGGATGCGGATCGGCGCTTCCATGATTATGGCCAAAGATTACACGGGCGCAAGCGGGATGTCAACGCGGGGCACGGAAAGAAAGCGCATAAGAAGCAGAACGGCGACGGTGGCGAGTTCACCGGTCAGCCTGTACCAGGACGTCAACGACCGGGCCTTCACCCGACGTTATCCGCCGAGACGCTTCCGCAACGCGTCCAACACCATCGGCGGATTGGCTTTCCCTTTGCTCGCCCGCATGACCTGCCCCATCAGGAACTGCAGCGCGGCTTTCTTGCCGGCTTGGTAATCCGCCACGGACTTGGCGTTGGCGGCGACGGCCTCCTCCACCCACGCGTCCAAGGCGCCGGTGTCGCTGATCTGGGCCAACCCTTTCTCCTCGACGATCTTCTTCGGATCGCCGCCTTGTTCGAAAAGTATCGCGAAGACTTCCTTGGCGCCCGGCGCGTTCAACACCTTCTCATCCACCAATCGGATCAAGCCGGCCAGCGATTCCGGAGGCATACGCACCTGCCCGATTTCCAATTCCCGTTCGGACAACGCCCGCAACATCTCGGTCATCATCCAATTGGACGCCGCTTTGGGGTTCGCAGACCGGCGCGCGACTTCCTCGAAATAGTCCGCCACCGCCTTGTCCGCCACCAGCACACCCGCATCGTATGCAGGCAGGCCATACTCCGCAATCAGCCGTTCCCGTCGATGGGCCGGCATCTCCGGGAGGGCCTTCTTCCATCCCTCAATCTCTTCCTCCGCCAACACCACGGGCATCAAGTCCGGTTCGGGGAAATAACGGTAATCGTGCGCGTATTCCTTGCTACGCATGGAACGCGTCACCTCCGCGGCGTCGTCCCAGCGACGCGTTTCCTGGCGAATCGTTCCGCCTTGGGACAGCACTTCGATCTGACGCTTGATTTCGTGGGACAGCGAGCGGTGCACCCCCTTGAAGGTGTTCATGTTCTTGATTTCCGTCTTGGTGCCCAATGTGTCCTGTCCCTCCGGACGGACACTGCAATTCAGGTCGCACCGCATGTTGCCCTGCTCCAGATTGCACTCGCTGATCCCGCCGTAGACCAACATTTGCTTGAGCGCCACGAGAAAGGCGAACGCCTCATCGGCGGACTCCATGTCGGGCTCCGAAACAATTTCCATCAGCGGCGTGCCTGCGCGATTAAAATCCACCCCGCTGGATTGCTCAAAATGGTTGTTCTTGGCGACATCTTCCTCGAGGTGGATTCGATGAATACGGATCGTCTTGGGTTTCCCGTCCACCTCGATCGACACGGATCCGCCCAGACATAGCGGCAGGTCGTATTGCGAAATTTGATAGTTTTTGGGCATGTCCGGATAGAAATAACTTTTCCGGTCGAATTTGCTGTAGCGATTGATGGCGCAACCGAGCATCAATCCGGTCGTGACCGTCAAGCGCACCGCTTCACGGTTCAGGACCGGCATCGTGCCCGGATACCCCAGACAGATCGGACACACATCCGTGTTCGGTTCACTGCCGAACACATTCGCGCATCCGCACCATATCTTGGAGCGGGTCTTCAATTGGACGTGCGTTTCCAGCCCAATACTGACTTTGTATTTCACACTCATCGGATTATGCTTCATGCCATATCGGAGGACGCGTTCGATGCCATTCCGTGGACTGCTCGTAGGCATGGCCGACGCGCA
>SKXR01000214.1 GCA_007128275.1 Kiritimatiellia bacterium
GTGTCCGACCGCAAGCGGTCACGCCGACCGGGTTCGGGAATGAAGGCTTGGAGGTCCGGTTCCCGTGTGTCTAGCAGATCGCACACGCTTTCCACGTACGCACTAAGATCCCGTTCACCGGAACGGAGCATTTCAGACAAAGCTTGCACGGCGCTCATATGCAGTTTCCTTTGTCGGACGGGTCTGACTGGTCCGACTCGTCAGACGGCTTGCCGCCGCCCAGGTCTTCCATCTCCCGAATGCCCCGGCATTCCGGATAGGCGGAACATCCCCAAAATTCGTTCCCGGCATTCGGGCCCTTTCGTGCCGTTCGACGACGCATGGGTTTGCCGCAATCCGGACAGATCGGAGCGTGGGGCTCCCGCTGCATCCCTCGCGCTTTCACACGCGAAGCATACAACCGTTCAGTGAAGCCCCCCTTCTCGAGAAACTCCCGGCTCTGACTCTCAACCTGACGCTTCAACAAATACGCCGCCTGATTCACCGCGCACATCATGGCGTTGGCCGCCAGCTCGGGGGAAGCCTTGGCCACAAAATCGGACAGGCCGGCCAACCCCGTCAAACGCACTGTGCCAGGCGAGGCGGGCGGCAAATCCTGATACACATCCTGCTTGAGTCGCTCTCGCATGCTCAACGCTTCAGGCGAGTCCTTCTGCCAGACGCGAAGTCCGCGCCCGATCAGGAAGCTCTTATAATCCTTCGCCAGTTCGTCGGAAAGGCTGGCGCGCGCCACGTTGGTGAGTTTAATTTCGGATTTACGCGAGGTGGCGGCGGCGCCGCTGCCTTCACTGATGTTGCGCACCCCGCTACGAGCGGCCTGAACCATCTGGTCATGCGTGCGAGATTTCTTCTCGATAAATCGGTTGCAGAAAACAATCGTGGCGTCGTACACGGCCTCCGCCACGTGATAGCTACGCAGATTCTCGTAGCCCCCATGGGGCAGCAAGGGGTTGTCATCGTCCAACATCAGCAGCCTCGTCGCTTATACCACTCCCTTTTCCTTCAACGCCGCAATCGCTTCCGCGGAATACCCGAGCAGCTCGTTCAAGACCGTTTCCGTGTGTTGACCGACCTTCGGGACGGCGCCCCGCTTGCCGGTCTCGGGCACGTGCGTCATCTTGATGGGATTACCCGCCAGCTTAACCGTCCCAATCTCCGGGTCTTCCATGTCGACGATCATCTCCCGGGCTAGGATTTGAGGGTCGTTCATGACTTTGCCGATATCATTGATCGGCGCGCAGGGAATATTGGCCGCATTCAAAACGCCCAACCATTCCTCGGCATCCTTGTCCCTGAAGATGTCGGTCAACAAGACGTCCAACGCCTCCACGTGCTGACACCGATCACGATTCGTCGTAAACCGCGGATCGTCCATCAAGTGCGGATGGCCCACGGCGTCACAGAATTTCTGCCAGAGCAGATCATTCCCGACGGCAATCACAAAATAGGCGTCTTTCCCGCGCACCGCCTGGAACGGCGTAATGGTCGGATGCCGATGCCCCAGTGGTTGCGGGGAGTGACCGTCGACCTGATAGCGCACCAAGGCGTTTTCGAGAAGCGCCACCTGACAATCCAACATGGCCACATCGATCTTCTGGCCCTTGCCCGTCTTCTCCCGGTCATACAACGCCGCGTTGATGCCGACGGCGGTAAAGAGCGACGCGGCCAAATCCCCGAATGAGAGACCGACCCGCGTGGGCTCGCCCTCCGGCCATCCGGTAATGCTCATCACGCCGCCGCGCGCCTGTGCGAGGATGTCGTATGCGGGCTTCTTGCTGTCCGGCCCCGTGTGCCCGAAACCCGACGCGGCCGCATAGATCAGCCGGGGATTAATCCGGCCCAGGTGATCGTATCCCACGCCCAGTTTCTCCATGGTGCCCGGACGGAAATTTTCGACAAGCACATCGGCGTTGGCTACCAGCTCCTCCAGAATCTCTTTCCCTTCCGGCGCCTTGAGATTCAGTGAAAGGCTTTCCTTGCCCCGATTGATGCTCGCGAAATAGAGGCTGACATCTTTCAGAAACGGCCCGAACATGCGCGAATCATCGCCCGTCCCCGGCATTTCGATTTTAATGACGCGCGCTCCGAGATCCTGAAGCAGCATCGTGCAATACGGCCCGGCCAACACCCGGGTGAGATCAAGGACCGTAACGCCGGCCAACGGTTTCTGTGGTTCGGTCATATTAATCCCTTTCCTTTCACTCGCAACCCACCCCTCGATCCCCTCCCAGGAGGGGACGGTTCCTATTCGTATTCCATTCGTGAACTATTCCGCTCTTCCCGCACGCGCACCCAATATCCCCTCCTCCGGAGGGGTGGCGGCGCGTCAGCGGCGCCGGGGTGGGTAGACACGCCCCTACGGCTCGATGGCGATCAACCGGCACATCGACGATTCCAGCTCAATCCCGCGTAAGGGGAACAATCCGATCCACAACCGTTTATTGCCCACGTCGTTGATCTGACCGCCGATGTTCTCGGCATGGACCAATCCTTTGGGGAACAATTTGAGATGCATCACCTGATAATACTCTTCCAACGGGAACAGTTCGTCCCAGCTCTTGCCGTAATCGGCCTGCATCTTCTTGTCCGCCACGGCAAAATCGCGCGGGTGCCAATTGCGAATGATCGTGTTCATCGGATGATCGGCACTGCCGCAATCCACTCCGATCCACTTGATCTTCATATCCAACGCCCACTGATGAAACTCCGGACTCGGCCCCGGATGCCGCACGAAATAACGAAGCTCATCCGACTCCGGCTGATCCCAACCGAACCGATTGTAGCCCGTGTTAATGATCAGGATATCGCCTTCCTTGATCTCCGCCTTCTTCATCAGCATGTCCGGCGAATAAAGATCGTAGTCATCGACCTCGTCGGAGATATCGACGACCACACCCGGCCCGTACCAATGGTCCAACGGCGTATCCCCGATCGTGCGGCCCGAAGCATGGAAATGAATCTCGCCGTCCACATGCGTGCCGACGTGATTGCTGGTCGTGATGATCTGCCCGTTCGCGCCCTGCCCCTGATGCGCGCCGGCCAGGCGCTTGAAATACTGCACTCCCAACGGCATGTAACTCGGCCACGGCGGCGTGTGCACACTCAACCGTTGCGTAAGATCATAAATCTTCGCACTGCCCATTAACGTGATAAATTCTTCCGTCTTCATATCTTACTCCCTTTCGCGACTTCTTGCGCCTCTTTGCGGCTACACTTCTTCATGTCTTTGCGATCTTCTGTTCAAAATTCCACCAGCGTGGCGGCCAATCCCTCCACCGCCTTCACAAACGGTTCCGGCGGAGCGCTGACCACGCCGGCGCCGACCTGGCCGACTCCGGCGTTCTTGTGCGCCACACCCGTATCGATGAAGGGCGTGATCCCCTTTTCCACCACCTTTACGGCGTCAATGCCGGTCGGCGTGCCGCGAAAATCCAGCGCGGGGATGCGGTACATCTCATTTTCCCCCACTGCGATCTCGTACATCTCCAACGTGTAATTCAACGCGTCGCCCGCGGATCCGCCGACGAATTGCACAATGGCCGGAGCGGCGGCGATGGCGAACCCGCCCAATCCACCCGTCTCCGTGATGGCGCTATCACCGATGTCGGGATTCGCATCATCCTTGGAATAACCCGCGAAGAACAGCGCGTCCGGCACCAGCGCCGGCCCTATGAACCAGACGTCGCCCGTTCCGGCCAGTTGAATCCCGAAATCCGTGCCGTTCCGCGCCATGGCGACGACCATGGAACTGCCCTCGATTCCGCGCGCGGCGTCGAGCGACGCCTTGCACGCGGGCATGGAGAGGTTGAGAAAGAAATGATCGTTCCCATTGATGAATTCAATCACCTCGGCGGCGACCTGCCGATCTTCTACGGCCCGAACCAGCGACGGCACCAACGCGCGCAGGAACAGTGATGTGCCCGCCCGGTTCCGGTTATGCACTTCGTCGCCCATGTGCAGGGCCTGCGCGATGATGCTTTTCAGATCGATGCCGCCCGACAACTCGATCGCGGCTTTCAGCGCCGGATACAGCGTTTGCTCCATCCATTTTAACCGCTTAATGACGTCGGGAGAGTAGGCGCCGTACCGCAATACCTTGCCCAAGCCCTCGTTCTGGGTGCAGAACGCGCGGTTGCCGAATGATTCGTTTTCAATAATGAACACGGGCATGGAGGCGGACACCACACCGGCCATGGGCCCGACCGACGAATGCTCGTGGCACGGCGCGAAGCCGTATTTCCCGTCCGCCAACTGTTTCTCCGCCACTTCCGGCGTATCGGCATAGCCTTCGTACAGCACGGCGCCGATCATCGCCCCGCGCATCGGTCCGCACATGCGATCCCACGTAATCGGCGGTCCCGCGTGCAGGAACAGTTCTTTCTTCATCCCGGGAATGACATCCAATGCCACGCCCATCCCCTTGAGCACGGGCTTGCCCTGCTGCAACTTGTCCAGCGCCTCCGCATTGGCGGCGGTGATGCGATCCGCGTGCGCGCGGATCTTGTCACGCGCCTGTGCGGATATCGGCGCGGGCGGACGCCATTGCACCTGCACGCTCTGTCCTCCGGATGCGCGAATGCCGTCGCCGAATGATTCGATTCCGACGTTGATAACCTTCAGTGGTTGAGACAGGAGATTGCTCATGCGTCTTCCCTATTTATTCTTTCAATAATCTTGCCCGCCATCATCACAGCGGAGGCGTTGGAGGGCGCATACACGCCACCGGCTTCCTTGAGCAGGGCGATGACCCGGTCGCGCGCTTGCGGGTCGTCGTCCGTCCCGCACACATGAAACACCACTACCGGCGGATCGTCCATTTCGCATACTTCACGAATCACGGGCGCCAGTTCCTCGCCCGGGGTCATGTTCGAACCGTATCCCAACACCACATCAAGCAGGATCGCCGCCGTTTCCGGATCGCGCGCCTCGTCAAGAATCCGCCGATTGCGAAGCGAGTAATCGATCATCGGATGCGGGCGGCCCGCCGTAAATTCGTCGCCGCCCAGATCCACGATCGTGTGCCCCTCGCTCTTGTCCGGATTGGACAACGGTTCCGAGACATTGGAACGGATATCCTTCAGGAGCGGCTGCAACAGGAATACCGTTTCCTGAGAAAAGGTCCCGCCGCAGAACAATCCACGCAGATACTTGCCGGACTGCCGCGCGGTTGCCGCCAGTTCCACCGCCTGCTTCGCCAGATCCGTGGCGCGCGCGTGCAACGACGTTCGCGCCGCTTCCACATCGGCGTCCTGATCCAACGCGACGGCCAGATGCGCGGCCTCCTCCAGCGTCGTCGCCGGAATCGCGCCGCTCGCGCGCACCGTTTCAACGTCCGCGCCGAGGAAGACCGCCACGACCGGCTTGCCAAGATCACGGACCGCCGCACCGATCTTTTCGAGCACCTCCGGCGCGGGCGTCTTCGAGACCAACGCCACAACCCGTGTGTCGGGATCCTCTTTCAACGCCTGTAACGCCGCCAGAAACGTGAGGCCGCCGACTTCTTTCTTGATATCGCGTCCGCCCGTGCCGATGGCGTGCGATACGCCGCGACCGAGATTATGGATCAGGGACGATACTTCCTGCAGACCGGTGCCGGACGCGGCCACCATGCCAATCGACCCGCGCCGAACCACATTGGCAAACGCCAGCGGAATACCGCCGATAATGGCCGTCCCGCAATCGGGACCCATGACCAGAAGCCCGTTCTCCGCCGCATACGTTTTCAAGGCGATTTCGTCCTCAAGCGGAATGTTATCGGAGAACAGCATGACGTGTTTCCCGGCACGGAGCGCCTGCATCGCCTCGTCCGCCGCGTATTTTCCCGCAATGGAGATCAACACCAGATTCGCGTCGGAATGCTCGTTCAACGCGCCGGGCAAGCTGCGCGGCTGAAAGGCGCCGCCGTCCGTCGCGGTCTCCTTCTTTTTAACGAGCAGCTCTTCCGCCTTCTCCAACGCGTCGACCGCTTCCGCTTCCGAATCGGCCTTGATGCCAAGCGCTAGATCGGTGTCACCGGCTGCCGCCAGTTCCGGCCATTCCATGCCCGACGATTTCAGGATGCGCTTGTTTTCATCCGTCGCCATCACCGCCGCCGCGTCCTTCACGCCGGGCAAACCCAACGTTTCCCGCGCGACGAGCATGAGCGACACGGAATCGAAATACTTACCGCGTATGATTTTGCCTACTATATGCATGTTATCCCCACATCAATTCCTTATGCCCCGCCAAGAACATGTAGCACCCTGACAAGCGGGCTCGTATAACTCGCCCCTCCAACCCCATGGCTCATCGCACATGGAGGGCGGAGCTATGCGACGCCGCCCCTTCGGCACTCTATTCCAACGCCCCACGCGGGCTCGTATAACTCGCCCCTCCAGCCCCATGGCTCACCGCACATGGAGGGCGGAGCTATGCGACGCCGCTCCCTCGGCGTTCCATTCCAACGCCCCACGCGGGCTCGTATAACTCGCCCCTCCAACCCCATGGCTCACCGCACATGGAGGGCGGAACTATGCGACGCCGCTCCCTCGCTGCTCTATTCCAACGCCCCACGCGGGCTCGTATAACTCGCCCCTCCAATCCCATGGCTCACCGCACATGGAGGGCGGAGCTATGCGACGCCATTTCCTGGCCGCCTCATTCCATCTTCTCACCCGCGCCCGTGTTTCCGCAGTTCCGGCGCGGAACGGCACGAACCCACGGGCGATTTCGTGATCCAATTATCGATCGGCGTCTTGTTGTTCAACGCGCGCCACACGTCTTCGAAACGCATGGGCATATGCGTCATCTCCACGCCGATAGCCTGTTGCAAGGCATTGCCCAACGCCGAACAGACGGAGATCATGGAGTGCTCCCCCACGCCGCGCGCGCCGTACGGACCGTCGATCTGCGCGGTCTCCACCACCATGGCGTCAATTTCGAGCGGGAGATCCATCGCCGTCGGGATCTTGTTGTCGGTGAATGACGGATTAAGCAAGTGGCCCTGTTCATCGAAAATGTAGCCTTCACAAAATGCCGTACCCAGGCCCTGCACCATCCCGCCGATCGCCTGTCCGCGCACAAGGCCCGTGTTGATGGCCTTGCCCACGTCGAAACAGGAAGCGATCTTGAGAATCGTGTATTCGCCCGTTTCAGGATCGGCTTCCACCACCATCCCGTGCGCGCCGTAGGTCCAATCCAACGCAGGCAACCCTTGCCCGGTTTCCTTATCGATGTGGCCCAATCCCTGCGCAATGTATTTGCCCACGCCGATGAGCGGACCGCCGATGCCGTTCCCGTCCGGATACGCGTAGCCTACGGCAATTTCCCGGAAGGAAATGCTCCGGTTCGGATGGTGCCGGATGAAGATGCGCTCGGCGTCATGGTCCATGTCGTGCGGGGTCGCCCGCAAGATCTGCGACGCCACGTCGTACGCATTTTTCAACAGATCTTCCGCCGCCAGAATGGTGGCGTTGCCCGACAGCATCAACCCTTTGGAGGCCACGGTCTGCCAGTCGTACGGGTCGCGATCCGTGTCCGTCTCGAAGGCCACATGAATCTTTTCCAGCGGGAATTTCAAACGTTCCGCCGCAAGCTGGGCGAGCGAGGTGTAGGTGCCCTGTCCCATGTCGGTCAGCGACACGTTGAGGGTCACTGTGCCGTCCTGATTCATTTTCAGCACGACGGACGCCGCCGTGAACGGCGGCATGGCGGGCGCCTTTTGCAAAGCGGCCACAGCCTTGCCGATCTTGCGGCCGGTCTTCTTTTCCCGCTCCTTCTCGGCCTCGGTCAGCGAGCCGTACTTGATCGATTCCGCGACCGCCTCGACACACTTGACCACGTCTCCGGTATGTTCCGTGATTTCCTCGCCGGTGATCGTGAACGAGCCGGGCCGCAAGAGGTTCTTCCGCCGAAATTCGAGCGAATCCATGCCGATGGCCGAAGCGACGAGTTCCATGTGCCGTTCAATGCCCCAATGGAATTCCACGTGACCAAACCCGCGATACGCGGTGCTGTACGGCTTGTTCGTGTAAAGCGCGTACGAGTCCACCCAGCAGTTGGGGATTTCGTACGGTCCGGAGCCCGAATACGATGCGGCACGCTGCACGTTCACGGCATAATCCGCGTAAGCGCCCGCGTCCCAGTATTGGGTCATCTGTTGCGCGAGGATCTTGCCGTCGGCGGATACCCCCGTCTTGATGCGCTGTTGCAGGCCGCTGCGACAAGGCAACAGACTGAACTCCTCTTCGCGCGAGGCCTGCAGCTTCACCGGTCGCCCGCCCGCTTTACGGGAGAGCACGGCCACGAGCGGTTCCAACCCGATGCCCGCCTTTCCGCCGAAGCCGCCGCCAATATACGGGACAATGACGCGCACGTTCCGGTGCGGAATCTTGAACGCCACGGCAAACAGGTTCTTGACCGTGTGCGGGGATTGCGCGACGGACCAGATCGTTACCTGATCGCCCGCGCCCCACCGCGCAATGGCCACATGCGTTTCGATGGGCACATGTTGCACGGAAGGATTGGTATAGAACCGCTCCACGACATATTCGGATTCCGCAAACGCCTTTTCCACGTCGCCCTTGCGAATCTTGTTATGATTCACAATGTTCGTGCCCGGCTGCGGCGTAAACGCGGGTTTGAAATATTCGTACGTGCCGAGGTCCGGATGCACCAAGGGCGAGTCTTTCTTGATCGCCTCCAGCGGCTGAAGCACGGGGGGAAGGACCTCGTATTCCACGTCAATCAGGTCGACCGCGTTCTTGGCAATCAACAGGGTGTCCGCGGCGACGGCCGCCACGGCTTCCCCGTAATGCCGCACCTCGCCCTTGGCGAGGATGTACTTGTCGACCACGTACAATCCAAGCCGGTAATCAAGTTCCTCGCCCGTGACCACGGCGCGCACGCCGGGAAGGGCCTCCGCTTTGGACGTGTCGATCCGCACAATCTTCGCGCGCGCGTGCGGACTCTTCTTGACCTGCGCATGCAGCAGGCCAAGCATCGTAATGTCCGCGCCGTACGTGGCCTGGCCGGTCACTTTCTGGGTGGATTCCAGACGCGGCGGGTCCTGGCCGACATATTTCAAATCCTTGGGATCTGTATTCTCATACATGTTTCAGCTCCCCTTTCTTCTCGAGCTGGCCGGTCACGTCCAGCACCGCTTCAATGACCTGCACGTACCCCGTGCACCGGCAAAAATTACCTTCAATCCCCGCCTTGATATCCTCCACGGACGGCTTGGGATTGCGGCGCAACAAATCGCCGATGGACATCAACAGGCCCGGCGTACAGAACCCGCACTGGACCGCGTGATGCCGCTCGAAGGCGGCTTGCAGATCGGACAATTCGTTGCCGCGCACTTCGCCTTCCACCGTCTCAATCACGGCGCCCTGCGCCTCCACCGCCAGCACGAGACAGGAATTCACGGTTTCTCCGTTCATAACCACCGTACACGCGCCGCACTCGCCCGCGCCGCACCCTTCCTTCGTGCCTGTCAAGCCGACGTCCTCCCGGAGAAAATGCAAAAGCGTCTTATGTTCAGACGCGTCCCGCTCGTATTGCTGACCGTTGACCGTAAATCGAATCTTCATTATGCGACCTCCTGCACCAGCCGTTTAAGATAGACGCCCACCATGAACAGACGGTAATCCCGCGTGCACCGGACATCATCAATCGGGGAAATGGCTTTGAGCGTTTCTTCGACCATCGTCTCAGGAGGGTCGGACGCCTTGAAATCGCGCACCAACACGGGCGTCGGCGCCGCGGAACTGACCGACACACGAACCAAGTCGCCTTTCTTCAGCAGGGCGACACCGACGATCCCGAGATCATGGCCTTGGATGCGTTTCAGCTTCTTGTATCCGCCGCGCGCGCCGCTCATGTGGGCGGGCACCGTGATACGACTGACGAGTTCGCCCGGTTTCAGAATCGTCTGCTTCGGGCCCGTGAAAAACTCGTGGCA
>SKXR01000097.1 GCA_007128275.1 Kiritimatiellia bacterium
CCCAATATATATGGGATAGTTCCATCATTAAATTGCTGCTGAAGTGAATAGAGAAACGCGTGTCGAGTGTCGCAAGAATAGTATGTCCCTTCCCCCTTCCGACACCCGACACCCGACACCCAAGAACCCAAAACCATGAACGTACCTCTCCTTGACCTCAAGGCCCAGTATCAGGCCATCAAACCGGAAATCGACGCCGCCGTGCGGGCCGTATTCGAATCCCAGTATTTCATTCTCGGACCGGAAGTCGTCGCCTGTGAGAAGGCCATAGCCGAATACTCGCAGGCCGCTCACGGGTGCGGCGTCTCGTCCGGGACCGATGCGCTGGTGATTGCGCTGATGAACGAAGGCATCGGCGCGGGCGACGAAGTGATCACGACGCCCTATACCTTCTTTGCCACCGCCGGTTCCATTGCCCGGACGGGCGCGAAACCCGTATTCGTGGATATTGATCCTGAAACGTACAATCTGAGGGCCGACCAGATTGAAGGGAAGGTAACAGCGAAGACTAAAGCGATCATGGTCGTGCATCTCTACGGTCTGATGGCAGACATGGATCCGGTCATGGAAATCGCCAAGCGACACAATCTCGTCGTCATCGAAGATGCTGCGCAGGCCGTCGGATCCGAGTACAAGGGCCGTCGCGCCGGTTCCATCGGCGATTACGGCTGTTTCTCCTTCTTCCCTTCCAAGAATCTCGGCGGCGCGGGCGACGGCGGAATGGTCGTGACACAGGACGCTGCGCGCGCCGAAAAGCTGGCGACGATGCGCAACCACGGCATGAAGCCGAAGTACTACAACAAGTACATCGGCGGCAATTTCCGGCTCGACGCATTGCAGGCCGCGGTAATCAATGTGAAGCTGAAGCATCTCGATGACTGGAGCCGCGCGCGTCAGCAAAATGCGTTGCGCTACAATCGCCTGTTCGAAGAGGCGGGTTTGGGAACGGAACTCGTGACCCGGCCGTGGGTTCCCCGCTCGACCGATCCGTCGCAAGCGGGCGACTGTTCCTGCCGCCATATTTTCAACCAGTACGTGATCCGCGTCAAAGCTCGCGATGCCTTGCGCTCCTATTTGTCGGACCGGGGGATCGGCACTGAAATCTATTATCCGGTCCCGCTGCATCTGCAGGAGTGCTTCGCGTATCTCGGGCATCGGGCGGGGGACTTCCCGGAAAGCGAAAAGGCCGCCGACGAAACCGTCGCGCTGCCGATCTATCCGGAATTAACGGATGAGCAAGCCGGCTATGTGGTGGCCGCCATCGCCACATTCCTGAAGTCGGATAACAACGCGTAAAGCAAGTGCGGGATTTCCCGTTCTTATCCGCCTCGTTCCAAACGTTTTGGGCTTGGACGGTCCGAAAGGCGGAGAAGCGAGTATGCCGGAATCATCAACACCCGACACCCGAAGGAGCGCCCCATGAAGAGAGTCCTCACCTACGGGACGTTTGATCTATTCCATTTCGGACACTTGGAAATATTGCGGCGGGCCAAGGCGTTGGGCGATTATCTGATTGTCGCCGTCTCGACGGATGAGTTCAACGAACGCGACAAGCACAAGCAAACCGTGTACCCCTATGAACATCGCGCCGCCATTGTGGCCGCCAACCGGTTTGTGGACGAGGTGATCCCCGAAACGCATTGGGGACAGAAGGCGGAAGACGTTAAGAAGCACGGCGTCAATATTTTTGTGATGGGCGATGATTGGAAGGGCAAATTCGATGAGGAGTTGAAGGGCCTCTGTGAAGTGGTGTATCTCCCGCGCACGGAACGCATTTCCTCGACGAACATCAAGCAATCGATTCGGGATGGGGGATGAGGCGTGCAGCCGGTGCGGGAACGGGAACCATGAACAAGCTGAAGGCGTTTGCCGGCAAACTTAGACCCCGGCATATCCGGCAGGTGCTCGGACAGGTGAGACCTCGTTTCCGCCGCATGAGCGGGCCGGCCCCGTATCATGCATTCAGCGATTACGATGACTATTGGAATCAGCGGAAGAAATTGGGCGGGGTGATGCGGCGCTGGGAGCTGGCTGCGGATGCGATCCGCGGGCCCGCTTCGGTACTGGATATAGGATGCGGGAGCGGGGAGTTTCTCGCGTATTTGCGGGAACGGCATCCGGACATCGTATTGCAGGGCACCGACCTGTCCTCCGTGGCCGTCGAAAGCACCCGGGCCCAAGGCTTGGACGCAAAGGTGTTCGATGTTGTTGCGGACGAGCTGAAGGAAGAATACGACTACATCACCTGTTTCGAGGTTATGGAACATCTCGCGGAAGCGGAGAAGGCGCTCCGACACATCAAGAACGCGTTTCGGCGCACGTTGATCGTCTCGATCCCGAACGTGGGATATATCGGTTGCCGCTTGCGCCTGGCACTGTTCGGGCGTTTTCCCGTGACTATGTGCGTGTACCACATCAAAGAACACCTGCGCCATTGGACGCCAAAGGATTTTGCCGAGCTCATGAGGCGGGAGGGGCTGAGGATTGAGCGTGTCGAGGGCCAATACGGCCCGCCCTGGCTTCCATGGCGACGTATGCCC
>SKXR01000227.1 GCA_007128275.1 Kiritimatiellia bacterium
CGTTATACGTGGAGTGGAATGGATGTGCAATCCCCGTCCGGATGCGGGCGGGTGAGGCCGCGCATATTCGTCCAGTTGCATAATCCATTGAAAAGAATGACGAAGTACCCAAGCCCGAAAGAAGCTCGAAGCCCGAATTCCGAAAACGGGAGCGGCGCTATGGTGGTGCAATATGCTGCCGCGTAAACCAATGCGTCGATGGATTCAACAGGTAGCCGCCACTTTCCCGGGAGTAGATTCGGGTTTCGTGTTTTGGATTTGATTCGGGCTTGGGTACTTCGTCATTCGTCATTGATGGACAACTAGTTGCGCGTGTACAGGAATTGGCCCTGCGGGTGCGGAGGCCTCGTCTTCCCGAGGGGTCGCTAATGGAATGGCTGAATTCGCCTGCAGCCTGTAGAAGAATCTCCGTAATCCGTGTAGTCTGAATGAAATGAGATGATTGTCACTCATGAAAGCTGCCCTCTCTAGTACGGAGTTGTCCGTCGATGCGATTCCTTCCGAATCGATCCTGAACAACCTGCCCGATGGCCTCTACATCACCGATCTGGATCGGCGCATTGTGTTCTGGAATCAAGCCGCCGAGCAGATCACCGGCTGGAATCGGGACGAGGTGGTCGGCAAATATTGTCGCGACAATGTGTTGTGCCACGTGGATAAAGACGGCCATCTGCTCTGCGGTCATGAGCATTGTCCGTTGCACCGCGCCATGATGACCGGCGAGGCGAGCCGCACCCCGCATCTGATTTTTGCCAAACGCCGGGATCGTCAACGGATCCCGGTGGAAGTGTCCGTGTCGCCCTTGCGCAATGCCTCCGGTACGGTGATCGGCGGCATCGAGGTGTTTCGCGATCTTTCCCCCACGTTCGAGGATTTGGACCGGGCGCGCGCGATTCAACGTGAAGCGGTCGGCATCGCGGTCCGGCAGGATCCCCGGCTCCGCATTGGCATCTGTTATGCGCCGCACGACCAAATCGGCGGTGACTTCTATCGGATTGAGAGTCTGGACGAAGATCTGTACGCCTTCTTCGTGGCCGACGTGATTGGGCACGGGGTGTCGGCCGCGCTGTATGCCATGGAATTGCGCGCGTTATGGGAGGAGTGTGGGGACCGCACGACGACCCCCTCGGCCTATCTCGATTGGTTGAGCCATCGGGTGGAGAAATTTCTCGGACTCGGCATGGGCTACTTTGCCACCGCGCTGCATCTCGTCTACAAGGCTTCCACGGGGGCATTCACCTGTTCGGTGGCCGGTCATCCGTCGCCTCTGTTGGTCCGCGCAAACGGGCAGATCGAAAAGCTTGAATCGTCCGGGCCTGGACTTGGTCTCGTGCCCGACCCGCTCTATAAATCTGCGTGCGCCTGTCTTGATCCCGGCGACAGTTTATTGATGTACACCGACGGGGCATTCGAGATTGAGAGCCGCAAAGGGGAGCCGTTGTCGGAGAAGCAGTTCTTGGAGATGATCCTCGCGTCGAACATTCACCGCGGCAACGCCGGCTTGGCCGAGCTGGAACTTCATCTGCTGCGATATTCCCATCGCCTCTCGCTGCCGGACGACGTCACTCTGATTGCGCTCCATCGGACGAGGAAGGCGGGGTGAGGGGATCGGTTACGGGATTTCGGGCGTGATGAGCAGGCGATAGAAGAAACGGTCTTCAAGAGAGGTGTTTCCCGTTCCCGCTTCGTCGTCCGTCCAGGACGCCTGTGTGCCGGTATAGAGTATGCCTGTCGGGTTTGTCATGGTCGTCCACGTAATCAGGTTCGTTGAACGCAGCACGCGATCCGGATGTCGCTCGGCGGCATGGTCCGTGGCCGACCAGGTGAGCAGGGCGCCCTGTGCCGGATCCATCTCGAGGGTTGTCCGGGCAAGGTGGAGTGTGTGAGCCGCGTTCAATCGGCCCCAGCCGTAGTGGGCGTCCCATCCTTTTGTGTCGGTTACACCTCCCACCTGATCCTCGGCTCCCGCGGTGAGCAGTGTGCGCGTCTCTTCCGGCGTAATGCCGGGCCGTAACGCCGCCAATAAGGCGGTTACCCCCGCGACCTGCGGCGCGGAAAAGGATGTGCCCCACCACCCTTGCAACGAGCCGTTCATGCCGACGGTGATGGCTTCAGGAACGCCTGGCAAGGCAAGGAAGCTCAGGAGGACAAAGGACGCCGTCCGGAGAAGCACTGTGCGGCGGGCGAAGCACGTGAACGAGATGTTCCGCCCTCGATCGGTCGGCAGATACGGGCGAAGACAACCGGGAATGATGCCACTCGTCGGTTCATGATTGTTTGTATGGCCCCGATAGGCAAGACCAAATACGCGTTGCACCACTGCGCTACTGAGGCGATCACCGCGTTACCGCGGCGGCTACAAGGAGGCGCATAATACAGATCGGCATGCGCGGGCGGCTATGTATGGCGACATACGGCGTTCGCTTCCCGTCGGCGTTGTTGCATGCGCGTTCTGCGCTCGGAAAGGGTGCGAAACTTGACGGAGCCGGAAGGGAGGGCGAAGCTGTTGCTATGAAACCATGGTCCCTGACTCTC
>SKXR01000074.1 GCA_007128275.1 Kiritimatiellia bacterium
CCCTGATGATTTTCCCACCTGATCTCCCCGAAATCCTATCCCGCATCCCGATGAGGATGTTATTTCTATGTCCCTACTAACCTCCTACTAACCCCGTACTGAAGCTCGGGTACTGGTTGCAGTCCGAACGTCATCCGTTCCTAAGCTAAAGCTCTGTCCCTACGGAAGCTCTACTAAAGCAAACTAAAGCTCTGTCCCTACTGAATAAAGTTACTGTCACTGAGATCTACGATCGTGGAAGTAAATGACAGTTTGCCCCATATATGTGCAGTGCGATAAAGTGTGGCGGGCAGGCGGAAGTATGTCATTTATCCCTGCTTTGCAACGACGTACAAGCCATGGACGTATCGCCATTACTTAAGATCCTCTTTGTGTTTGCCGGACTGCTGGCGTTGACGCGCCTGAAGGTGCACCTAGGCGTATCGCTCCTGTTGGGCGGACTCGCGCTGTGCCTTTGGGCCGGGCGCGGCATTTCCCAAACAGCGGGCGACCTGCTTCATGCGGTCTCGCTGCCGGAACTTTGGCTACTCCTGCTCATTACGGCCCTAATTTTCGAGTACGGGCGGCACATGGCGGAAGAACGCAATGCGCGCGTGATCATGAACACGGCGCGCAGCTGGGGTGGCCGACACGGGCGCGCGGTGAGTCTAATGACGATTCCTGCGGCCATCGGGCTCGTGCCCATGCCGGGCGGCGCACTCTTCTCAGCCCCGCTGGTGGAGCAAACCACGTCGGGAGAGTCCTGGGATCCGGCATGGAAAGCCTCGGTGAATTACTGGTTCCGCCATACCTGGGAATACTGGTGGCCCTTGTTTCCGGTGGTTATTGTGACCCTGTCCATATTTCAATTGGAAATCTGGCAATTCATACTGATGCAATTGCCACTCAGTCTGGCCACATTGGTAGCCGGCTATCTCATTCTGATCCGCCCGCACCTGACCGCACTCGCCCACCACGAGAAACACACGACAACGCCCTCGCGCCGCGGCTGGATCATTGCCCTGCCCCTGTTCATCGTTATTCTGTGCACGCTCATCCTGCCCGGCGCGCTACAGCACGCCGCGCCGGAATTGACTCTTCAAACCCGCAAACTGCTCGCAATGCTGATCGGTTTGGCGCTGGGGCTCATGATCATCCTTCGCGATTCCGGGCCGGACGCGCACCGCACACTTATCCGGACCCTGTGCGACCGCAAAGTGCTGAGTCTCCTGGGGACAGTGGGCGGCGTCATCCTTTTCAAGATCTTACTCGATCGCGCAGGGCTACTGCCCTTGGCCGGAGAACGGCTAATCGAGAGCGGGATTCCGTTGGTGTTGGTAGTGGCGCTGTTGCCCTTTATTGCGGGGCTGGTGACGGGCATTGCCATCGGTTTTGCGGGCATTTCCTTCCCGCTGCTTGCCGGGCTGGCGTCGTCTCCTGAAACCGGTCTGGCCCCGGCGTCCACACTCATGCTGGGTTTTGCATTCGGTTATGCGGGAATGATGCTTTCGCCGGTGCACCTGTGTTTTGTGCTTTCGCGCGGCTATTTCTCCGTGCCGATCGCGCGCATGTACCGCTACATCGCGCCGTGCTCCATCGTGCCGCCGGCCACGGCCGTTGTCCTCTATCTGTTGATGACGAAAGCAGGCTGGTGAAATGCGTACGCCCGACTTCATACAAGGTCGCGTGATAACCCCGATCCGGCGACTGATCCTTACGGGCGTGACGCCGCGACGCATTGCGTTGAGCATCGCCACGGGAACGATTGTGGGTATCTTTCCGTTGCTGGGAACCACCACAGCTCTCTGTGTCGGATTGTCGCTGGCTTTTCGGCTGAACATGGTGGCCATGCAGGCGTTCAACTGGCTGGTGGCCGGGATGCAGTTACTTTTGATCCTGCCGTTCATCCGGCTCGGGGAAAGACTCTACCACACCGCGCCATTGCCGTTGCGTCCCGACGAGATCGAGATCTTGTTTCGGGAAGGCTTCTTGCACGCCTCACGTACGCTGGGCATGTCGCTCGTGCATGCGGTCAGTGGCTGGATGAGCGTGGCACCGCTAATTTTTGCTGCGACCTACTTCGCGTCGCTCCATATAGTGCGCCGCATGCCCGGCCGGCTTAACGTGGCGTCAGGAGCTGGTCTCTGAAACGCTTGTCGATCGGTTTTTCGCCGAGCCAGATGCGGAAATAGGACGAAGCAAAATCATCGCCCTCGATCATGCCAAGAGGGGCGCCGTTCAGCGCGAGTTCCGTGCCGCGCCCGGGAATAAATGTGAGAGCATACCGGTCGCCGGGTTCAACGTCGCGGTACAGGCCGCCGAGCTGAGCGGCGCGCTCGGCAATGCGCTTGTATTCTTCGGGGGACAAGTTGTCCTTCAAAAATGGGGCCGCCGCTTCGCCAAAATCCTCGCCCCTGATCGGCCAAAAATATTCCAGCTCCAGCCGCATCGGCGTTTTCCCGCTCCATACTTCGTCCGCGGACGCTTCCGGCCCCAGGTACAAGGCCCCTACATAGGCGCGGAAGACCACGCGATATCGCAACAACCCAACCCCGTACAACTCGAGCGGGGTATTGTGCACGGTCACGACCCGATCGAAGTCGATTTGCTCAATGCGCACAGTAGCGGCATGGAGAGGACCCTTCAGAACACAGACTCCAACGAATATGGCAACCCATAGCGGTTTCATGAACATACGAACTCCTTTGAGGTACTATGTCCGGCTTTGGGGGGAAAACTGACAGAGAAGCTCAGCCCAGTGACAGGTCGCCGATGATTTTGAAGCTGTGGCCGTCTCGTTCGACACGCAGATCGCGACCGGGAAAGGCGCCAGGCAGTCTCTCGTGCAATAATTCAACGACTTCCTGTTCGATCTTCTCCATGATGTCGGGCGGGACACGGGCCAGCGTGGATAATCGGATCGACACCGTATAGCCGCGGCCGTGTTGCGATCCGAATCCCGCCGAGAAGGCCGCGCCGAGGTCGAAGAGGCCGTCCGCCGACGGGTTGCTCGTGGCGCCCCGTTCAGGGCGGCTTGGGTGCAGGGGGTATTTGTCGCCGTACCGATCTTCCATGTCATGATCGATGTCGTCAAAGATCGATTCCAGCTTTTTTTCCCATGCACTCACGCGCGGATCGCGAAAACTCATTGTGTCTCCCGGATAATTTCATTTAACGCTCACGCCGGGATCTTGTAAATAGGAAACGGACGAGTCGAACCCTGAATGCATTCCGACGGGTGGTCGGAAGTTTTTTTTGAAAAAGGGGTTGTCTGATCTTGCATGACTGTTATAAGCGGAGGGTGCAGATAAACATCAGGGAGCCGGAATGAACGTACCGAAAGATTTACGCTACACCAAAACGCATGAATGGGTCCGGCAAGATGAGGGCGGCTTGACCGTCGGCATCACCGATTTTGCCCAATCGCAATTGTCCGATCTAACCTACGCCGAGTTGCCGGCTGTCGGCGACAAGGTGGAGGCCCAGGACGAGTTGGCCGTGCTCGAATCCGTGAAGGCCGCGTCCGATGTATACGCGCCCTTTGCCGGCACGATCATCGAGGTAAACGACCAGCTGACGGACAGCCCGGAGATTATCAACGCGGACCCGTACGGGGAAGGATGGATGTTCAAGATCGAACCGAACAACCCATCCGACTTTGATGGCCTGCTTGACGCGGACCAATACGAAGATGCGCTCCCGGACGAGTAATCCCGGCCCCTCCGCACCATGACCGCATGGGCCGTTACCTTTGATTCTCCGCAACCGTTTGAGCCCATTGCCACGGCCCAGATGCAATTGGCCGTGGCGCGAGGTGAAGATCGCATACCCGATACGGTCCTTTTTCTTGAGCATTGTCCGGTCATCACGCTGGGCCGCCGGGGCCGCACGCAACACCTGCTGGTTTCGCCAGAGACCTTGCGCGCGCGCGGGATCGACTTCTGCACCGCGAGCCGGGGTGGCGATGTCACCTATCACGGGCCAGGCCAACTCGTGATCTATCCCATTCTGCGTCTGGGCGCGCTGGGCGCCGACGCGCACGGGTACCTGTTCAACCTGGAAGAGATCGCGATACGCACCTGCGCGGACTTCGACGTACAGGCGCGGCGCGTGCCAGGCAAGAACGGCGCTTGGACGGAAGCGGGCAAGATCGCCGCGATCGGCTTTCACCTTAAGCGCGGTATCACCCTGCACGGTATGAGCTTTAATGTGGATCCCGATCTCGCGGACTTTGAGGTCATTGTTCCATGCGGCCTGGAAGGCGATCCGGTATGTTCGCTGCGCTCCCTTTTGGGCGAGCGCGCACCCGCCCTTGCCGACGTCCGCGAACGGATGTCGACGCATTTCGAGACGGTGTGCGGGCGTCGCTTGGAAACCAAGTATCCCGACGACCTGCGAGCGTTCTTTCGGATTTGATTGACGACCCGGTTTTCCGGATACTGGTGCAATGAATTCCGATGAACGGCATAGTTTTGCGGTCCTTTTGTTGTCGCATATCTGCACGAAGATCGGCGACGGGTTGCTCAATCCCAAGACCACGTTGACATGGCTGATGAGCGCCCTTTCGGCCCCGGTTTTTCTAACCGGCCTGCTTGTGCCCATTCGCGAGAGCGGATCGATGTTGCCGCAAATATTCCTCTCGGGGCAACTTCAGCGGTTTCGTCGCCGCAAGTGGGCTTGGTTTGCCGGAGCCCTGATGCAAGGGCTGTGCGTATTCGGCATGGCCTTGACGGCCCTGTTTAGTGAAGGTCCCGCGGCGGGCTGGGTCATCATCGGATGCCTGATCCTCTTCAGCTTGGCGCGCAGTATCTGTTCGATCAGCGGCAAGGACCTGCTGGGGCGGACCATTCCAAAACGCAGACGCGGCGGCTTGACCGGCTGGCAGTCGAGTACGTCCGGATTGGTGGTGTTAGGGGTGGGCCTGACCCTCGGAAATTGGTCCGGCGACCGCCCCGATCTCAGCATGTTGGCGTTTCTACTTTTCGGCGCGGCGGCATTATGGTTTGTCGGCGGCTTCTTGGTCACCCTTTTACGCGAACCGGCGCTCGGCGATGGTGGCGACAAACTCACGGGTTGGATGGATCGTCTATCGCTCGTGCGCGATGACGCCCCGTTTCGCCGATTTGTCTTGGCCCGCACCTTGATGATGGGGTCCGCCCTGATTACGCCTTACTATGTCCTGATGGCCCAACGCCGTACCGAAGGAGCGATTGCCGTATTGGGATATCTGATTGTCGCCTCCGGTCTTGCGCAATGGCTGAGTTCAGCCATCTGGGGGCGTTACGCCGACCGATCCAGCCGACTCGTCATGGTGAGCGCATCCGCGCTTGCCGGCATTCTGGGCCTGTTTGTGCTGGCCTCCGAGTGGGTTGCCGGAACGGTGACCAGTCATCCCCTTTGGCATGCGATAGTCTTCTTTGTGGCCGTCATCGCGCATAGCGGGGTCCGCGTGGGCCGGAAGACCTATGTCGTGGATTTGGGGGGCGACGATAGACGCGCGCATTACGTCGCTGTCAGCAACACGCTGATGGGGCTACTGTTACTGGGCGCGGGCGGTATCGGCGCGTTTCTAGGTGCTTGGTCGCCCTTCGCCGCCATTGCCTTTTTCAGTTTAGCTTCCCTGTTCGGCGCCTTAACGGGCACGCGGTTGCAGGAAGTTACTTAGATCAAGGCCTAATCCTTTTCGACCGGGCATCTGCCCCGCCCCGGCCCCGCCAAGGCGCGGGGCCACCCCTCCGAGGAGGGATCGTAAGGGATATCTCCTCTGCTTTGGCGTGCCCGCGTTGGTGGGAGGGGCCCGCAAAGCAGGAGGGGGGACGAAGAAAAGCCGCCTCATTACCCCGAAAGGGGATGAAGCGGCTTCTCGAATTCTCTACACGTCTTCTCGGATCAGGAACCGAGTACGGCTTCTTTGCAGGCCTTGGCAATGCGGAACTTGACCACGGTCTTCGCCGGGATATGAATGCTTTCGCCGGTCGCCGGATTACGGCCCATACGCGCGGCGCGATTCACTTGCACCAATTTGCCCAGCCCGGGGATGGTAAATCCGTTCTTGGCTTCGGCATACGCCAGATTCGCCAATTCGTCCAGCAAGGACTGAACTTCCTTCTTTTGCAAGCCGGTCCGCTCCGCCAGAGTCGCCAATGTCTGTGTCTTCGTCATGCTCATGTACCTGTCCTCCTGTCGTGATTGATTCCTACCCATGATCCGCGCTCTTGACCAGCGCAACGTTGATGGCAAATGATGCTCATGAGAATCGAAGGATTACAAGTGTTTTCTGCACTTTTCGACGCGTGCGGCCGGGGGCGCAAACGATCTCCGTCGATCCAAGAAACGGCTGATGGCAGGACACGGCCGCGCCGGTCATCGACGGAACGTCCAAATCATGGCCTCGGCCAACCGGCGGGCTTTCTCCTCGCCTTCTTCGGACACCACGATAGCAAGAGCAAGGTCAAAGGTGGTTCCCGGCCCCTGGCTCGTGATCAGGTTATCGTCGATCACCACGCGATCATCCAACCGCTTGGCGGATCCAAGTCGTTCCTTCACGCTGGGATGCGAAGTAATCGTCCGCCCCTCCACCAAGCCCGCGGCGTGGAGCACCGTTGGCGCTGCGCATACGGCGCCGATCTTCTTCCCGGCGCGGGCATGCCGTTGCAGCGCCTGGATGACCCGGTCATCGGCAATCAATTTCTGCGCACCCTTCAAACCTCCCGGCAGGATCAACCAGTCGAATTCTTCCGGATTCACCTCGTTCCATCGGGCGTCGGGAAGCAGGCGGACTTCGCGGGACGCCGTTACGGCGCCTTCCCGCAGACCCGCGGACACGACTTTCCATTCCGCACGACGCAGGACATCGATGAGGATCACCGCCTCCATTTCCTCCACACCGTCAGCCAATGGTATCAATGCGCTGGGCATAGCCTACTCCTTTCGGGGTTGATCAATTCTCCGTTAACAGTGTGACGAACGGGGGACTCTGTCAACTTCGGGACGACGCGAATACGCAGGGTCTCAGCATCGGGTCATGCGCCGGCGGTCCGGCGATCGAGATAGTAGCAGGCTTGTTTCTGGATGGCTTGCGGCAGGAGCGCGTCCGGCGGTTCCTGCAAGACTTCTCCGAGCGTGTCGGCGGTACAGATCAGTACGCCGGATGCACCGGTCCTGCCGTCCGGCACCTGGCCTTGTGCAAAACAAAGCACGGGCTGGACTTCCAGATTCCGGTGAACCTGTTCCCGCAATTCCTTGCGCAAGATGCCCGTCGCCTCCTTCACCTGGTCGAGCGGCGGGCGGTCCGGCTCCTTGCCATCGTAGAGCACGCGTCCGTTACGCATCGTGATCCGGCCGTTCCAGCTTTTCGTTTCGATGAGGAATATTCCGGTCGGACCCACAACGACATGGTCGTAGTCGCCTCCGAACCGGCTTTCGGAGGAAGCGATACCGTGATAGACGCGGAACGTCGCGGGCAGGAATGACAACGCGCGGGCCACCCATTCCTCGCCGCGCGCGCCTTTGAGGAACGATTCCAAGCGTTGCCGCCCGAGGGTGACCGACCAAGCCAAGACGCCAGCCAGAGCCAGGAACCCCGCACCGATAGCCGTTGTTCCCATGGGCGGAAAGGGCCATGCCGCACGGACCAGATAGCCCGCCGTGAAGGCGAGGAAGAGGAACGGCCAGAGCACGCGCATCAAGCCCGCAATACGGGGCGTTTCACCCGGGCTGCCGGCCACGCGGGCAAACTGATCAGGGGACACGGGACCTTCGCGGGGAGCACTCACAATACACGTTACGCTTCAGGGGCGCCGTTGTCTTCCGGCAGGAACGACGCCAGCGCTTCTTCTCGGGTTTCATAAATGCGCAGTCGTTTGCCCAGCCCCAACAATTCGAGCGTCTTGAGTATGCGGGAGCTCAAGCCGAAAAGTGCGATGTTGCCCATTTGGATCATGACCTGACGGTGAAGGCTGGCCAACAGGCCGATGCCCTTGCTGTTGATATAGGAAAGCTGCCGGCAATCAATCGCCAGCCGTGGCGCGGTCTCGGTGCGGCACAGGCGATCGAGCGCCTGCTTGTATTGGTCGAACGTGGCGGAATCCACCGGGCCCACCAAGGTCACCACGGTCACCCCGTCCACGGTCTCCGTATAAATATCCAATTCCGCTCGGGCCATGTTATCCCTTTCATGCGACCAGACCATGTCATCCACCGGCCGTGCCATGCGGAGAATTCCGACACCAGAACTTTTTTTACCGCATTTACGTATGCGCGGTCCAGTGCTTTCTTTTGCGTTTATCTTGCGACGCCGGGGACCGTCACTGCCGCTGACGGGGAGACGAGGCCTTTGCGAAAAGCCCTAAACGGAGGGAGCCCATCGCGTGTATTATTATCTGTTCATGGGACACAGCCACAGGATGCGGCGTCTGAGATGAATACTACGCGATCGCAACAAATTACCGGCCCGCAAACCGAAATCGCGGATACGGACATCATTTTTGAATGCCCGCATTGCGCCAAGAGCATGGCGATTGATCGACGCGGCGGCGGACTGATGATCTCCTGTCCCGATTGCGGCACGCGCATTCGGGTCCCCGAACCGGAGCCGCTGGAGCTCGCCCCCGAATCAACCGTGAATGAGTTGATCGCATCAACCGACCCGCACGTGCGCAATCTCGCCCAATCGCTTGATCATTCCCGCGAAAAGGTTCAGCAGTTGATGGCGCGTCTCGAGGAGGCGCGCAAGCGGCGCGGAGCACTTGAAAAGCTCCGGATCAGCGACGCGGGCCGACTCGGGAAGATCAGCGAGGAAATCGCCGTCATCCAATCGTCCATCGATCGCATAGCCGGCCTGCTTCAGGACGCCATGGCCGACCATGCCGATGACGGGAGCGAGTGGTAAAGTTCCTACAACCCGAAGAAACTCAATGCCAGCCAATCGTCGAGGCTGTCCTCGTGTTCCTGCAAGAGCGCGCGGTTATGCCGTAAGGCCTCCAGATTTTCTGTGGCGTCCGGCGTTTTAGGCGCCCACATGGCAGAGGGATCTTCGGCCAGCGCTTCGAGGTTCCATGCAAATGCGCCATATCCCAGCGCCATCAAGGTTTGCTGCCGCACCCAATAGTATTCGTCCAGCGAATAACCCGCCTGGTTCAGCGCATGGACCTGCGCCCTCTTGGCGTCCACGACCAGCGAGATCACATCCGCCCACGCGCTCAACAGTTCCCGGATATTCGCATCCCGCCCCGTCTCATCCAGGTCTCGAGAAAGCTGATCGTATTTGGTCTCTAATTGACGAAAGCGAGCGCCCAGCTCATTACGAATGGATTGCTGAATGCGAGTATACTGCTCCACTTGTGCCGCCGTCATACGGCCGTCCGCCGGCGGGCGATAGGCAGACTGGTCCCGGATCTGTTCATTGAGGGCGGGGATTTCCGCCAATTCGGCGTATCCCTCAAAGTACTTCTTGCCCGCCGAGTACAGGAAATAGCTGCCCACACCCAATGCGAGCATCATCACGCCCGCAACCACTCCGCATCCAATTGCCACTTTCTTCATGCTGACCCCTTTCTGTTTGTTTCCACCAACTGCAGACCCTCGAATCGTTCCGTTACCCTGGAGCGATCTTCATCGAGAAAGAGGAGCTTGACGTTCGGCCCTGCGTCCATCGTGCAATAGACGGGCACGCCCTCTTTGCGCGCCGCCCAGACGGCCTGTAAGGTCTGCACGCTTTCCGGCAACCAATACAATATCGGCGGCCAACCGGAAAGCATGGTCGCGTGCATGGTTAACGCGTTCGATTCCGCGGCCCGTCCTAATCGTTCAACGTCTTTATCGCGCAGGGCCCCGCGAATTTCCACAAGATCACCCGCCACCTTTTCCGGCCAAGCCGCGTAGAGGGCGCCGGTGTCCCGCGTGTTCTTCATGGCATCGCGCGACCCCACGGGCTTTTCCGCCGACGACAACGCCAACAATCCCAAGCGGAGTTCCGGCCACGACACATCCAAGCGCTCCGCATAACTGTCCATCCCGTCGTCCCGCGCGCCGGCGTGCCACTCGACAAAGCCGTCGAACACGGATCGGGACGCGCTGCCGCTGCCAAGCCGCGCGAGGATAGACAACGCTTTCCGGTCCAGCTCCCATCCGTACAATTCATTGAGGGCAAGCACCAGCGCCGCGAAACCGGATGCGGACGACGCCAACCCGGCGGCCACCGGCACGGTGCTTACGGTGTGCACATCGTACCCATGCCCCGATCGATACAAATCAAGATACGCCGTCAAACGACGCACAAACGGAGACTCCCCGGACAAGGCCTCGCCATTCAGCCACACGCGATCCGCCGGTCCGTCGCACGGCGCAATCTCCGTGGTTGCCCCCAAGGCGCCGAGCGACAAGGACAGGCTGGAAGTCATCGGCAGGTTGAGTTCATCGTCGCGCTTGCCCCAGTACTTGCAGAGCGCGATATTCGCCGGCGCGAAGGCCGTTCCCGAGGCGCCGGGCGCGCGGCGGCGACCGTCCAATAGTTCTTCCACGACATCAGATTTCTTCAACGCGCACTCCTTCCGTCGCCATGCGACACGGGATACGTTCATAGGGCAGATCCCATTCGCTGATCGAACCCAAACCGACCACGCAATCGCCCAATCCCGACCCCGAGATCTTTGCGCCCAGTATATCCGGTTGTTCGCGCAACGCCACGACGATCCGTTCCAGCGTATCGTCATTGACGCCGAGCGCATCCATCAGTGCATGGGAGGCGTCCATCAGCTGGCCGACCTCCGCCCACTGATCCCTGCAGATGGCATCCACGGCCGACCGCACGCATTCATCCATTTCAAAGAAGAACCCTTCGTACAAGCCGGGTCGCTTGAGCCGTTCGGACTCCACCCGGGCGATCACTTCCGGCGTGGGCGTCTTGTACCCGGAATAGACCACGGTAACCGGGTGTACCGCCTTAAGCATTTCGATCTTACGCGGTGCTTCGCGATACTCCACCAGTCCGCCAAACACGCTCGCGGCCGCGTCCGCGCCCGACCCGCGTCCCTGCACCGTGCGGATCACGTCAACGGCGCGGCGATGCAATGCGTGCGGTTCTAACGGTCGGCCCAACCACTCGTCCAAGACGGCGAGTGTGGCTACGGTGATTGCGGCGGACGAGCCGAACCCGATGGTCGAGCGGAAATCGGATTCCACGGAGAGATCAAAGCCGGCGGGGAAGACGGCGTCATAGCGCCGCAGGGCCGTCCAGATGAATTCAAAGGGTGCGCGCGACTCAAGCGTATCCAGCGATGCCTGATCTTCACCGAGAGCGGAGACGATCCGCACGATGCGATCCGGCCGCGGAGAAAGGGTGATACGCATGAGGCGATCCACGGCGCACACCAATGCACGTTTCCCGTGCAACACGGCATGCTCGCCCATCAGCATGAGGCTGCCGGGCGCCGTGGCGCGCCATCGCTTTGTGTGTGCGCTCATGGGGCTATTATATGGCGCGAACGGACAAGAGGGTCGAATCTATTCTGAGGGAGGTAAGCATTGCCGATTGCCGATTGGTTGGTGGGAATAAAATCCTGTTACTCGTGCTGTCTAGCCCGCCTTTCTCCTCGTCTATGGGTTCCATTTTCGTATCTCGCGAGCCCTCACGACCCTGTGTCGCGGGAACGCAAGGCTGCTTCTGCCCCCCTGCGCAACGAGCGAAAGATGAGCCCGCCCGAAGCAAGCACGGAATATTTCCTCTACTTGCTAAAACGGGCTCTCTTTATTGCTTCACATTGTTGTTGACTCAACGTTCGACTCCCACGACACAAGGTCGTGGGGCGTCTTGGCGAGAAATGCGGGCTGGGGAATATGCACGCAGAGGGCGGCGCAGAGCACCGCCCTACGTAGTCCGAGGGGGTCGGCACACACGCCCACCGGCGAAGATCCCCAGCAAGAAAGCGCCCCGCCGGGCGGACCGGCGGGGCGCTATAGGAGCGTTGCAATCCGGGATTCCGATCAGTCTTCGATCAACCAGATACGGATGAGCCGACCATCCACAACTTCTGTCAGGATGGTAACCTCTCCGCCAACAATCTCGTAGTCCACGTCTTCCACAAGATCCTCCCAGTTGAAGCCGTCACCCACGATTTCGAGCGACGCGCCTTGAACCAAGGACAGGGAATACCCGTCCGGCACCTGGAAGCTGATATTTCCGGTACCCGCATCGAAGACAATGCTGTCGATTCCGGGCCCGACGGGTTCCGGCACGCCCGGTGTGACATCCAGCTTGTTGAAGAAGATGTCATTGCCGCCCCCACCGCCGCCGGCCGCACTGAAGAAGCGAATCGCACCCAGCATCTCTCCGATGATCGTACCGGACGCATTCGGGCTGCTTGGATGAATGCCGGTCACGGCCCAATCCAGATCCGCGCCGTTCTGGGTGAACGTAAAGGTCAAGACCTCGCCGAACTCCCGCTCATCATCCCATTGCGTAGGCGCATTGGTTTCTCCATTGAAGTCATACCCGGCTCCGCTAATGGACAAGTACGCAAACTCGTCGAGTCCCGCGTCGTGCAAGGTCACCCCGCGTGCCCCGTCATCGTTCCGGAACGAATATTCGAACGTCAACACCGCGCCGTCGCCCCAAACCCCGTCCTCGATCGGACGGATGGCCGCCGTGGCGTTGGCCGCATCCCCGTTCCACATGCCGAACGCGCGCCCCGCCGTGTCGATGTCGGTCGTACGCACGCCACCTTCCGTGGACGAGCCGAGGAAGAAGCCCCCGTCGCCTTCCACCAGAATCCACGGATCAAAATGCGTGCCACCGTTGGAGCCGTCGATCCACGGGAAGGTCACATCGTCGTAATTGGACGCGTCATCCGAGTACGGACTCGGCGGAGGCGGTTCCGTCACCGTGACGGCGAACGGAGCGCTCTCGGCGTCGAAGTTCGACGCGATCAGCGCGGTTTGTCCGGCGGCGACCGCCACGGCGTCAAACGTCACCGTGTTCTCCTCCGAATCGAAAGTCACATTGGCGGGCACCGTCATCGCCGCCGTATTCGTGCTCTGCAACTCGACGAAATCGGCCACGTCACCGATGCGCGTGACGGTGTACGTATTCGTGGTGCCTTCGACAACCGAAGTCGGCCCCGAGATGAAGAGGTTCGGATCGGTGCTTTCGGTGACTTCAAGTCTATTGAAGTGAAAGCGTGCACCCTCGCCCGCTTCATTATTATAGAAATTGAATCCTGTCAACGCGGCCGAAACAATCGAACCAGTGATATCCGCAATATTGGCGTCCTGATCGCTGGAGAGGCTGTACTCAAAGCCCGACGCGGTTGCGGTAATGACTACGTCAATCAAAACGCCTTCATCACGCGGCGGCCATAAGGTTATGGGAATGTTGTTATCCCCGGTCCAATCGTAACCGCTTGTGGATATATTCAGGTTAAAGACCTGCCCGTCGGACGAGAACAAATCAAATCCGCGATTGTTGCCATCCCACTGGAAGGACATGGAAAACGTGAAGACATCCCCGGGGATCAGGGCGGTCTCAAAATTGCGGCTCGCCGTCTGATAGGCACCGTCCGGTCCTCCCAACAGGGCAAATGAGACCCCGTTGGTATTCAGATCCGCGGCGTTGTTGGCGCCGTTAAACGTCGCGTCGCCGATCAAGTGAGCTCCACCCTCATCACCAAGAGACCACGCGGTGAATCCATTTCCGCCGTTGCTGCCATCGGTCCAACCCAACGGATAGAACGTGGCGTCGTCATAAATACCTTCGGGCGGCTCCGGCATATCGAACGCCGTGACGGTAAACACTTCGCTGGTCGCGATGTTGCCGAGCGCCTGCAAATCGGCTGAGCCCTCGTCCAATCCCACGATTTCGAAGGTGACCGTGGGCGCCTCAGGATCGAATTCCACGGTTGCCGGCGCGCTGATGGCGGCAGGATTCGAATTGTCGATCGTGATTGCGTCGCCCACGCCGGCGCTTCGATGAACTGTCAGCGTATTGGTTTGACCCAGCAAGATGCTGTCGGGACCCGTAATCATGAGGGCGTCGGGATCCGGTCCTTCATAGATCACCAAGTTGTTGTAGTAGGGTTGACGCTCATCCGCGGGGGTCATGGCACCGGTGAAGAGGGCAAAGGAATCCGGCGCGGCGGAGACCGTGATGTTGGTGCTATACACCACCGGAGGCGTTCCGTCCCGTCCGGTGGATGTCACCTGGAGCGTGGTGGCGTCAATCATCCGGACCCGCCACGTCATGGGGCCGGTGCCGAATTCGATTTCGGTGTCAACAAATCCCGCACCGTGATCGATTTCGACCAGGCCGGGGAAGCCGTTCATGCTGACTTCCAGGAGTTGCGTACCGGCGGGGCCGCCATCGTAGATACGAAACCCCTTCCGGTTCAAGGTATCCGTGTCCCAGTTCACCGCCCACTGGAGACTGAATACCTGGTTTGTTTCGAGTGCGACATCAAAGTCGCGGCTGATCAAAACGGATGCGCCACTTTCGGCGGGATTGGCATACAGGCCGAAGGCTTCCGGACCAAACCCGCTCACACCGGCAAAGGCCGGATCACCGACGAACGCGCCGGCAAAACCGGTACCTTCATCCACGTCAAAATTCCAAGGCCCGAATCCGGTGCCGCCGTTGGACAGATCAACCCACGGATCGAGCTCATCATAGTTTCCGGCGTTATCTTCCGCGATGATGGTCTGCGCCCAAGCGGCTCCCGCGAACGCGGCACATACAAATGCCAATAACCAAATACGTATTAATCTAAACATGACACCTGACTCCTTGTTTCTTGGATTATCACCAAACCGATTACACTCGTATGACGAACGATCCTAATCAGATAAAAACGCTTTAGCAATTCATTTTTTCCATAACCTAGGGCCTCCGAGGGGCATACTCTACGCTCGACCACTGCTGATGCTTGTAATAGGCTGCCCCGCATGAATATACACGTTATCCCGGAAGTGGTAGAGGCCCTAGCCTCCAAACGACCCGTCGTGGCCCTGGAAAGCACGCTCATTACCCATGGTCTACCGCGTCCGGTGAACTTGGAGGTGGCACGCGCCTTGGAACAAACGGTGCGCGAGGCCGGGGCGATCCCGGCCACGATCGCCATCCTGAAAGGGCGAATCACGGTGGGCCTGCTTCCGGAAGAACTGGAGTTTCTGGCTCACTCGGATTTTGTGCGCAAATGCAGCCGCCGCGATTTCCCGATCGTGATCGCGAACGCGGAAGACGGCGCGACCACCGTGGCGGGGACCATGATGATCGCGCACGCCGCCGGAATCCAGGTCTTTGCGACGGGCGGTATCGGCGGGGTACATCGTGGACATCCGTTTGACGTGAGCGCGGACCTGACCGAATTGGGCAGGACTCCCATCACCGTGGTATGCGCCGGAGCCAAGGCGATTCTGGATTTACCGCTGACGCTGGAAGTGCTCGAAACGCAGGGCGTGCCGGTGGTCGGCTATCAGACATCCGAATTTCCCGCATTCTATTCGCGGTCATCGGGACTGCCCGTGGACGTCCGCTGTGATACGCCGGAAGAGGTGGCGCGCCTGATCCGCGCGCGCGACCACCTGAACCTGCCCGCGGGCATTCTGGTGGCCGCGCCGGTTCCTGAATCGGAAGCCTTACCGCACGAAGACATTGAACGGGCCATCGAACAGGCGCTGGCTGACGCAGCACAAAGAGGCGTGCGCGGCAAAGCCGTTACCCCGTTCCTGCTTCCGCGCGTCAGCGAACTGACCGGCGAAGCCAGTCGCCGGACCAATATTGCATTGCTCCACAACAATGCCCGCATTGCGGCGGAGATTGCGGGAAGAGTGGGAAGAGGGAAGTAGGAAGTAAGAAGTAGGAAGTGGGAAGTAGGAAGTGGGAAGTACTTTTGACTTCTAACTTGTCACTTCTTACGCAATAAGAAGTAAGTGATCATTGGCAAAGTAACGATGAGGACATCCGACCCAATACCATACGCCGCCGTCCCGATGCAACACATCGGCCCGATCAAGATGATCGGGCCGGAAGTGGACGGAGATGTCATGGCCCCGCTGGCGACCTACGAAACACCGCTTTGGCCGTCCACGAACCGGGGCGCACGGGTGTCCACGGTGTCGGGTGGCTTGCGCGTGGTGATCGTGGACGAGCGCATGACGCGTTCGGTTCTTCTACAGGCGCCGGATGCGGTACGCGCGGCTCAGGTGGCCGCGGCGTTGCCCGCCCGGCAGGACCGGTTGTCGGCCATCGTATCCGAAGGGAGCCGGTACGCCCGATTTGAAAACGTGCATACGCAAGTGGTCGGGAACCTCCTGTATATCCGTTTTGAACTCACCACCGGCGATGCGGCGGGCCATAACATGGTCACGGCGGCCGCCGAGAGTCTCATCGAATGGCTGCTCAGCGAGTATCCCGACCTTGCGTACGGTTCGATTTCGGGCAACTATTGTACGGACAAGAAGGCGTCGGCCGTGAATGGCATCCTCGGGCGCGGCAAATACGTAGTGGCCGAATGCACGGTGCCGCGCAAGGCATGCGAACGCTATCTCAAGACCACGCCGGGAAAGATCGCCGACCTGAATCTGAAGAAGAACTGGATAGGGACTACGCTCGCGGGGGGAATACGGTCGGCCAACGCGCATTTTGCGAATATGCTGCTGGGGTTCTACCTGGCCACGGGACAAGACGCGGCGAATATTGTCGAGGGCTCGCAGGGGTTCACCCACGCCGAACCGCGCGGCGACGATCTCTATTTCAGTGTCACCCTGCCGAACGTGATTGTCGGAACGGTCGGCAGCGGCAAGGGCCTTGACTTCGTGCGCGACAATCTTCAGGCGATGGGTTGTTTGGACGCGCGCGAACCCGGCGCCAATGCGCGGCGCCTGGCGGCGATCGCCGGCGCCGTGGTTTGGTGCGGCGAGCTTTCCTTGCTGGCCGCGCAAACCAATCCGGGCGAACTGATGAAGGCGCATCTCAAGTTGGAACGGGCATGAACGATCGCACCAGCGAACGGAAGATTCAACATATCCGGATCATCGAAAACGACCGGGACGCCGATCGCCGGAAGTTTTATTTTGACGGGATCCAACTGACCCACCGCGCCCTGCCGGAAGTGGCGCTGGACAAGGTGGACCCTTCCGTAACGTTCATGGGCAAGCGCCTCAGTTTTCCGCTCTTGATCTCCTCCATGACGGGCGGCGAACACGAGCTGATTCGCACCGTAAACAAGAATCTCGCTCTGGCGGCGGAAGCGACCGGCGTGGCTCTCGGCGTCGGTTCGCAACGGGTGATGTTCACCCACGCCGCGGCCCGCGCCAGTTTCGCCGTTCGCGAATGGGCGCCCCAAGCCCTGCTCTTTGCCAATCTCGGCGCGGTTCAACTCAATCACGGGTTCACCCCGGACACCTGCCGGGAGGCGGTGAAAACGGTGGGCGCGGACGCCCTGTACCTGCACCTGAACCCCCTGCAGGAAGCTGTCCAGCCGGAAGGGGACACGGATTTTTCCGGTTTGGCGGCTCGTATTGCGGATGTGGTTTCGGCACTGGACGTGCCGGTGGCGGTCAAGGAGGTCGGCGCCGGGATTTCGCCCGAGGACGCCCGGCTACTGATCCATGCCGGTGTGCAGTATATCGACGTAGCGGGCACCGGCGGAATTTCGTGGAGCCGGATCGAAGACCAACGGCACGGGGAGGATGACGCTCCCGGCCTCGGCATGTTGTTCCAGGATTGGGGCATCCCCACGCCGCTCGCCCTGCAACTGCTCGCGCCGTACCGCGACCGGATCACACTCATTGCTTCCGGCGGGATCCGTTCGGGCATCGATATGGCCAAAGCCGTCATTCTCGGCGCGTCGCTTTGCGGGCTCGCCTCCCCGTTTCTCAAACCCGCCATGGAATCCGCGGGCCGAGTGATCGAGGAAATCGAACGCCTGAAACGCGAGTTTCGCACGGCGATGTTTCTACTTGGCGCACGCACGACGGCCGATCTATTTGATCATCAAGAGTTGATCTTAACGCGATAGCAGTTCATATTGGAATTGGATGAAAGCCAATGCGCCCGGCAAACTGATTCTTTCCGGCGAACACGCCGTGGTCCAAGGCAGGCCCGCCGTGGTGATGGCGGTGACCCGGCATGTGCACGCCGTGATTCAACCGAGTGATGACGACCTGCTCCGCGTCACCTTCCCCGGCGTATTCGATGATGACGCCATCCCCACCGCCGCTCTGCCCGGGTTGAAGAAGCGACTGCTCGAGAATTACAACCGTTTTCTGACGGGCGAGATGGGTATCCGTCACGTGTTGGGCAGCCCAACGGAGTTGCTTTTTTATGCGGTTGTCCATCTACTCGATGAAGCCGGGCACCCACTCAAGGGCGGGCTCCATATGGCGCTGTCCACGGACCTGCCGATCGGGTGCGGCATGGGCTCCTCGGCAGCGGTGATCGCCGCCGTGTTGGGCGGCACGGCGGGTCTATTGCACATGACACCAAGCCGGGACGCGCTGTACCGCTGGACGCTCGACGTCGAGAAGATGCAGCACGGCCATCCCAGCGGCGTGGATCCGTTCATTACCGTCCACGGAGGGTGTGTACGATTTCAACAGGGCGCGGCCAGGGCTTTGGCGCCGCCCCGGAAACGAATGCATCTGGCGTTGACCGGAGCGCCGAAATCCACCACCGGCGAGTGCGTGGCTCGGGTTTCACAGGCCTATCCCATGAACGACCCGATCTGGACGCAATTCGAGAAGGTAACGGACGAATTGGAACGCGCGCTGCACCAGGAAGAATGGGAAGACGTGTGCGCGGCCATTCGCGCAAACCATCGGTTGTTGACTCGAATCGGTGTGGTGCCCCGGAAGGTCCAGCAGTTCATTCAAGAAATTGAAGCCGCGGGCGGCGCGGCGAAGATTGGCGGCGCGGGCTCCATCACGGGCGACGCCGGCGGCGTCGTGCTGGTGATGGGCGGCACGCACACGGACGAACTCTGCGCCCGACACGGGTATGACTACTTTCCGGTTCACACGGACACCAAGGGGCTTACGGTTGCTCCGGACTGACCGGCTGAATCAGCGCCCCGGATCGGCAAGCCAGCCGTTGTTGTGCAGCCCCCCTGAAGGCGCCTGCGCTGGAGCCGTGCGCCCAGCAGGCCGTTCGGGTTCCGACATCCCACCCTGCCAGCCGGAATCACTGGACCAATCCGCGCTCCACCGTGAATCGGATGCGAAGGAAGAGGAGAACCCGCTCCCCTCGCCGTCGAACGCGCTGAAGGAACTCTGTTGGCCGGCCGGGCTGAAAGAGGAATCAAACCGTCCGGCGGACGCGCTGTTGATGTTTCCCCCGCCAAACGCCGTCGCGCGCGATTCCAAGGGCTCCGGCGACATGGTCCCGCTCCAAGACGAGAACGTTGGCCCCGTGGTATCTGTTCCGGGCGCGGATTCTCCCTGCCGTATGGGCGCGGCAAACGGGCTGCCGATTCCGGTCGTCAAGGACGCGTCCCGTGCGGCTACAGGATCCATTTCCCATGCGGAACCGTGCACCTGATCCAGGCCCCACGGATCCACCCGCCCATACGCATCTTCGGGTTCCATGGCGCTTCGGTCTTCCCCGGAGTTGCGGACACGTTCTTCGAGCGTCATCTCCGCAGCCGCGCCTGTCCGACGCGCACGTTCTCCGTCGGCTTCGTCTTCGCCGCCCGTCGAGACTCCGAAAAGGAGCGGTGTAGTAACCAATATCTCGTCGGAGATCAAACCGGTCCTGACCGGGTCACGCTGAAGAAACCAATTCGCGTCCGCCTCTTCTCGTCGTTCGACCTCCTCATCCATTTCCAAGTCCCGCTCCCGCTGTCGCTGGCCAATTTCATCCGCCAGCCAACCCCACCCGCTGGGCTCCTCGTCCTCCTCGGCGCGGGGCCTTCTGAGGGGCGATTCGTCATCCTCGAGCGTCGGTACAATCCAGTTCCGTCGTCGCGCGTCCTCCGGAGGACGCGTTATTTGAGGAGGGGGCAAATAGGTGGGAGCCACGGATTGCGGGAGCGCCACATCCTCTCTCAAGCCGCCGGGCGTACGGGGTGTGGAGCGAAGGCGAGAGCGCTCATCGGGTTCATCGCCGGGCATACGGACACCCGGATCCACATGATGCACCTGCCAATGGGAATCGTATACGATGGGGCCGCGCGCCGGCCGTGCGGATTCCTCGGCGTACGCGTGATGGCCCGCGACCGCGGGAACGAGGATCAGGGAAAACAGGCTGAGCACGCGCAGATTCATCCCAGTAGCGTACAGCAATCGAGCAACCCCGTCAAACGGGGTACGCCGGGGGAAATGGCCCTAAAACCCATCCATCAGAATCACGGAGGACATGGACGGCACGCGGATATTGGTGTTTACGGGGCCGCGAACAATGTCCGAGCGGGGCAATCCTTCCGGATTGATCGCCCGGCCGTTGCCGATGAGCCGCCAATGGCCGGGTGGAATCGAAACCGGGAAGGTGACGGCGTCCGGGCTTCCGTTGAGCAGCACGATGAATCCGTTTCCTGCATGGATGCGCGGTGCGTTGACGATATAGCCGATCGCCTGATCACTGCGCGTTTCGATCCAGCGATAATAATCGCGCGGTGGTTTTTCGGCTACCCGGAATGCCCGGCCTTCATCGCTCTGGCGCAGATGAATGAGCCCGCGATAATACGCCATGGCTTCCGCGGCCAAGGGGCGGTCGCGATCCGTCCAACGCAGGGCGTTTACTTCGTCGCCACGGTCATAGGTGTTGCTGATCCCCCGTTTGCTGCGCAGGAATTCCTGGCCGCTTTGCAGCATGGGCATGCCGAGCGAGGTAAAGATGACCGTGGCCGCCAACCGGTTGGCGGCCACATCGCGCGTCTGCAAACGGCGCCCGTCGCGGTCAGGCCGCGTGCTGAGCTCGTCGGCCAACGACATGTCGTCGTGACTTTCGACGTAATTGACGGACTGCAGGGGGTGGGCGGTCCACAGATCCGTGGAGCCCACGATGACCTGTTTCAGGCGATCGAGGTTGCGGTCGCCCATGACGAATCCCTTGACCGTGTTGCGGAAATCATCGTTCCACGCTAACCAGTCCGTACCGGTCAATTCATACTTGTGCGTGCCGCGAAAGCTCCACGGCTCGGAAACCAGCACAACGTTCGGATTCACCGCCTGGGCGGCGTCCCGCACCTTCAACAGCGTTTCCATATCGATCAATTCCGCCAGGTCGAACCGGAACCCGTCGATATTGAATTCTTCCATCAAGAACACGATGTTTTCGACAATCAAGCGCCGCATCATGGGCGCTTCACTGCGGATGTCATTCCCGACCCCGCTGAAATTGCTGAACGTGAAGTCCGGGTTGAGGCGGAAATAGTATTTCCGGTCGATCAGGCTAAAGATGTTGGGGTGTCCGATATGGTTGTAGACCACGTCCAACATCACGCCGAAACCCATGTTCTGCAGTTCGTTCACGAGATGCTTGAACTCGTAGTACTGGGACCCGGTTGCCGGCGAGCGTCCGTAGGACGCCTCCGGGGCGAAGAAGAATACCGTGGCATATCCCCAATCGTACCGATTCCCCGTATTATGAAACTCCTGCACGGGGAGCAATTCGATCATATTCACGCCGAGATCCTTGAGGTGATCGAGCCCGGTGCCGGTTCCCACGCTGGCCAGCAGGCCGGCGTACGTGCCGCGCAGGGAAGGAGGAACGCGCGACGACGGGTGAATGGTCATGTCGCGGACATGCATTTCGTACACCACCATGTCTTCGTGATTGGGCGTGACAAAATCGTGGTTGGTCCATCCCTCAAACCAGCGGTTGGTGGCGTCGGGATCCAGCACGATATTGTTGTAATCCGAATCGATCGCAGCGGCCAAGGCGTAAGGGTCACCCACCGGGATCGAGGGCTCGAATCCTTCGCCTTCCCCGTCCGGGCCGGTGACGAGATAGGAATAGTAGGTGCCGATATCCAGCCCCAGCAAGGTCACTTCCCAGACGCCGTCGTCCTCGTCCTTCCACAGGCGGAACTCTTCCACGGGTTCAACCCATCGATGTTCGGGTTCCCGCACCTGATATTCCGGACGATCGAAGATCCGCAGATAGACATCCCGCGCGCGCGGGGCAAACAAGCGGTACGTGGTCGTATTGTTCACACGATCCAAGGTGACGCCGAGCGGCTTATCCGAATAGAGCGCGTCCATCAGGTCCCCGGGGGTCGTGTACTGATAAACGGTTCGATCCGCGAGTCCGTCGATCATAAGCAGGTAATTCTCGGACAATTTCAAGCGTTCTTCGGAAACGATGCGCAGCGTGCGGCCGCCGCTTTGTTCCGGGTCGATGCGCAGGTTCACGTTGCCTTCGCCGTCGTCCACCCGGTTGGGCGCATGGTCCGGCGCGGGCAACCATCGGTTCCGGTTGATGACGAACTTGAATTCCAGATGGCGCTCGCCCGGCGGCGTGCGCAAACCGACTAATTGCGTTGTCAACTCCCACAAATCCGAGTCGCGGACTTTTCTCAATTGCCACGCGCCCTGCCGCCCCCCGGGATCCCAGTTGTTCCAGTTGCCCGCCACCACCACGAGATCGTTGGGGCTTACATCCACGCCGTATAGTTTCGGATTGAAGTAGAACGTCAGCAGGGGCCCCTGCAGCACGTACCCCTGCACGTAGCCCTCTTCGTCCGGCGTGGTCATGCGCACATCACGGATCGCGATCGGCGGTTCCGAACGCACCTGAATGCGGCTGACATCTTCGCGTCCCTGACGCAATTGCAGCTCAATGAGGTGCTCGCCCTGGACCAGCGCGGACATGATCACGCCGGGCGATCGATCCATGACGCCATCCTCATTGATGAACAAGACGCGATTGGCTCCCGGCTCCCAGTTTCCGTCCACGATAAATTTGAATTCGTGACGTCCAAGACCGAGTGCCGCGGTGCGCACATCCAAGACCCAAACCCGGCCCCGGCGCTGCAGGGAATATCGTGTGGACCATTCATCGGCTGAACTGGCAAATTCCACGCGACGCGCGGACGGATTCGCGTATTCCAGAAGGGCGGTCGGGGTCTCACCCGGCATGAACCGGACGGTAGGCGATAACGGACGTTCCTGCGCCCCTACGGACCACGCCAAAAGCAGCGCGCAACAAAAAGTCAAAAGAAGCCTCATTACTCTTCCGGGATTGGGTAAAATGTTGCGGCACTATAGGGGGCGTGCAGCCTCAAGACAAGGGAATCCGAAGCGGCGGACCCGCTTGTATCAGCCCGGCTCGGCCCGCCATGTTCGCTTCGGCGATGCGTCAGGGCCTCATCCTCATGACGTCTTGAACGGATCCAGAATCCAGCGTTTATTGTACCAAAAATATTGTTCCGGCCGTTCGCGTATGGCGCGATCAAAAATCGTCATGACCTCCTGCATGATGCGTCGTTGATCCGTGTCGCGGTCCAGAGACGGGTCCGAATACACCGGTTCATGCACGATCCAGCGGTGCCGGGACCAGCCCTCCCGCACGGCATAAGCCGGGAAGATCGGCACATGGGCGTGCCGCGCGAAGGCCTCCATACCCGTCGCCAACATCGCCTCCCCGCCAAGAAAACGCACGGGAATGCCGGATTCACGAGCCCGCACATCCGGCAACAGGGCAAACACCTTGCCCTGTTTCAGGTTGCGCACCACCTTGCGCAGGGCGCCGCTATCCGTAAGGATGGTTTCCACCCCCGTCACCGCGCGCATCTGGTTGAGAAAATCGTCGGTCAACGGATTCTTCTGGCGACGCGCCATGAAGAAAATAGGCAGCCCCTTGATGTTCGCCCCCACCCCGGCCAAATCCCAGTTGCCCGAGTGCGGCACCGCCAAGATGGCGCCGTTTGACCCGTCCCAACGTTCACGAATAAATTCCACCCCGGACGTATCGACATGGGTATCCACCCACGATTCCGTCATCCGGGGGAAACGCAGGATCTCCACCACATTAAAGAAAAGATTCCGCAACGAAATCCATGCCATCGTGCGCGCCTCGCGCGGGGTCACTTGATCGCCCATGACCCGTTGAATACGCCGTACGGCCTCCTTGACGCGGAACCGCACGCCATGGAAGGCGATCCACGCGAGGATTGCCGCCAGCGCCAGTGCGACACGATACGGCACCACGCAGACCACACGGCTAAGCGCCTTCAATGCGGCATATTCCATTCGATACTTCAAACGCACTTTCATGAGCCTCCGAGCTTTATCCCTCGACGCGCCTGTGTCAATCGCGATGGTGGAAGGGAAATGCTCGCGTGGCGGCAAGCGCCATTGCCCCGGCGTTCCTTCGCGGTCCCCTTCGCCATTGAAACTTCCCGTCCCGCATGCTATCCCTTCGCCATGAAGCAGGCCTACCCATGAAAATCGTTTGTGCATCCAGCGTGCTGCATGGAGAAACCGCGTTTGCCACCTTGGGCGACGTGACGATCCTGCCCGAAGAGCGCATCACGCGGAACGAATTGCTGGACGCCGAGGTGCTCATTACCCGGAGCAAGACGCCGATCACCCGCGCCCTGCTCGAAAACACCGCCGTCCGGTTCATCGGTTGCGCCGTCGCCGGCACGGATCATGTCGACAAGACCTATCTCGATTCCACGGACATTGCCTGGTGCCATGCCCCCGGGTGCAACGCCAACAGTGTCGCGGAATATATTGTGGCCGCGCTGCTGGTCGAGGCGGATCAACATGGACTCGCCCTGGAAGAACTGGCGCTTGGTGTGGTCGGCGTGGGGCATATCGGGACGCGCGTCGCGGAAAAAGCCATGGCCATGGGCGTCACGGTCCTTCAAAACGATCCGCCCCGCAAAGCCGCGGGCGATGACGCCAACGGCACGTTCCAACCGCTCGAAGACGTGCTCGCCGTAGCCGACCTCATCAGCATGCATGTGCCGCTGACGGACACGGGCCCTCATGCCACACGCGACATGGCCAACCACCGGTTCTTTGAGGCCATGAAACCCGGCGCCTTTTTCTTAAACGCCGCGCGCGGCGAGATCATGGATAGCGACGCACTCCTGACCGCGCTGGAACATGGTATCGTTCGGCAAGCCGTGCTCGACGTGTGGGAAAACGAACCGGCCATCCGCAAAGACGTACTCGATGCCGTCGACATCGGCACCCCGCACATTGCCGGCTATTCCTATGAAGGGCGACTGAACGGCACACGAATGGTCTACGAAGAGCTGTGTCACTATCTGGAAGTGGACCCGGTGTGGCTGGACCGCGACATGCCCGATGATGCTCCTCAGGAGGAGCGGGTCGTGGACGCACAGTGCCGTTCCGATCAAGAAACCCTTGCCGCCATGGTGTCCGCCGCCTATCCCATTCTGGACGACGACCGTCGATTCCGCGCAGGCGCCTCTGTCGATCCGGTCGCCATGGCCAAGCACTTCGTGCATTCCCGCCGCACCTATCCCGCTCGCCGGGAATTCGCCGCAAACCGGTTTCAGCTCCTGCACGCATCGGAATCCCTGCTCACGATGGCATGGGAACTCGGTTTCCAGATCGCAGAGTGAAGAGCGCGTCAGGCATCCGATTCGTTTCTCTGTCCCTACCCCAACTTCTTATTTTCCAACGACAGGGAAGATCACTACATTATCTTCCAGCGCCCGAAAAACCTCATCCCCCATCCTTCCAACGGCCGGAAACAGCCCGACCGCGAAAAAGAGATCGAAACAGCCTGATCTTGTCAGTAAATCACGCCCAGTATGAGCAGCCAAATCCTTCGAGGAAAAACCGCAACACGGTGCCCGGTGCCAGTCACCAGAGTTTCGCGATCCGACGGGCCGGCGCGCCAGTCACCGTGTTTCGCGGAAAAGGGAACGCCGTACTCGAAAGGGCCTAACCGCGAAACTCTGGTGACTGGCACCCCCAACGGGATTCGAACCCGTGTTACAGGGATGAGAACCCTGCGTCCTAGGCCTCTAGACGATGGGGGCAAGAGGAAAGTTCGGGTTCAACCTATCGGGGGCACGCGTGAAAATCAAGCTGGATTCTGATCAGCGAGCCAAGTCCGATATCGATGGCAATGCGTTGTGTCCGCCGCCAGGGCCTTTGCCCGTACCGGAAACGGCCCCATTGAGGGCGAGCAACGCGAACCAAGCCAACATCAAGAGAATGACAAAAAGTCCTACAACCGAGACCGTGGCCCCGCACTGGCGCTGCCATACCCGCCAAAAAGCGACAGACACGGGCACGCACATGGCGGGCGCCGGGACATAACAGCGCTTGCGCTCATCATAGATATACGTTTTGTTCTGCATGGTTACCGGTCATGGCTGGTGCGAAGTCGACGACTATAATCTATCGATGCTCAACAAGCAAAAAGAATCATCGATCACGCCAAAATATCGCCCCCCCAAGGGGCCATCGGGGTTTCCCTTTTATTCCCGGCGCGCGATATCGGTGCGATAGCGCAGCATAGAGCAGTTCATACGTTCCATCGCAGCGTAGCAATGGGTACGAGCTGTTGCCACCGTATCGTCTATTGCCACCGCGTTTAAGACGCGGCCCCCGTTGGTTTCCCAACCGTTCGGGACCCGTTTGGTCCCCGCATGGAAGAGAAATGTGTCACGAGGCATGTCGGCCGATATCCCGTCCAGTCCGGCCAACGGAAGGCCTGACGGCGAAGGTTCCGGATAGCCCTGTGAAGCCAATACCACGCAAACCGCCGCGCGATCGGCTCGGACCCGGGAAAGATCGTCGAAGGCGGACTCCTCCATCCACGGTTCGGAGCTTAAATCGACCAGTCTTCCGGCTGCGGCGTGTTCGAGCAACAACGGCAATCGATCGCCCAGCACCGGTAACACAGCCTGCGCTTCCGGGTCGCCCATGCGCACATTGAATTCGAGGACCTTGAATCCGCGCGTGGTACGCATTAACCCGACATACAAGAACCCGCGATAGAAGATACCGTCGGATTTCAATCCATGCAGGATGGGCCGCAAGACCGTGTGATCGATGGCCTCCTGGTCCTCGGCGGATATATCGGGCACGGGCGTGAACGCGCCCATCCCGCCGGTGTTCGGGCCTTCATCGCCGTCGTACGCGCGCTTATAGTCGCGCGCCATGCCGATCTGTACAGCACGCGTTCCGTCGAGCAGGAGGAAGATGCTCAATTCAGGTCCTTCAAGGTATTCCTCAATCAACGCGGTCTGCGGCGTCCCGAACAGGTCGCCGGATACAATGCCTTCCACGAAGTCTCGGGCCGGCGCGGCGTCCGGCAGGATGGCGACCCCCTTCCCCGCGGCCAGTCCGTCGGCCTTAATGACGTAGGGCGGCTCAAACCGAAGCGCGAACCGATCAAAGTCCTCCACCTTCTTAATGCGTTCCGCCGCGCCGGTGGGGACGGCGTTCCGCATCATGAAATCTTTGGCCCACCATTTGCTGGATTCGAGTTGTGCGGCGTACTGGTTGGGTCCCAGGATCTGCGCAGCGGGGGCGGCCAACCGGATTTGATCGACCCACCCCGCCGCCATGGGCTGTTCCGGGCCGAACACAATGATTGCGTCCGGCTTCGACAACAGCGCATCGCGCGCTTCGTCGGATAACGGGTTCTCCAAGTTCACCAAGACATCCGAATCCAGCGGCTCGGCGACCTGCCGAATCGCATCCGATCCGCCGAACGAATAGACTTTGTGCATCCGGGCCAGGATCGTCGCCAACGCGTGTTCCCTGCCGCCTTTGCCGATGATGATAAATACTGTCATAAGAGTTACCGCAGATTGCCCAGATTACGCGGATGGCTTGCTGCGGACCAATCGCTTCCACAGTAGTTTTGCATATTTGAAATTCAACAACATAGCCACCTCCAATTCTGTGACCGCCATATATCCAATCATCTGAGCCACATGCGCTTCACTAAAATCAGTGACGACTTTCGTATCCACGACAATTCGACCATCAACGATAAGGTCGGGAATCAAAATGCCTACTTTTTGTCTTTTGTATGTCACACTACAATGTCGCTGTTGATCGACATCATGACCTCTCTCTTTAAGCTCTATCACGAGTGCGTTCTCGTAGACCTTCTCATCCAATCCGGGCTTCAGGGTGTTCAGAACCTCCATGGCCGCCCCGATAATGTC
>SKXR01000149.1 GCA_007128275.1 Kiritimatiellia bacterium
CGGGCGAGCCCGTCGCTCCTCGATGCGTTCGGCAATGAGATCGTGGACCATCTCCACGAAGAGCGGATGATGGCCCGCCGCCGGGGCGCGCACCATATGAACGCCCAGTTCCTCGCAGAGTTCCTTCGCTTCCGTGTCCAGATCGAACAGCACTTCCATGTGATCGGACGTGAATCCAATCGGCGAAATTACGAGATGCTTCGAGTCCTGTTTCGCCAACTCACGGATCACGTCGCATACGTCCGGTTCCAGCCACGGCTGATGCGGGGGGCCGCTGCGGCTTTGATACACCAAGCGCCAATGCGCATGCCCCACCGCCTCGGCCACCAACCGGGAAGCCTCCTGCAATTGCTCCTCGTAACGACATTTCGCCGCCATCGCGGACGGAATGCTATGCGCCGTAAAGAGCAGCGTCGCATCGGCGCGATCCGCTTTGGGAATTTTCGCTAAAGCGTCTCGGACATGATCCGCATTCGCCTGGATGAAAAGCGGGTGGTTGTAGAATACCCGGATCTTATCCACGTCCGGGGCGCCCTCTCCGATTTCCTCGCGGGCGCGCTGAATATCTTCCCGATACTGGCGGCATCCGGAATAGCAACTGTACCCGGAGACGACAAGGGCGAGGACACGGCGCACGCCGGCTTCCTTCATTTCGCGCAACGTGTCAGCCAGAAACGGATACCAATTGCGGTTACCGATATAGACGGGCAAACGTGGTTCATGGGAGAGCATCCGGTGTTCCAACAACTGCTTGAGTTCATTGTTCTGCTCGTTGAGCGGGCTTTTCCCGTTAAATAGCTCGTAATGATGAGCGACTTCCAGCATACGCTCTCGCGGAACGTTCTTGCCGCGCAACACGTTTTCCAGAAACGGGACCACGTCTTCCATCTTGTCCGGGCCGCCGAACGTCACAATCAATATGGCGTCATAGTGCATGGGTATTACTCAATAGTCGAAGGATAACAAAATAACTGTCGGACGAAAATGATTTTTGCACCACACGACCACTGCGCCCGTCCGCCCACGCGGTTGATCATTATTCCCATGCCCGTACACGCCCATTGGTCATTTCGAGCGGAGCGCCCTCCGAAGCCGCTTCGGCGTAGGGGGAAGCGGAGTCGAGAAATCTCCTTCTTTGGCAGCCACCAATGGCTTTGCGGGGACAGCGGGCGTGAGCGTGGAACGTCCGCTCAGCGGGGCTTGGCGAGGGCACGAGATGTCTCGACAAGCTCGACATGACCAAATCCCTTTTCCCTATCCGTTCCTGCCTCCTGGCAGCCCGTTGAAAAAGTCATAGCCACACATTTCCACGCCCTCACGGGCGCGGCTACGTTGCCTATTTCTTCGTAGCCGCCGCCGTTAGGGTATGGATGGCATGCGCGAGGAGCGTTTATCAACGGGCTCCTGGCTGTACACAGAACACTGAACACTTCCGCCATCCCCCGCATCCGTCCACCCGTCCGACCGCCCACTCTTCCTCACTCCGCATTGACTTGCCGCTACTCCTGCCGCAGAGTCTTACCCTATGAAATTGCCCATTGTTCAAGACAAGTCCGTACTCATCACCGGCTGTTCCACCGGCATCGGCGCGGCGGCGGCGATCCTGCTGCGCGAGCGCGGATGGAACGTCATCCCCACCGCTCGCAAAGACGCCGACTTGGCGCGTTTGCGGGACGAAGGATTCGATCCCGTCGAGCTGGATATGGCGGACGCCGATTCCGTCGCGCGCGCAGCCGAAGAAGCCGTGCAACGGACCGGCGGCGCGTTGGGCGCGTTGGTGAACAACGCCGGATTCGGCCAGTCGGGGGCGGTCGAAGATCTGAACCGCTCGCATCTGCAATATCAGTTCGACGTGAACGTGTTCGGCTTGCAGGATTTGACCAATCGGCTCGTGCCCGTTTTCCGCAAACAAGGGTACGGCCGTATCGTCCACATCAGTTCCGTAGTCGGGCGCGTGAGCATTCCCTTTCTCGGCTGTTATTCCGCATCGAAATTCGCCGTCGAAGCGTTGGCGGATGCACAGCGGGTGGAATTACGCGGATCGGGTGTGGGCGTCATCCTGATCGAGCCGGGCCCGATCATCACGGAATTCCGGCGCACTGCGGCAAAGCGCGCGGAAGAAACACTCAACAACGCCTCATCCCCCAATGCCGACTTCTACAGCAAGGAAATTCGGCGCCGCGTCAAACAGCAGAAGAAAGAGAATTGGATCAACAAATCGCCGGAAGCGGTCGCCGTGAAGATTGTGCACGCCCTTGAATCGTCTCGTCCGCGACGCCGCTATGCCGTCACGATCCCGGCGCATGTGGGTGCGTTCATGCGCCGGTTTGCGCCGGACGCGTTGATGGACTATGTGCTGTCGCGAAAAGTGCCGAAATCGTAAGCGCGTGTGTCATGTCCTGATTTCTGTTTGACACTTTTTCTTGTGTTCTTGGTCATGGTTTCGGTCACTCAGAGACAGGTTCTTGGAGGGCGAGCTATCCGAACGTTGAACCTCCAACATGGAACGTTCAACGTTGAATGTTCGATGTTGGATGTTTCCGACTTCCCCCCCGCTTCGCGGACCCCTCCCGCCTTCGCCAAGGGGCTTCGGCGGGCAGGCCACAGGAGGGGGAGACCGAAGGCCGGGGTGGATTAGAGACGGGACTATCCGTCGTCCTGTTTTGCCTGTATCGGCGGCAGATAGTTGATGTGCGAGTCGTCACCGGATAGCTCGCTTCCGCGTCGTCGAAGGGCGGTGAGAAACCGAAGTGATCCCGTTAACAGAAGCAGCGCCGTGAGTACAGGGCCGAACGGCAGATCAATCAGGATTGCCAGGACAAACGCGGCCACGTAGGCGACCACGCCCACCGCGACACTGGCCGAGACGGACCGCGCCCACCCATCCACGAGCACGAAACCGACCCACGGAGGGACAAAAAGCATTGCAAAGGCGGGAAACGCACCGATGGAGATGGTCCCGAGCACCGCCGCCGTCAATGTCAGCAGAGCGAACACCACGCGGTAAGGCCAGGTCCGTATGCGATTGGCCGCGTGGTAGTCCGGGAAAAAGCGTGCCGTGAGCAATCGCGGCGACAACCATGGAAATACCGACATCGTGATCAACAGGAGCGCGGCCGCTCCGAACAGGTGAGGCGCATAGGCAAAGTAGAGCTGGCCGAGCAGCAGCGATTCTCCGATGGTGCGACCATGATCCATGAAGGAGCCCAGCAGGAGGGTCGCGGACCAGCCCAGCAGGATCATGACTGCATAATGGCTATTGCCCACCTTCGGCAATGCGGAACGGACCAGGATCGCCGCGCCCGCCGCGCCGAACGCGCCGACAAGCACCGGGAGATGGAGGAAGGCGGCCAGCATGCCGCCCGCCGCCGCGATATGGGACAGGCCGAGTGCCGCCAACCACTCGTTGCGCATGCGCAAGAGCGCACCGACCAGACTCAATCCTGCAGCCAACAACAATCCCACGAGGAAGGGCACGCGAAAGAGCGGATCGAAAAGCAACCAATCGTTCATGCCCGCACCTCGACCAGGTCCGTGCAATGCTTTTCCAGAAAGGACAGTTCATGACTGACCAGTACGACGGCTCGCGAAGGATCCAGTTCGTGCAGCATCGCCGAAAGCACGTCCAGAGCGCCACCATCCAGATTGTTGGTTGGTTCATCCATCAAGACCACCTGCGCCGGACTGCACAGGCAGGCCAGCGTCTGCAGGAGTTGGAATTGTCCGCCGCTCAAGCGGTAGAGCGGCAAGGACATGAGCGGCTGGATGATGGATGGAGCGTGGGCGGGATCGGCGCCCAACAGTGCATAGAGTTCCCGGCCCAACAAGGCCAGCTCGGGAGGTAATTCCGGCCGCTGCCACTGATGCGCGATCCTCAATGGCTCGGAACGCTCAATGCGCCCGGAAAAGAGACGGGCCATCCCGGTAATCGAGCGAAGAATCGTCGATTTGCCCGCGCCGTTCGGTCCACCCAGGCCCACCACCTGACCGGACTTGACGACAAGCGAGATGGGGCCCACAACCGGTCTCGTATAACCGGCCACCACCTCCCTCAACACCAGTAGCTCGTTATCCTCCATCGGGAATTAGTCGACTTTCGTGAGCGCCTGCACCCAGGCATCAATCATCTCAAAATAGGATTCCGCGTTACCATCCATGGACACCTGCGCCGGCAAATGAATAGACGGCCAGCCCAATTCACGGGACAAGAACTGACCGGCTTGAGCGGGATGATAGTTCATGCTCCAGATCACCCCGTCCTTTCCGGACAGATCCCTGACCAGCGACCGCAGATGCGACGCCGTCGGAGGAATCCCGGGCAAGGGCTCAATGTACCCCAGTAATGGCACATCGAGGGCGTGAAGTAAATAGTCCGCATCTTCATGGTAGAGCAATACGCCGGGCACATTCGCGGCACGCGCACGCCAGTCCGGCATCCGTTCGGAGACCGCGCGGGCAAATTGGTCGGCGTTGCGTCTAAACTCATCCGCTCCTTCAGGCCGCAGCCGCCCCAACCGCTCCGCCAAGGCATCGCCTACCGCCGCCAGCCGTTCCGGGTCCATATAGATATGGGGATTCCCCATGGGATGCACATCGCCCAGAGCGCGGTCGGCGGGTTTGCCCGTTCCGATCAGTTCCACTTTCCGCGCCGCCTCGAAATATCCCGGTTGTCCCGGTTGCACCCGTCGATTGTTCGCGCCTCGAATCGCCGCCGGCAGCCAGCCGATTTCCAGTTCGGCGCCGACCGCCACGACGATGTCGGCCCGGCGCAGCGCCGCCATCATACTCGGGCGCGCTTCAAGATAGTGGGCATCGCGGTCCGGCGAGGCCATCACGGTCACCGTGACAAATTCGCCCCCGATTTCCCGCGCCAACATGCCCATGTTCGGCACCGTGGCCGCCACGCGCAGGTCGGCCCAGACCACCTCGGCAACCAAAAGCAAACACAAACTGATCACCCATTTCTTCATCATGCAGACCGCTCTCTAGGTTCATAGACCATCAATACGTACTATATATCAATCAATTACCCCCCATAGAAGCAGACCGGATGACGCGGCCCGGACGCTTGGTCCGGGCCGCGATCTCCCGTGTTTGCGGAATGCAGGAGGAGAAGCAACACTCCTAAAACGCGTGCGCTCCGTGTACGCCCAGACTCATGTTGAACTGCAACACGAACATCCACGCGTCGTGGTGATCATGATCGCCGTCATGATCGTCTTCCGCGAGATCCGTGTAGCTGGCTTGCAATCGGATGCGGGAGAATTCCGTCGGTGCATAGGAAATTTGTCCGGTATACCGATACGACGTACCAAAGTCCTCGGGCTCTCCACGTCCTTCGAAGCCGTCGTTCTTGATGCCCAGGACATCGACCCGCAAACCGGCATTCCAGCGCGGGGCGAATCCATACACCCCCTGCACATACAGGCCGTCTTGGCGCCAGCGCTGCTGATTGGCGTCCGTGGTTACGAGGGAGGAGAAGTTTTCAAACTCCCGACTCTTGTAGGCCAGGTCCAGCTCGCGATAGATGTATTCCGTCTGCAGAACAAAATTGCGATGGCCCATCACACCTTGCCCATCGTACTTGTATACGGCATCCACACCGCCAAACCAGCCGTCACCGTCCCAGGTCTCCAAGCGTCCGCTGGAATGCGCTTCTTCGAGTTGCATGACCCGGCTGTACCCGCCAAAGGCGCCCAGCTGCAGGGCATGGTTCATGCCGATATCCGGCGCGACTTTCGCAAAGCCGGTGAACAAACGCGGGCCGTCTTTTTCAGTCAGGTCCTTGTCTGCGCGCCAACGATTTCGGTCCGGCGTCTCGCCATCCGGCAACATGGTCGTGATCTCGTGATCGCCCGATCCCAGGTAATTCGCGATGCCTTCGCTTTCCCCCTGCAGGACTTCGAGGCCGAGACGGATATACGTCTCGGTGGGCGGCAACCAGGATAGTTGGACGCCCTTTTCCGAGAGTCCTTCATCGCCGAAGAAGTACTCGCGCATCCACGGGGCGTCCACAAACGCCCAGTCGTGTGGATGCTGTTTATTGATATAGCCGACATCGCTCAAAAACTTACCGGCCTTGAGCTGCAATCCCGCAGGCAACATGCGCGTGGTAATATACGCCTCTTCCACTTCCACATGATCTTCCGAAAAGGACAATGTGGCCATAGCGTCGAAGTATGGATCGACGGTGCCGGACAGCGTCAGCTCCACTTCGCGCAGGTTGAATCCGTCTTCGATCCCATGTCCGTGATCGTGGCCGTGGCCGTGGCCGCCCATTTCGAATCCCGGAGGAGCGTCCAATTCCTCCGTGGAATACGCGTACGTGAAATCAAAGATCACCGAAATGGCCGGATTGAACGCCGTGGCGGCTGCCATCGGCGACGCGGTCTCCTGCAATTGGAGGGCCCGCATACGGTACGGTATCGGATCCAACGGATCGCTGACCGGACCCGTTGGTTGTTCCGCATGGATCGCCGAAGCGAACAAAGCCCCGGCAATGCATGCGATGAAAGCGCTCATTCCCACACGGGAACGGCCAGAATTGAATGAAAACATAGAATAACTCCTTGAGAATAAATGAATGAATGCGCCCTCGAGCATACGAGGGGCCAAAAAACCAGCCGCGTTCAGCTCAGGGCGGGAGGCGCCCGGGGTCCGGCACTGCCATGCAGAATGGCGTACGGAGCCCAGTCCGGCACCATACCGCGATCAAGGTTTTCAGGAGATACGGAGAATCTCTCCACGGCGCCCAAGACCGGAGGGGGCGCCTTGGAAACTGTCAGCAGGAGGCAGGTCACGCAGGTCGAGGTTTTAGTCCCTTTCGGAACGTCGTGATCCGGAGCGGCTGAATTATTCGGAACAGAACTATGCTCGCACGCGGAATCGGAACCCAGAGCGGACGTGGCCTCGTGTACATGCCCCATCAGATGAAGCGAAGGGGCAAAGGCCAGAACCGATAGCAAACATACCCCCACCCACGGCAGGAGCATGCACTTGATAATTCGCTGGGCCACCCGATCAGTCATAGTGAGAAGACACTATCATTAAGTGGCCCCGTGTCAAACTCTTTTGGGGCGTAACGGACGAAAAGGGTCTCGGAACGGGAGGGAAGCGGGCTGGAAAGGCTAGATTTTGCCTTCTTTGTAAATCACATGTTTGCGAATGACGGGATCGAATTTCTTGATCTCCATCTTTTCGGTCTGCAATTTCTTGTTCTTGGTTGTGGTATAGTAATGGCCCGTCTTGGCGGATGAAACGAGTTTGATATTTTCGCGCATGGATGTCTCCTCAATGAAAGCCTGCACTTCTACAGGATTGTAACCTCTCAGGCAAGCTGATTCAAACGTTGGACGCGGGGATACAGGTATTTCCCGGGGCATAATGTCTGTCCGAGATCGATATGCCCGTAGATTTCGCCCCGTCTGATGCCGTAATAATGGCGCGTCAAATGAACCAACTGCTCCATCGACTGCAATTGAGCCCGGGAAGGCCGTTGCCGCTCGTAATTCCCCAGCAGGACAATGCCGATGTTCTGCTCGTTTTTCCCCGAAACATGGGCGCCCCAATAGGCCAAGGAACGCCCTTCCCAGACGCGCCCGGCATAATCGATCATGAAATGGTAGCCCACATCTCCGAAATTCCGGTTCAGATGCCCGCCCAAGACGCCGTCCATGCAGCGAATCACCGCCGACTCGGACGTGGCGGTCACCACATCGGTGCCTGTATGGTGCACCGTGATCCGCGAATACCGGTTGGGCAACGCAAACCGCAAGCGCGCCGGATTCGGGGGGATACTGGTCCATTCATGGCGACGCCTGACCGGCATGAAATTGGCGATGAACCGCAAATCGACGATCGGCGCAATGCGCGGAGCGGACGCGCTCACGACGCCTGGCGCCATGACGGCTACCGGCAAAGCCATGGCCATCGTGCGCAGGAAACCCCGCCGACTTTGTCTATGTATTTCCACCGTCATAGTGCAAGTTGGCCGCTAGACTTAACCGAAGTTATTAACAGATGCAAGCACACAATATGGGGAATTATGTGAAATTGGGCGTCTAGTCCGGAGCGAAACAGGCATAGCAGCCCGTTGAAAAAGTCATAGCCACACCTTTCCACGCCCTCACGGGCGCGGCTACGTTGCCTATTTCTTCGTAGCCGCCGTTAGGCGGTGGATGGCATGCCCGAGGAGCGTTTTTCAACGGGCTCATAGTCTCGGGAGTTTTTATCCCGCCGCACGCCTCCCGAACTTGAAATGACCAAAGATCATCCACGCCATCATGACGACACCGGTCAGGACCAGCACGGGTACGGGACCGAACTGCGCAATCAACGGCAGCGATGCCGCCGTGAACAATCCGCCCCCCACGATCGGTTCGAACAACAACTGTTTGTACCCGAAACTGTGCATGGCGCCTGTCCGGTTTTCGGGATCGGTCATGCGGATCAGCAGAAGGCCGATCACCGTCATGCCCATGCATTGACCGAAGTTGGCCAGCCCGTACGAGACCCAATGCTTGTCAAAAATGCGCGGAGCCAGCCAAAAGAAGGCTACTAGATTCCATGCAATCCCCGCCAGCGCCAACAAGACGAAGGGCCATATCTGTGCCCCGATCGCGGCCAGCGAGATCGTCGCCAAGGCGGACACAATCAATAGATCCAAAGATGCACCGGAAACGCGGTTGACCAGCTTGCGGTCGACTTTCCGAGCTCGTCCCGTCCGGTCAAGCACGATCTGCAAAAGGACACCGCCGATCATGGCCAGCGGGAACAACGGGATATGCTCCATCAACTCCGGTCCGCCCCCCGCCGCCCATGTATATTTCTCCAGCAGCACCAGCCCCTTGAGCAACAACCACCCCACCCCAATCGCGACCCCGATATACCCGAGATGAATCGAAAGCGGATCCACCATCGAACGGCTCCCCTCCTGTTCCGCCTCGATCAGTTCGCGTTCCTCGTGTTCGGCCAACTGTTCCTGTTCCTCTTCATCCGCTTCGCCCGGCGGCTTGATATGCCCCTTGCGGACCGCCCAATTCACCAACACGGTACCGATCAACACACCGGCCACCACGCCGATGGTGGCCAGCCCCAGCGCGAGATCGGCACCGGTTTCAAAACCCAATGAACGGAAGGTGTCCGATAAACCCGCCGCGGTACCATGCCCTCCTTCAAAACTGATTTCGATCAAGGCGCCCGCCATCGGGTTCATGTCCCAGACCGGCCTCAGCACCAGCAGAACCAATGTCAACCCGACAACGTACTGCCCCCATGCAATGATCTGCCCGTGCACCACCATGGGACCGGAATCGCGCCAGATTTCCTTGGGTGGCGCAATGGATTTACCGATGAACAAGGCGGCGAAAACCACGCTGATCAGTAAGCCGGGAATCTGACGCCATACATCGAGTATGAACTCCGGGAAGATGCCATAAGCAAGAGGCCCGCTCTCATCCATTACCAGGCCCGCCAATCGCCCCAGGACTTCCGGCCCCAGCAAAAGGGCCAGTGCCCCGGCAATGATCGAGCTCGGTAAAAACAATTTCTGGAACACCGCCACATACGCCCGGATACATTTCCCGGCCAGAACAAACAAGCTGATCACGACGAAAGCCCAAAATGCGTCTGTCAAGGATGTCATGTCTTATCGTCTCCCTTTCGTCATCCGAATGCGGTGTGACGTATATTGTGACGATGTGCAGCAGATGACAAGCCAGACTCACCCGGGCGCCTGCCCCGCGCCTCGTGTTCAGTCTCCATACACGCACGGCGGCTCGGCGGGAGCCTCGCCCCTGCCCGGGAAAATCGCGGCTTCAAGTGGTGAGATCTTC
>SKXR01000176.1 GCA_007128275.1 Kiritimatiellia bacterium
CCTTCCTTTGGAGATTGCAACTCGAGTGGTGGGGCGAACCGTCCCGGTGAGCCGGGAGCGTGAATTGTGATTGTCCAAGACAACGGTCTTTTCAATCTCTGTCCACGCGCGGCGGCTCGGCCGGAGGCCTCGCCCTACCTGCCCTTGGAGATTGCAACTCGAGTGGTGGGGCGAACCGCCCCGGTGAGCCGGGAGCGTGAATTGTGATTGTCCAGGACAACGGTCTTTTCAATCTCTGTCCACGCGCGGCGCTCGGACTTTGCATCACCATTCACCCCGTACGAACGTATAGGGCCAATCCCGCCAATTCTCTACCAACCCCTGCCTCACGGGATTCATCAGTACGTAATAGAGCTTCTCTGTGAATTCGGTATCATTACGCAAGCGATGCTCAAAAAAGTCCTCCTGCCAGTCAATGCCGAGTATTTTAGCCTGAAACCCTTTCCAAGGTTTAATGACTGTACGGATGCCGGATCTGGTGAACGTGGCAATCATGTGAACATGATCGGGCATAATGACCATCACATACATGTACCACTTGTGTAACTCTTCATAGACGGCAATGCTTTCGATCAGAGGAACCGCGATATTTTCGTGTGCAAGCACATTTGTGCCGCGAGAACAGCAGTTGATGGTGATGAAATGACGGCTTCCGTCCGGCACCCAGGACGGAAGGCCATGCGGCAACTTCTTGCGTTCGGGAAGCATGATCGATCCGTATCATGAATACGTATTCCGCGCGAATAGAAAAAAGGGAAAAGATACAAGGGCGAACCGTCCATGGCACGCCGTAGCCCGGCGAAGGCGGCTCGGCCGGAGGCCTCGCCCTACCTGCCCTTGGAGATTGCGGCTCGAGTGGTAGGGCGAACCGTCCCGGTGAGCCGAGAACGTGGAGGGCGATGGCGCGGATCGATGGTCTTTCCCCTCATGGGTTCCGTTCGTCCGCCGGACCGGCAAACAATTCGTAGCGGCACAATCTTCCGTCAAGACCACCGTTTTTCAGCGCCTTCTTCCAAGAGGGTTTGAGGCCGAGCTTCTTGACCAGCTTGTCGTCGCCATAGAAAATATAGGCCTCGCAACCGGGGCACCGTTGCTTGAGGAAATCGCCGAAGCTCTTCAATAACGTTTCCGCGTCTTCCCGCCCGCCAAGCCGCAACCCGTAGGGCGGGTTGGCTGCAATGATCGCGTGATCCCAGCCCGGGAGGGCCTTGAAGTCGGCGCACTGCAGGGTGATCCGATCGCCTTCGGGAAGCATCTTGGCATTGGCGCGCGCGGCGGCCACGGCGGCGGGATCGATGTCGCTGCCTTCCAAGATGAGCCCGTGTGGCACGTGGATTCTCCCGTCGAGCGCGCTCTTCATGTCGCGCCAGAGCCCCGCATCGAAGTCGGGCAGGCGCTGAACAGCGTATGACGCTCTCAGATACCCCGCCGGTATGCGGCACGCGGTCATCCACGCCTCGCAAAGCAGCGTGCCCGATCCGCAGAACGGATCGATGAACGGTCGCTCGCCTTTCCAGCCGGTAGAGCGGATGATGCCGGCGGCGAGCGTTTCCTGCATGGGCGCGTCCACGGATTCCGCGCGATAGCCCCGACGATGGAGGGAGCCTCCGGCAAGATCCAGGCTGATAACCGCTTGATTGTGATGAATGTACAGGTGAACGGACACATCCGGATTGCGCGGATCCACGTTGGGCCGTTTTCCCGTTTGTGCGCGGAAACGATCGACGATGGCGTCCTTCAACGAAAGCGCGGCATACCGCGAATGCCGAATGGCGCTATTGGAGGTAATCGCTTGCACCGCGAAAGTCCGGTCCAAGCCGAATAACGATTCCCACGCGACTTCCCCCGCGCGGCGATGCAGATATTTCGGGCTGTGACAATCGAAACGGATCAGCGGCGCGAGCACGCGGGAGAACAGTCGCGCGCCATACAGAATCTGATACAACGCGCGCGTGTCCGCCTGAAAATAGAAGCCGCGATATCCGGGATGTATATCGTCGGCGCCGAGCTCCTTCAATTCATCCGCTCCCCATTCTTCCAACCCTTCGCCGAGCAAGGCGAAGAATCGACGGTCCTGATGGTACAGAAAGTCCGCCGGATTCACAGACGGCAATGGGGAATCATTCATGCATCGACTCTTCTTCTAGAATCGCCAGGTAAGCGTGGCCGCCGCGTGATGGAACAAGGCGAAGGTGTAGACGTTGTCGTTGTCGGCGCCGCCCTCGAGGATGCGATATCCGAGACCGATGTTCAGCGCATCACGGACCTCGTATTGCAGCGCGCACAAGACGTCGATGGCGCGGCCCTGCGGAGCGGCGAGGGCATCCCCGTCCATCACTAAGGCCATTCGCGGGTGCAGGTGAAAGGCTAAACGGAAGTGGACGAGGGGAACCAATCCGAGATCGGAATCGGAATCACGCAATGTGGCGGACGCAAGGGATACCTTCGCGTCGCGCACGAACAATGTGCCGCCGAGATGGGCGCGGAATCGTTCGGTGTTCCATACCTGATACCGATAGGTGAGCCGATAGTTGTTGAACCGATAGGTGGCCTTCACGTGTTCGCCTGCGGGAAAGTCGGTGTCCACGAATCGTGTGTCACGGGGTAATTCTCCTGTCGCTTCCGCTTGCAGGGGGGACAGGGTGAGGAGTATCGCGTGGCGTGGGGCAGGATGCCATGTCAGGCGGCCACGCACATACGCCGTCTCGTCCGCGTCGAGGTCGCTGGTCAGCGAGACGCGAGTGCCTTCGTCGCCGGGAATGCGCACATCGGCTCGTCCCACCCACACGTATCCGCTTTCGAGTTCCACTTCGCCGAGGGATTGCGCATGGGCGGATGCCGCCATGGCGCATAGCAGGATGGGCAGTACCCGTTGTTGTATTTGCGATCGTGTCATCATTCGGCTTTCGGGGCCAGGTCGGGATGTGTCTTGTAGAGGGCGCTGCTTGCCATGACAATGCGCCGCTGGATGTCCGCGATGGAAAGCAGCGTGCGGCGATCTCCGTCGCGCAGGAAGACGCCGACCGGGGTTGCAAATCCGCCGGGGCGGACCACAAAGACGCGCGGTCCGTATTTCACGCGGAAACGTTCTTCGGCAAGTTCGTTGGTTTCGCGTTCGGTCGGGATGGTGAGCTTTACGACGATGTAGTGTTGCAGGAAGTCCTGCATGTCGCGATGACGCAGAATCTCGTTTTCGAATTGGCGACTGCGACGAGCCGGGCCGGCGGGCGCGCGACTGGCGATAAAGAGCAACATGTCCGCTCCGAGTTCCGCTTGAAGCTCACGGGCCTCTTCAAATCCGCGTGCCCGCTCGAACCAGTCGTCCGGAGCAATGGGCAGGTCGTCCGAAAAGGCCGCCACGGGCGCGCTCAACAGCACACACCCGACAAGGATTGCTAATCGCTCATTCATTTCTTTTACGTCTCCCCGGAACCCAAAACCCACGACCTACAACCCAAAACCCGTGACCAACACCGAACACCGAATACTGAATACTGAACACCGTTTAGACAAATTTCCCATCCTCCTGAAACAGCTTCCCGTCCACGTACAGGGCGCCGCCTTGGCGCAGGTCTTTGATCATGTCCCAGTGCAGGGCGGACCGGTTGCGTCCGCCGGTCTCGGCATAGGATTGACCGAGGGCCAGGTGAATGCTGCCCCCGATCTTTTCATCGAAGAGGATGTTCTTGATGAACTTCTTGATGCCGTAATGGGTGCCGATGCCCAGTTCCCCGAGACGGCGTGCGCCGGGGTCCATATCCAGCATGCTGTGCAGGAAGGGCTCGTTCTTTTCCGCCGACGCTTCCACGACACGGCCTTTACGGAAGACCAGCCGAATGCCGTCGATCTCGCGGCCACCGTGAACGACGGGATAATCATAACGGATATGGCCTTCCGCGGAGGTTTCCACGGGGCCGGTGAAAATCTCTCCGCAAGGCATATTGTGGATGCCGCAGGAATTGATGAATGTCCGTCCTTTGATCGATAGGGTGAGATCGGTATCGGGTCCGACAATGCGGAACTGGTCCGCCCCTTTGAGTTTGCGGATCAAGCCCGCTTGGCGTTTGGCCATATCTTTCCAGGCGCGGACCGGGTTGTCCTGGTCGGCGTGCAGGGCGGCATACGCGAAATCCTCGAAATCCGACAGACTCATATCGGCATCCTGCGCGTACGCCTTCGTCGGGTGCAGGGTCAGCACCCATTTCTTTTTCAGGAGCATTTGCCGCAGGTGGCGTGTGGCTTTGGACACACGCGCCTGTTTTTGCGGGTCGATATTGGCCAGCGTCCGCGTGTTGGACGCCGCCATGATACGGATCAGCCCGTCGACCTGACGCGCCGCGGCGGTGTCAAGTTTGTTGACCGTATCGAAATGGTGCGCCTTTCCGTGCTCGAACAGATTCTCCATGCACCTTTCCGGCGTCATGCGCACGGCCGCATACGCGCCTGTCTTGATCAGTTCCTCTTGAACCGCAACGATCAGCGGTTCCGCTTCCGGGGGGCCGTCGACCGTGATGATCTCTTTGGATTTCGCGTGAACGCTGTAGTGCACCAACGTTCGCGCATGGTTGTAAATACGCGCATCAATTCTCATGACCCGATTCAACCACATGCCGGGCCTGTCGGCAATCCTTGCATGTCATTATGATGGGCCGTCTTCCAAAAGGGCTGGACATTCGTGTCGTTCCCGGCAGAGTTTCCTGCATGGAGGATTTCATAAAGACCCTGTTTCTGCCCTTGGCTTTGATGATCATTATGTTCGGCATGGGGATGACGCTGACCCCGGCGGATTTCAAACGGGTGATTCTTGCGCCCAAAGCCAAGCTGTTGGGCTTGTTCAATCAGCTGGTGTTGTTGGTGTTGGTCGCGTTTGCGCTGGCACACCTCTTCCGATTGCCCGGTGAACTGGCGGTCGGGTTGATGTTGATTGCGGCCTGCCCCGGCGGGCCCACGTCAAACATCATCTCGCATTTGTCCAATGGGGATACCGCACTCTCCGTGACGTTAACCGCGATCTCCAGCACCGTGACGGTGTTTACCATCCCGTTGATCATGGCCTTTTCGATGGGGCACTTCATGGAGGGAAGTCAGGTCATCCACCTGCCGTTCGGGAAGACGGTGTTGCAGTTAATGATCGTGACCATAATCCCGATCGCGTTGGGCATGCTGTTGCGCGCCGGCAAACCTGCGTTTGCCGCTCGCATGACGCGCTCGGTGAACATCGTCTCGGTCGTATTCCTCGCCTTGGTGATTGGGGTGGCGGTTCTTCAGGAGGAGGAGCTCGGTCGGCAATTCATGGAAGCGGGTCCGGCCACGATTGCGCTGAACCTGTTGACGATGGGGCTGGGGTTTTCCGCGGCCTCTTGGTTCCGGTTGCCGGTCCGTCAGCGCATCACGATTTCCATCGAGTCCGGCATCCAGAACGGCACCCTCGCACTGGCCATCGCGCTCGGCATTATGGGAAGCGCGCGTATCGCGGTTCCCGCCGTGGTGTACAGCCTTCTCATGTTCGGCACCGGAGGCTGGATGATCCTGCGATTCGGCCGCCGGAGGGAGCGCGCCGTCCCGGTTTCCGCCGACACGGTGTGTGGCGGCTGAGATTGACTTTTGCCGGGTAACCGTGGATTATAATCGTAAAGTGACCAATCGGGAGATTCCGTCATGCGTATACATAAGATCAAAGATATCTTTGACTGGACTCGCACGTTTCACGACAAGTTGGCCGATGAATATACCCGGTTGGCCCAAGGACACGACCGGGATCGGGTAGGGATGCTCCTTAATTATCTCGCGGAGCACGAGCGGGCGCTGAGTGAAGCGGTGAAACACTATGAGGAGGACGCGATTCATAGTGAACTGGAAATCGCGTATGATCCGGACCTTGAGTTGCCGGTGGATTTGGAGGGCCTGTCGCGCGAACTGGACAAGGTCGATACCGCCGGGGTCCTGAATCTGGCCCTCCAATTCCATGACATGCTGGTCCGAGTCTATCAGGCGCTTGCCGAAAAAGCACCGAACCCTGAAATCAAAGGACTCTTTGAGGACATCGTCCGTCACGAAATCAGGGAGAAATTGCGGACCGCACGGGATGCCGGACGTTTGGAAGACATTTAATTCCGTTTCGGTCCGGTACCGGTCCCCCTAACGCGGCCCAACGCCCGCAACCGAAGAGGTCCGTGTGTTGGCGGGGGTGTACGCGTACGAAGATGCCCTGCCGACTTCGACACGCACCCCGTTTCTTCAAGACCAACTGTTGCCTTAAGATAGACGGCTTTTGGTCTCGCTTATTCCGGAAGAATCTTACGTGCGTTCCTGTCCCTCCGTCCCGTGCCTGCGAGCCTGTGCAAAAAGATCCTTGATTCGAACTAGCCGGCCGCCGTGGGGAGTCTCGCCAAGTACCTGTCCCCCGGGGTGGTCCCGCTCTGCGATCCCGACATTCTGATTGTGGATCAACTTGTGCATAATCTGTTAATAAGTTTTCCTAAAAAAGTTATTGACGAATGGTGGGTTAAAGTGGTTTAAAGTGGGGCAGGAGTTAGGGAGAATGGAGTCAAATAACACAATGGCAACGAGCGGTGCAGGAGGCGAAGGCGTGTTCGTCAGCCGTTATGTCCATTCTCTCGACGCGAAACGCCGACTTACCATTCCTTCAGATTGGCGCGAGTTGGCGGGTGTTCCGAAGCGGTTGTTTGTTCTTCCCGGTGTCAACGACCAGTGCCTGTGCGTTTATCCCGCTCGTGAAATGACCCGTCGCATGGAACGGCTCCGCAACCTTTCCATTGCCGATGAAAGGGGTCGACAACTGGCCCGGACACTCGCCTCTCGCTCCGATCTGGTTCCCTGGGACAGTCAGGGGCGCATTCGCGTGAAAGACGAACTGCTCGATTTCGCGAGCATTGCCAATCAGGCGATGTTGGTGGGCACGTTCGACGGATTTGAAATCTGGAACCCGGATCTCTGGCAGAAGGTGGAGAATGCGGTGGACCAGGATGGTTTGGGCGCAGCGGCTCGATACGTGGGCTTCTGATCCCTTTTAACAATACATGAGAAGGCCACGTGTTGTGGCGGAGGTACGTGAGTATGAGCATGCATCAGATCGCGCAGTTTTTGAAAGTGAACGGGGCGTTGGACGGCAGTCGCGATGATCAGCGCTGGTTTTCCGTGCCGAAATCCAATTTCAAGTTGCGGTATCAACTCTGGCAAAGCGATTCCGATAGCCAGGAACTGTTTGAAGCGCGTTCCAGGAATCGCGCACGCAACGGGTTGATGAGCCGCTTCATGTTGTGAGGCGTATGAACGCCCTTTTCGCCGATCATCGCATGCGCGAAAAGGGGAGGGATGAATGCACGAGCCGGTGATGCGATCGGAAGTGCTCGACGGACTGGCGGTAAAGCCCGGCGGACGATACATCGATGCGACGCTGGGCGATGGCGGTCACTCGCTGGCCATCATGGAGCGCGCGGGAGCGACGGGACGGTTGCTGGGGCTGGACCGGGACGAGGAAGCCCTGAATCGGGCGCGGGAGCGCTTGGCGCCCTGGGTGGAGCAATGCGAGTGGGCGCAAACGAATTTTAGCGGGTTGGGCCGCGCGGCGGATGAATGCGGGTTCAACGAAGTGGATGGAGTGCTCTTTGATTTGGGTGTGCGATCCGACCAATTGGATCAGGCGGAACGCGGATTCAGCTTCATGCGCGAGGGACCGCTCGACATGCGCATGGACAGACGCGAACCGCTGACGGCGGCGGACTTGGTGAACAGCCTGCCGGAAACCGAATTGGCGGATATCTTGTGGCGGCTTGGCGAAGAGCGCGGGTCGCGCCGGATAGCGGCGCGCTTGGTTCGGCGTCGCGCGGATAAGCTCTTTGAAACGACGACGGAGTTGGCGGAGACGGTGGCTGCCGCGGCGGGAGGCCGGCGCGGAAAGATTCATCCGGCCACGCGGACGTTCATGGCGTTGCGCATGGCGGTGAACCGTGAGCTGGAATCGATTGAGGAAGGCGTGACAGCGGCGCTGCATAGGGTCCGGCCGGGCGGACGAGTGGCGGTGCTCACGTATCACAGCTTGGAAGACCGACTTGTGAAACAGATTTTTGGACGACACATCGGGCGCTGGGAATCGTTGCAGGCCGGGGGACGTGCCTGGCAAGGAACGGAACCGCGCATGGAGCGCGTGACCCGCAAGCCGTTGACGCCCGGTGACGAAGAATTGAAAGCGAACCCGAGGTCGCGATCCGCAAAGTTGCGGGTGGTGGAAAGGAAGGAACAATGAAACGACGCAGAAAGAACCGGAAAAAACAGTCTCAGGGATTTGTCTTCCCTGTGCCGTTGGCCTTGTTCCTGGTCATGGTGACCGTGACCAGCATGACATATCTCTGGATGCACGGGCGTTGCGAGGCGGCCGGCATTCGCATTCAGCAATTGGAGCGGGCGAAGCACGAGTCGCATCAGCGTCTCTCGCGCGAAGCGTTGAAATGGGACCAATTAAAGACGTTGCCGAATGTCCGGGCGGCGGTGCAACGGCATCAGTTGAATATGGATTGGGCGCCCAACAGCCGGGTGGTCCATCTTGCCCGGCCTTCCATACCCGCGGACATCGATGTGCTTCCTGTTTATGGTGAATTGGCGCATCTAACCGGAACCTCGCATGAATGATTGAACGCACCCATAAATGGCGCATGGCGACGGTGGCCGTGCTGATCATGGGGATTCTTGCAGGGCTGGGCGTTCGTCTGGCCTTTTTGCATTTAGGTCCCCATCAGCATTGGGAAGATCGTGTGGTGCGTATGCGCCACACGGAGCGGACCATTCCCGCCGAGCGCGGGCGCATCACGGATCGTCGCGGGCAGACGCTGGCGATGGATCTGGCCATGAAAGATGTCTGGGTGGATCCCCAGGTGATTCAGGAGGAAGGACACGGTGATTTCATCGCCACGCATCTGGCGCGGATTCTGCAATTGGACCCGGCCGTGGTGCAGTCTCGCATCAACCGGGAAGGACGCCGTTTCGAGTACATCAAACGGCACGTGCATAACGACACGGCGGAACAAGTGGCCCGGATGACCTTTCGAGGCGTGCATTTCGATGAAGTAATGACCCGGCACTACGCCCAAGGCTCGTTGATGTGTCATGTGGTTGGTTTCTCCAATTTGGAAGGCGTGGGCAGCGCCGGCGTGGAGCAGAATCTGAATATGTATTTGCGCGGCATTCCGGGGTTGCGTCTGAGCGAACGCGACGGGCGCCGCGCGGAACTATACAGTCGGCGCCATCTGGACATCGCGCCGCGCCGCGGCGGCGATGTGCAGCTGACCTTGGACCAGAGCCTGCAATACATCATGGAAGACGCTCTTGACCGCGGGTTGGAAGAATTTGGGGGCAAGGCGGCCTGGGCGATCATGATGAAGGTGGACACCGGCGAAATCCTTGCCATGGCGTCACGACCCCACTTTGATCTCAACGAATACCGGACCACGACGCTGGAAGAACGTCGTAATCGCGCGATTTCGTACAATTACGAACCGGGCTCGACGTTCAAGGTCGCCGTCATCGCCGCCGCGTTCAACGAAGGCTTGATTACACCCGACAACATCATCGATTGTGAAAATGGGATGTGGTATTACCGTGGCCGCCCGCTGCGCGATTACCGTCCCAACGGCCGCCTCAGCGTGGCGGATGTGCTGCAGAAATCGAGCAACATCGGCGCGGCCAAGATCGCGCTGATGATGACTGAGGCGCAGCTGGAATCCTATATGCGCGATTTCGGGGTGGGGCGGCGTAGCGGCATTGATTTGCCGGGTGAAGAGCCCGGTATCCTGGCCCCGCGTTCGCAATGGTCGGCCATCAGCGTTACGCGCCTGGCCATGGGCCACGAAGTGGCCGTGACCGCGCTGCAATTGTTGAACTCGGTCAATGCGATTGCGAACAACGGATACCTGATGCAACCCTACGTCGTCAAACGCGTCACGGACAGTGACGGGCGCGTGATCCGGCAGGGCGAACCCCGTGTGATTTCCCGTCCCATCCGCGAGGATACCGCGCGGCTGATGGCCCAATTGATGGCGCGCGTTACGGAGGAAGGCGGCACCGGGCGCGCGGCGCGCATGGAAGGGTACCGGGTGGCCGGTAAAACGGGCACGGCGCAGAAACCGATTCCCGGCGGGTATTCGGATCGACTCAACATCGCCTCCTTCGTCGGATTCCTGCCCGCGGACAATCCGCAGATCAGCATGATCGTCGTGGTGGACGAGCCGCTGCCCTTGCGTACGGGCGGCGCCGTGGCGGCCCCTATTTTCAAGAATATTGCGATGGAAGCCGTCCGGTATTTGGATATTCCCGCCACCGAGGGTATCGACGAGCACGTGGCGAGACGCTGATAAAACAACAATAGGTTGAAGGAGGGGTGGACCGTGATTCTGGGGCCGCTGAAGATTGATGCCATGAAATTGGAATGGATAGCCAGGAAGATCGGGTGCGACACCATGCCGTCGGGCGGGTGGGACGTAGACATCAAGGGATTGGCCTACGACTCGCGGCAAGTGAAACCCGGATCCCTGTTTGTTGCGATTGCCGGCCGCCGTCATGACGGGTCCGCCTTTATTGACGAGGCCCTGAATCGGGGCGCCGTGGCCGTGATCGGGGAGCAGGCGCTCGCCTTGCGGCATGTCCCGTACTTGTGTGTGCCGGATGCGCGGATCGCCTTGGCGGACATCGCCTGTGCCTATTTTGAGAACCCCTCGGCGAGGCTCGACGTATTCGGCATCACGGGTACGAACGGAAAGACGACCACCGCGTACATGATCCGTGCGATCCTGGCCGCAGCGGAGCGGCGTCCCGGATTAATCACCACGGTCTGTTATGAAATAGGAGAACGCATTATCCCCGCGAATCGGACCACTCCGGAAGCGCCGGACCTGCAGGGAATGTTGCAGAAGATGGAGCGCGCCGGATGCGACGGCGTGGTGATGGAAGTATCTTCGCATGCGCTTGACCAACACCGTGTGCGCGGCATTGATTTTGATGTGGCCGTGTACACCAATCTTTCGCGCGACCACCTGGATTATCACGGGACGATGGACGCGTATTTTGACGCCAAGCGGCGACTGTTTCACACGCTCGGCCAAGGGGGCAAGCAGGCCCTGGCCGTCATCAATGCGGACGATCCGTGGGGACGGAAACTGATCGCCGAGGTGGTACACGGGTCTGCGTCCTTGATCACGTACGGCACTGCGCCGGGCGCGGATGTAGCCGCGGAGGATATCCGGCTGGATGCCGACGGATCGCGTTGCACGGTGAAGTCGCCCTGGGGTTCGTTTCCGCTGCATCTGCGATCCCTGGGCCGCTTCAACATCAGCAACGCGCTCGCGGCCGTCGCGGCGTGCGGTGCGCGCGGCATGGCGCCGGACCGTATGGCGCCCGCGCTGGAACATATGCGGAACGTGCCGGGCCGGCTCCAGTCCGTGGCGGACGGGCATCCGTTCAACGTGTTTGTCGATTACGCGCATACGGAAGACGCGCTGAGCAATGTGCTGGAGATTGTCAGGGAAATCACGTCCGGCCGGATTCTGCTGGTGTTCGGATGCGGCGGAGATCGGGACCGGAGCAAGCGGCCGGCGATGGGCGCCGTGGCGGATCAATGTGCGGATTATACCTTCATCACTTCGGATAATCCGCGGAGGGAAGATGCGGCGGCCATTGCCCGGGAGATCGCGACGGGATTCAAGGATGCGTCCAGATATGTGGTGTGCCTGAATCGCGCGGAAGCGATTCGGGATGCCATCACGCTGGCGGGCGTGGGAGACGCCGTATTGATTGCGGGCAAAGGCCATGAAAACTATCAGGAATTCGGACATACCGTCATTCCTTTTGATGACGCAGACGTGGCGCGGCGCCTATTGGGGAAGAAGTAGGCGGCGATCCACGAAAGGAGCGCTGATGAATTATGGTGCATTTTGATCCAGCAACACTGGCGGGGTGGTGCGATGGTCGCTGGCACGGCGCGACACCGGACCGTGTGACGGGCTTCTGCAACGACAGTCGCGTCATTCAGGCCGGTCAACTCTACGTCGCCATCCGGGGGGAACGACTCGATGGTCATGCCTTCGTGGTGGACGCCCAGCGCCGCTCCGCCTGCGCAGCCTTGGTGGATGAAGAGTATGCCGCTCGGGCGTCCGGCGAGTGGCCCCTGTTGATTGTGCGGGATACGCGTCGTGCGCTGATTGCGCTGGCACATGGTCATCGCGCGCGGTGTCGCGGCGAAATCGTGGGCATCACGGGCAGTGTCGGGAAGACCAGCGTGAAGGAAATGACGGCGGATATCCTGTCGCATCTCGGACGGGTGACCCGCACCAAAGGCAATTGGAACAACGACATCGGTTTGCCGCTGAGCTTGTTACGGATGGATCCGGAAGACCGGTTTGGCGTGTTTGAAGTCGGCATGAATCATCCGGGCGAATTGGCGCCGCTGTGTGAGTTGCTGGCCCCGCGATGGGCCGTGCTCACGCCGATCGGGCCCGTCCATCTAGAGCACTTTGAGAACGTCGCCGCCATTGCCGAGGAAAAGGCGGCGCTGTTGGCCTCGTTACCGGAAAGGGGTACGGCGATTCTGTCCACCGACGATCCGTGGTACGAAACGCTGTTGTCCCACGTCACCTCGCGGATCATTCGCCTATCGCTGCGTGATCCCCAAGCGGATTACTACGGCGCGTGGCAGAAACCCGGCAGCAACGTGCTGATCGTGCGCGAACGGATGACCGGCGAATCCCATCCGTACCTCATGCCGTTGCCCGGTCAATATGTGGCGGACAACGCCCTGCGCGCCATTGCCTTGGGACGGGAACAGGGATTGAACGCCGACGTGATCGCGCATGCGCTATCGCAATATCAACCGCTCTCCATGCGATGGAACAAGGTCACCATTGCGGGCATGGTGTTTATCAACGACGCGTACAACGCCAATCCGATGAGTATGCGCGCCGCCATAGACGCCTTTCAGGAAATGGACGAGGAAGGGCATCGATGGCTGGTGCTGGCGGGCATGTTCGAACTGGGGGCGGTCGCGCAGGAGGAGCATGAAGCCTTGGGGCGATACCTCGCGCAATTCCCATGGGCGGGCCTGGTGACCGTCGGGAAGTTGGGGCGCTGGATTGCCGAGGGCGCGACCGATGCCGGGCTCAATGAAACGAGCCGGTTGGAAGCGTGCGATGACGCGGCGGGAGCCGCCCGGTATCTCCGGCAACATATCGAGCCCGGCCACAAGGTGCTCATCAAGGCCTCCCGCGGCGAACATCTTGAGCATGTACTTACGGAATTCGAAGATCTCATGGCCGCGGATAACGGGGTCTTGCTCTGAACCGATCGAAAGATTGACCATGCTATATTATCTACATCTTCTGACCGAGTGGTATTCGCCGCTGCGCATCTTTCAATACATCACCGTGCGCGCGTTCGCGGCGGCGGGGACGGCCTTTATCTTCTCGCTGATCTTCGGTCCGCCGCTCATCCGGGCCTTGCAACGACTCAAGATCGGGCAGCAAGTGCGTAAGGACGATGTGCTTCCGCTCTACGAGCTTCACGGGCAGAAAGCGGGCACGCCGACCATGGGCGGCGTGCTCATCTTATTGGCCGCCGGCCTGTCGACCGGGCTTTGGGCGGTGCCCACAAACGGATTCGTCGTGATTGCGCTGTCCACATTTCTCTATATGGGCGCGGTGGGGTTCTGGGACGATTTCCTGAAGGTGACCCGGAAACAGTCCAAAGGATTGGGCGCGCGCGAGAAGCTGGTGCTGCAAGCCGCTTGGGCCATCCTGATTGTGATCGTCCTGCTGCGCTGGGATGTCACCGCCGAGTTGTCGCGTCAATTGATGATTCCGTTTGTCAAAGATCCCGTTATCTACAACATGGGCGCGTTGGGGGTCCTGTTGTTTCTGCTCTTGGTCTTGGTGGGGTGCACGAATGCGGTTAATCTGACGGATGGCTTGGACGGACTGGCCATCGGGTGCACCAATGCCGTCGCGGCGGCCTATCTGGCGATGGCGTATGTGGCGGGCCATTTCGTGTTTGCCGGGTATCTCCAAGTGCCGTATGTGCCGGACAGCGGCGAGTTGGCCGTCTTCTGCGGCGCATTGTTGGGGGCGGGACTGGGCTTCCTGTGGTTCAATTGTTATCCGGCCAAGGTCTTCATGGGCGATACGGGCAGCCTCGCGCTGGGCGGCGCCATTGCCATCGTCGCCGTATTGATCAACCAGGAATTGACCCTGATTTTCGTGGGCGGCGTGTTCGTGCTGGAAGCCATGAGCGTTCTGATACAGGTGGCCTCCTTCAAGTTGACGGGCAAACGCGTCTTTAAATGCGCCCCGTTGCATCATCATTTTGAGTTGGTCGCGAAATCCCGCGCCGAAAAGGCGGGCCGCCCCGTGGGATTGGTGGAAACGACCATTACGATCCGCTTCTGGATTGTCTCCATCATCTTCGCATTGATCGGGGTCGCGACGTTGAAAATTCGCTGAACAAGAACGGACGTAGAAGAAGTGTCTTTGATGCAACGATATCGCACAGCATTGATCTTGGGAGCCGGCCTCAGCGGTCTGGGCGCCGCCCGCTTGTTGACGGCCGAAGGCACCGCTGTGACGGTCGCGGATGCGCGTCCGGAAAAGGAGTTGGCGGTGGCCGCGCAGGTGCTTCAGGATCTGGGTGCACGCACGCATTTCGGCCAGTCCCACCTGCCTTGGGAAGCCTTCGAACTTGGCGTTGTCAGCCCCGGTTTCGCGTGGTCGTCCGATTGGGTGCAAGCGGCGTATGCAATTTGTGCCCGGATCGTTCCCGAACTGGAACTGGGTTGGAGCCGTGCCCCGTGTCGTGTGATGGCCGTCACAGGATCCAATGGAAAGAGTACCGCGGTAAAATGGTGCACCGAGACGTTGATTCGCGCCGGTTTGCAGGCCACTCCGGCGGGGAACTACGGCGTTTCCGTGTGTGATGCCGTGCTCGACCATACGGAGTTGGATTGGTTGGTGCTCGAAGTCAGTTCGTTCCAGCTGGAGACCGTGCAGGAGTTTCGAGCGGACATCGGGCTCCTGACGAATATCCACCCGAATCATCTGGACCGCCATCAGTCCCTGTCGGCGTATACGGATTTGAAGGCGCGGCTGTTTGCCCGGACGCGGGCGGAGGACGTGTGTCTGGTGCCGCATGCGCTGCTGGATGAAATACGGGCACGGTCGGGAGGAGCCGGACGTTGGATGTCATTCGGGTCGGTAGCCGACGCCCGGTATCGTTTTCAAGAGGGACAGGTACTGCGGGATGGCACGCCGATAGCGGATTTGCGCGGAACCCATTTTGGCACGGATGCTATGGCCGATACGGCCAGTGCGACCGTGGGGGGGCTCGACGCGGTCGGCGTCGACCCGCGACATGCCGTTGCAACCGCGCGTTCGTTTGAGTCTTTGCCGTATCGTGTACAGGAAGTCGCCGTCCTCAACGGCGTCCGCTACATAAATGATTCCAAATCAACCAATTTGGCCGCCATCGAGTTTGCCTTGGGCGCGGTGACCGGTCCCGTGCGGCTGATCGCCGGGGGATTGGCCAAGGAAACCGACTTCGAAAGATTGAAAGAAGTGTTGGAAGATCGTGTGGAATCTGTATATCTTATAGGAAATTCAGCTGAACAGATGTTCTCTGTCTGGTCGCGCGCTGTTTCCTGTGTGGTATGCAACACGTTGGACGAAGCCATACGCCAATCGGGAAACGACGCGCAGGAGGGTGAGGCGATACTGTTTTCGCCTGGGTGCGCCAGTTTCGATCAATTTCGAAACTACGAAGAAAGAGGCGAATACTTCACCAGGCGGGTGCAGGACCTGACCGGAAAGGGGACATCATGAGTAATAGAATATCCTGGAGAACACTGATGGAAACACGCACGGAAAAACGAAATAAGATTCAAGCCCCGACGCTGGTCGCGATCGTCGTCGGACTGCATGTGATGGCGGTGGGCTCCATCGTATTCATTCAAGGTTGCGGCACCACGCGTGGTCCTGTGGCCGAAGCGCCGCCCGCGCCGGTTATGCCTCCACAGCCGGAGGTGCGCGAAGCCCGCCCGGTAACCCCGCCCCCGGTCTTTCAGCCGCCGGTGGCTGTGGAACGAGCACCGAGAGAAATGCCTGACGCGGACCCGCAGGTCTATGAAGTTCAGCGCGGCGACAACCTGTCCTCTATCGCGAGCCGTCACGGTGTGACGACTGCAGAACTGGTGGATCTCAACCAGCTGAAGGATCCCAATGCGATTCGTATCGGCCAAAAACTGTTGTTGCCCGCGCATGCGCGCGTCAGCGCACCGCGAGCGGCCAGACCGACCGCCGCACCGGATCGTCCCGCCGCGCCGACGGCAGAGGGCGCAACCTACGTGGTCCAGGCCGGCGACAGCCTATCCCGTATCGCGAGTCGTCACGGCGTGACCGTGGCCGACTTGTCCGCCGCCAACAACATCACGGATCCCAATCGGATTCGTGTGGGCCAGAAATTGGTAATCCCTGGCGCGGACACGACCCCCTCGGCCCCGGCTGCGGAAGAACCGAGCCCGGCACCCGAACCGGAAGCGACCGAACCGTCCGCTGCGGTTCGGCCCGCCCCCGCGCCGGCCGATCCCGGATTCACCGGCGCCGCCGATCCCTTCCCGTACACCGTGCGTGCCGGCGACACCTTTGAAAGCGTGGCGCGCGATTTTGCGGTGTTGAAAGATGATATTCTACGTTTGAACAACAAGAGCGGCGATGACCCCCTGCGGCCCGGTCAGACGCTTATGATTCCTCCGCTGCGTTAAGCGGAACATGCTTTCGCCGCGTCCGGTCACGGGCGTGAGACAGTACACGCTGTCAACGACGGGCGCCTTCCAATGGTTTGAAGGCGCTTGTCTTTTTTTGGGGCTGAGGGAGACGATCCGATGTGGAGAACAGCCAGTGTCTTGGTGGGAGTGGTGCTGACATTCACGTTGTTCGGCGTCGTCATGCTGCTCAGCACCAGTAGCGTTCACGGACTTCAACAGTTCGGCGATGCCAACTACTTCGTCAAACGGCAACTGGTCGCCTTGTGTATTGCGTTGGTATTGGGCTTTGTGGTCTCCCGGATTGACTATCGTTTGTGGCGCACTTGGGCGATCCCGCTCGCGGGCGTAACCATCTTCCTTCTTGTGTTGGCCCTCCTGCCGGGTATCGGTGTGACGGTGAAGGGCAGCAGCCGCTGGATCCGTTTCGGCCCACTCACCTTTCAACCGTCGGAACTCGGCAAGTTCTCGGCCATCGTCCTCATGGCCTGGTACATGGCCCGCTCGCAACGAGGGGTGAAAGAGTTCCTGCGCGGTCTCTTCATCCCCTTGATGCTGCTCGGTGTGATCGCGCTGCTCATCCTTGCCGCGCCGGATTTCGGGACTACCCTGCTGGTCGGTGTGGTGGGTATGTTGATTATGTTCGCCGGCGGTACGCGCGTGGGCTATCTAACCGTGACCGCCGTGCTCGGCGGAGTGACGTTTCTTATTCTAGTCATGCACGACACCGTCCGGATGCGGCGCGTGATCGCCTTTCGGAATCCGGATAAGTACGCCCAGGACGAAGCCTTTCAGTTGCTCAGCGCCATCTACGCGTTTGTCATCGGGGGGGCGGGAGGCGTCGGCCTTGGGCAAAGCATTCAGAAACGATTCTACCTGCCGGAATCCCATACGGACTTCATCTTCGCCATCATTGGTGAAGAACTCGGTCTGGCGGCGTCCTTATCCGTCGTTCTCCTGTTCGGCGTGCTGTTCGGGTGCGGTATGCTCATTGCTTTACGAACCGGCGACCTGTTCGGGAAATTGCTGGCACTGGGCATTACGCTCATGATCACGTTGCAAGCCGCTTTCAATATGGCCGTCGTGACCGGGCTGGTGCCGACCAAGGGGTTGCCGTTGCCTTTCATCAGTTACGGGGGATCGAGTCTTGTCGTCACCCTGATCATGGTGGGGGTTCTTATCAATATCGCCCTGACGGGGGAAGAAGACGAGGACATGTAAGGAGGGGTCCGTGCGTGCGGCGTGCATGAATTAGCCGCATGCGGTGACGCGCCGCTTCAAACAACCACGCGGAAGATTTCCAGACTCCACAGATGGCGCGACCGCTTGGTGACGTAATCGATGACGCCCTCCGCCTTCATCCGTTCCATCTCCGACATGTGCGTCTTGAACTCTTCGCAGAAGGGAACCCATTTGAGAGCTACGGATTCCAGCCGATTGTTGAACAAGTTTTGCGCCGCTTCCAAGATCTTCTTGTGATCGGCCAGGCTCAACACCGGAAAGTATAGTTGGCCGTTCTCATTGAGATGGTCGCGCGCCTGGGTCAGCATGTCGATGGTGGGGGCGGTGCCGTCATGGCCGCCGGTCGGGATGCTCGCCGGGTACCAGGGGGAAATGCGCGAGACGCCTTCGGCCATGCCGGATACGTCGTCGATAATGATGTCGAATCGTTCGCCGTCCAAGCCCTCGAACAGATTGCCGTGAATCACTTTCACGCGGTCCTGGACCCCGTTCAGTTCGGCGTTCTTCCGGGCATAACGGCACGCCGCTTCCATGACATCCACGGCGTACACTTCCCCGGCGCCCTTCTTGGCCGCAATAATTGCAATGGGACCGATCCCGCAACCGAGATCCAGGACACGGCTTCCGGCGGGAATATCCACGACTTCAGCAAGGAGGCGGGTGGTCAGGTTCGGTTCGAACACGTCCGAACCGATCTCCAGGTCAACATCGATCCCGCCAAAATTGAATTTTTCCATTTGCGTTGTCATTCGTCATGCGCACGGTCTAAGAGATTATCCGCCCCTCCCACATCTTCAATGGCGGACAAAACCCAGTCTTCTTTGCCCGCGGTAAGAATAGTCAAAGCGACGTGGGCAATCAAGTGTATATGCGTGCACCTTGGCGTCCCCCTAGGAGGGCATGGTCGTGTCCGCTTTCTTGCAGGCCCGGCTGCGCTTCGCCAACTCCAGATACAGCATGCGGCTGACCCAGGCGTCGGTGGCGGCGTAGAGCACTTGCGCTTCCGTCAAATCCGGCCGGCTCCAGTTGGAGCACTGTGCCCGCTTTGAGATCCGGAACCCCAGCAGGGCGGCGGCCAGACCGCGCAGCCCCTGATTTTTGATGCGCAACGCGCGCGCCATGGGTTCCAATCCCAGAAACCCGCCCGGCTCAAAATCATCCATGGCCTTCAGTTGTTTTAGATCATAATCCAGCGCGACACCCGCCTTGATGATCGAGCGGTCGCCAAGAACGGCCTTGAGCGGGGCGGCGATGGTGTTGTTCGACAAGGGGAAGAGATAAACCTTTCTTTCACCCGCCAATTGGATGAGGGCCGGGTTGTACGATTCGCCCTTTCGAAAAGAAGGGCGTGTTTCCGTATCGAAACCCAACACGGATTCGCGGGAAAGTGCCCGGCACGCCTTCGCCGTTTCCTCGTCGCCGCGCACCACCTCCACGGGGCCGTGATACCGGTCGATCGGCATGGCGTTGATGTCGTCACGACTCAAGGCAATGGCGTATTCCGGTTCGGATGCCTTCTTGGCTTTATCGGTCGGTTTATCCTGTTTTGCTGTATCCTGCATGACGGTCATAATGTTATAAAAGGCTGAATAGTGGCCCGGAGAGCGGCAGCGGCACGCTGTATCGCACTCTTGCGGGTGATCAAACTAACGGTTTGACCGGGAAAAGCAACCACGTTATGAGGACTGCGTCGTAGAATGCCGATTATCACGTTGATTACGGATTTTGGAACGGCTGACGGCTATGTCGGCGCCATGAAAGGCGTTATCCTCGGATTGGCGCCGCACGCCACGGTGGTGGACGTGGCACACGACCTCCCCGCGCAAGACATCGAAGCCGGCGCCTGGTGTCTGGCCTCCTGCTGGCGCTATTTCCCTCAAGGCACCCTGCATGTGGTGGTCGTGGATCCCGGCGTGGGCAGTGATCGGCAGGCTATCATCGCCGAAGTCGACGGGCAATACCTGATCGGGCCGGATAACGGCGTCTTCACCCACGCGCTCCAACGCGCCGGAAAGCGAGAGGTCCGGCAGATTCCCGCCGGGTTCCATCTACCGAATTCGCTGTCGTTCACCTTTCATGGGCGAGACATCTTTGCCTACGCCGCCGGCGTGATTGCGTCCAGGGAACGAACATGGAAAGACATCACCCAGGCCGCGGACGATTTCATGTTGCTCGCGATTTCCCGGCCCGATTACGGCGATACAACCATTCGGGGCCGGATACTGCATGTGGACCGGTACGGCAACCTCATCACCAATATCGAAGGCGATGCCTTGCCGGGCGACGCCCAATGGACCATGCGGATTGGCGGCGCGGACCTTTCCATCCGGAATATCGCCGCCACCTATTCGGACGTTGACCAAGGCCGTCCCGTAGCCTTGATCGGGTCATCGGGGTACCTCGAAATCGCGGTATGCGGCGGCTCCGCCTATCGCGTCTTTCAAACCGAACCCGGCACGGAAATTTCCATGAAACGATTAATGAGCAATTAATACCAACCTCTACAAGCCGGATCAAGGAGCGGGCTCCCATGAACAACACCAACGTATGGCAAGCACTCGACGCACATTACCACACCATTAAAGACCAACACCTGCGGGACCTGTTCGCGAACGATCCCGATCGCGCCGACGGCTTCTCCCTGAGCGTGGACGGACTCTTCCTCGATTATTCAAAGAACCGGATCACGGCCGAAACCATGACGTTGCTTCGGCAAATGGCTGAAGAGACCGGCGTGCGTGCGGCCGTGGACGACATGTTCGCGGGCAAGAAGATCAACCGTACCGAAGGTCGGGCTGTCCTGCATGTCGCCCTCCGGAACCGATCCAATACGCCCATTCCTGTGGACGGACAGGACGTCATGCCCGAAGTCAACCGGGTCCTCGAACAGATGGCGGTCTTTTCGGAGAAAGTGCGTAGCGGTGAATGGAAAGGCCATACCGGGAAACGCATCCGTAACGTCATCAATATCGGCATCGGAGGCTCCGATCTCGGTCCGGTCATGGCGTACGAGGCGCTGAAACCCTATAGCCAACGCGATTTGACCGTCCGATTCGTGTCCAACGTCGACGGCACCCATCTTGCCGAAGCCGTTCGCGACATCGATCCGGAAGAAACACTGTTCATCGTCGCGTCCAAGACCTTTACGACCCAGGAAACGTTAACCAACGCGTTCAGTGCGCGAGACTGGCTGTTGGCGTCGTTGAAAGACGAACAAGCGGTTGAAAAGCATTTTGTGGCCGTGTCCACGAACGCCGAGAAAGTGCGGGCGTTTGGCATAGACACCGCCAATATGTTCGAATTCTGGGATTGGGTGGGAGGACGCTACTCGCTGTGTTCGGCCATAGGCCTCTCCCTGATGATCGCCGTCGGGCCGGACCATTTCTACGAGATGCTCGATGGATTTCATGCCATGGACCGCCATTTCGCCACCGCGCCGTTTGAGGAAAACATGCCCGTCCTGCTCGCATTGCTGGGGTTCTGGTACAATAACTTCTTCGGCGCGGCGAGTCACGCGCTCCTTCCGTACGATCAGTACCTTTCGCGATTCCCCGCCTATTTCCAGCAATGCGATATGGAAAGCAACGGCAAGTATGTCGACAAGGACGGCAAACGGGTCGCCGTGCAGACCGGCCCGATCATCTGGGGCGAGCCCGGCACGAACGGGCAGCACGCATTCTATCAGCTGTTGCATCAGGGCACCAAGCTCGTCCCGTGCGATTTCATCGGGTTCAACCATTCGCAGAATCCCGTGGGCGACCATCACGTCAAGCTCATGGCAAACTTCTTTGCGCAGACCGAAGCGCTGGCATTCGGGAAAACCGCGGAAGCCGTCGCGGAGGAAGGCACGGCGCCCGAACTGATTCCGCACCGCACCTTCGAGGGGAATCGCCCAACCAACACCATCATGGCCGACCGGTTGACCCCGTTTGTGTTGGGCCAGCTCATTGCGCTCTACGAGCACAAGGTCTTCGTGCAGGGCGTGATCTGGAACATTTACTCCTTCGATCAATGGGGCGTTGAACTCGGGAAGGCGCTCGCGGGCACGATTCTGAAGGAGCTGGAAAGCGCCGCAGGCGAAGTGACCAGCCACGACGGTTCAACGAACCAGTTGATCAATCGATTCCGGGCAATCCGATAGCCGCGTCGCCGGCTTGCGTGGTTACCCACGACCTGGAGGGCGAGGCTTCCGCCGAGCCGTTCCTTGCGTGTTCCCGCGGCTCCGCGAAGCGTCGCCCTCCAGTTTGCGTGGTCACTCTCTCCTTGCGTGTTCTTGCGGCTCCGCGAAGCGTCGCCCTCCAGTTTGCGTGGTTACCCCGGACTTGGAGGGCGAGGCTTCTGCCGAGCCGTGTACGCCTTAATCCAGCCATATGATCGGATGGATCTCACCTTGAAAAGGCCAGTCGGGGGGGTTCTGAACCAATCCCTTTCGCACAGGATTCATCCGTACATAGGACAACTTTTCGTCGTAATGTTTCCTGTCACGCATCTGGGTATCCCAACAGTCGGGAAGCCAGATGTTATGATCATACAGACCTGCTCGTCTGAATTCACTCTTCCAGAATTGAACCCACTTTTTGATAGGGTGAGGCGGCCATATGCCGGGCGTAGAGAAGCAGTGAAGATGGTCGGGCATGACAACATAGTTGCCAACACGCCAAAACGTAGAGTCCGTCCAAATTTTATGAAGCGCCTCGTGAACGGCTGGATTTGCGAGCTGATTCGAGCGCACTTTGCAACACACCGTGACGAGCAGAATAACGGGCACTCTGTTTCGCTCAACGGGAGAAGGATGAGCTGGATGTGATCGTACTGGAATCGACGTGTCCGCGTGCTCGACGTTATGTCCATTTGCTTGCATATCCGCCACCGCAACAATACGAGTCAAAAAGGACGCGAACAAGCTGTTTCTCATGACCTGGAGGGCGAGGCTTCTGCCGAGCCGCTCCTTGCGTGTTCTCGCGGCTCCGCGAAGCGTCGCCCTCCAGTTTACGTGGTCACTCTCTGCTTGGAGGGCGAGGCTTCTGCCGAGCCGCTTGGACGTTAGCGCGGTTGTTCCAACTTCGCGTACCGCACCCAGAGCGTGTGCGCGTAGCGGTTCAGGTAGTGCAGGCGGTTGGGATACCGCAGGCGGCGCGCGGCGCGTACGAGGGCAGGGCGCGGCTTCTCCATGGCGAAACATTCCTCGATTCGAATCGGATACTTCTCCGTTTGCGCGTGATAGAAGGCCTGCGCGTCCGCGAGACTGAAGAACCATTTATGCCGGTCCACGGGCCGTTCGGGTGGAAGCCCGTAATGCGAAAACGAGCCGTGCCCGCGTTCGATGGGTTGTCGCGCGTTGGTCCAGTTGTTGGGCAGCGAAATGATGAGTTGACCCCGGCACACGCGGACCAGTTCCCCAAATGTGCGGTGCAGACTGTCGAGATGCTCCAATACATCGCTGCAAATCAGACAATCGAACGCGTCATCCTCGAACGGCAACCGTTCGGTGGCTTCAAGGTCGACGGTCAGATCGGGCGTCCCGCCCACGTCGATCCCCGTATAGTGGATGCCGGGCACCAGTGTGCGCAGGTGCCCTTCGTCGCAGCCCACATCCAGGACGTCGCCCTGGATGTGGGTACGAAAACGGTCGGCGATAAACCGCGCGCGGTCGAGCCGTTGCGGGAACGACGCGTACACCAGCGGCGGCGCCGATATGCCTGATTCATTCATGGGCTATTCGTTTTCCAATCGTTGGAACCGAAAACCGGGTCCGTTTCCAATCGTTGGAACTTTTCTCGTTCCGTTTTCCAATCATTGGAACTGCGATCACATCAGGATCAGCAGGAACACGAGCACGAAGAGGGCGACGGTTTCCACGATGCCGATGGTCATGAGATAGTTGCCGAAGCCCTGGCCGGTTTCGGAGAGCGCGTCGGCGCCCGCGGCGCCGGCTTTGCCCTGGAACGCGGCGGAGGCGGCCATGCCGAGTCCGCCGAAGAACCCGGCGCTGAGCATCATCGGCCATGCGATGAAGGTGGCGCCGTCCGCGACCATGGCGTCGATGGCGCCGTTGATCTGGAGCATGAGGATCATGCCATAAATGGTTTGCGAGAGCGGCGCGCCGATGAACGTGATCAGAATGAAGGGGGCGGCTTTGCTTTGCGCATAGCATTTCTTCCATGCGCCGACGGCGGCCATGCCCGCGGTTCCGGTTCCGATGGCCGAGCCCACAGCGGCCAATCCCAATACGGCGGCGGCGCCCGCCTTGCCTGTTGCGGCCATTAATTCGATGTCCATTTCCGTTCTCCTTGCTTATTCGGTTTCTTCTGATTGTTTCATTTCGTCTTCCAGAAAGGGGACCCGTTCCGACTGCTGCATGAACGGCATAAACCGGATACCGGTCCATTGCAATCCCAGATGCCCGGCAAATTCCAGCGTGTTCAAGCGTATGCCGTGGACGAGCACGCCCATGGCGGCGAGCAGAATGTTGAGCGTGTGTCCGAAGAGAATGATAATGACGGCGAAGAATTGTCCGATCCAGCCGCCGGCCCCGATGTCCATGGCCATCTGGTTGAAGGCGGAGGCGACGGCGAGCGTGGCGGTGCCGACGGCGAAGAGGCGTACATACGAAACCACGTCCACGAAGTTGCTGACGAGATTGAGTGGGAGCATGATGTGCTTGAACCATTCTTCCTTGATCTGTCGGGCGGGCGTCATGAACAAGACCAGCAGCACGATGCCCACGGAAAAGATCGGGACCATGACAAGGGGGAACGGGGCGTTGAGGACGAGATGGCGCGCGAGAAAGAACATGGTCCACACAACGCAGATCCAGCCGACCTGCGCAAGGGCCTGCAAGCTGAACAGATCCCGGAGAATGTTCCATGTGTGGGCGATGGTCAGTTGAATGGCGCCGATTACGAAGCAGAGAAGCATGACGTTTTCGGGTTGGGTGAACCAGTCGACCTTGGCGATTTCCAGTACGGCGGGCAGGGCGGCGATGCCGAAATAGTTGCCGCTCAATACGCCCCAGACGATGGTGGCGATGCTGGTGATGTAGAGCAGGTGAAAGATGGAGGAGGGGGCTTTCGTGTATTTTCGGTGCGCCCAAAGCGTGGCGGCGAGGAAAAGCACGCCGTATCCGGCGTCGCCGACAATCATGGCGAAAAACAAACTGAAGAAAAGGAGGAAGACGGCGCTGATATCGACTTCTTCGTAGCCGGGCACGACCCCGATGAAACTGAAGATGACGCGAATGGGCTGGACCCATTTGGGCGTTTCAATCTTGGTGGGGGCGCGGTCGGTGTTCTTCGGGTCTTCCACCAGGATGCCCCAGCCAAGATGTTTCGCGGCGTCGCGGATTCTCGCGACGTCCCGTTCCGGACAATATCCACGGAGATACGCCAGCGGCTTGGTCGAGCCCATCCCGGTACGCGCTTCGAGGAAATGCACCTTGTCCTCGGCGTACTTGACGATTTCGCGGACCTGCGGGAGATAGCCGGTAAGGGCCACGAACTCGGTGTTATTCTGCGCAAGGGCTTTCCGCAGCTCGTCGACCTTCTTCCGCATCTCCGCCAAGGACGCTTCCGGGAGCTTGACGGGCTCGTACGGCAGGTCGAGCGGCTCGCGCGAGATGACGCTGAGATAGGTGTTGTTGCGATTCTGGTGGTGTACGGTCAGGGTCACATCGGCCGCGTCCGGTTTGACGATGGCTTGTTTCGGGCCCGCCTTGTACAGGCGCACATAGAGGTGATGTTCTTCGAGGTCGTGGACCACGTCGGGATTGAACGACCCGAAAGGTTCGATGCGCGCGATTTCGCGTTGCCAATAGTCCAGCGATTCTTCGAAGTCTTTCCGGTGGTTGATCAGTCGCCAAACTTCGTCCACGACGGATTCCGCGGTCCGGCGCGGTTCCACCGGCGGTGCCGGCTCGCCCTTGGCTTCCCGTTCCTGATCGTAATGATAGAGCATCTCGCACGCGCGCCGTACATCCGAAGCATGCGCGCGCGTTTCTTCGAGCAGGGTGCCGCCGGGCTCCTGGATATGTTCCAGATGCAGTACGCCCAATTGTTGGAGGGCGTGCAGCGTCGGTTCCTGATGTTCCCGGATGCAGAGGATCGTGAGTTTCTTCATGCGCGCGATCATCGTTGCGCCTCCGCTTTCATCGCACGGTCCTTGGCCATCTTGGCGCGGGCCACCTCGGCGGTTTGCTGGTCGCCGATGAAGATGCGGATCACGCGAATATTTTCGCGGGTCTCCGGGATTTTGACCTTCTCGAAGAGGTTGACTCGTTGCGTGGTAATGCGCAGTTCCTGTGCAAGGAGACGGTGCTGTTCCTCGATAATCAACCGTTCAAGGCGCAGACGCGCCAGTTTCTCGAGCATGTCCAAGCCGTCGTCGAGCCAGGGCGGTGAGAGGAACAGGTCGGGCAGGGTGCGTTCAAAGGTCACATCGTCCAGCACGGGGATGTTGACGCCGGCGATATTGTTGACCGAGCGGTGCACTTCCCCGATGCGCAGGTATTGTTCAAAGGGGATGGGTTCGGAAAAGAGTTTAACCCAATGGGCCAGATCGTCGCGCGCTTCCTCTTCTTCCCTCGCTTTGGCTTCGATCTTGAGTTCCAGTTGTCGCACCTCCATCTGCAACTGTTGTTTCTTCAGTTGCAAGGTCGGCAAATACCGCTCGAAACGGCGCAACGCGTCGCGTTGCTGTTTCAGTTCGGTCTTGGTGTATTTGATCTTGGCCATGTTGATCTGGTGGCGCGCTTTTGGCGCGCATCATGAATTTGCTTGTTCGGGTTCCTTTTCTTCCTTTTTCGCAAGGTCATTCGGCCAGAACTTTTCGATGAGGCGGCTCGGGGCGCCCGTTTCTTCGGGCTCAAAGCAATCCGCGAGGATGGCCCATCCGAGGTCGAGCGCCTTTTCGAGCGGAATGTTCACGCTCAAATCCATCATCTCGGTCTCGAACCGTTGACCGTATTTGAGGAGTTTGCTGTCCCACGGGCTCATGCGGAAGCCCATCGATTGTTTCTCCAGCGTTTCGCGGTAGGCCGCGAAGAGCTGAATCATGACGGACATGATGGCCCGATGATCTTCGCGGGTCTTGTCGTTGATCAGCTGTTTGAGGCGGCTGAGGGAGCCAAACGGTTCGATGCGTCCGTTGCGCAGGTAGAATTGGCCTTCGGTGATGTACCCCGTGTTGTCGGGGACGGGATGCGTGACGTCGTCGCCCGGCATGGTGGTGACGGCGAGCAGGGTGATGGAACCCGCGCCTTCAAAGTCCACGGCCTTTTCGTAGCGCGCCGCCAATTGGCTGTACAGGTCGCCGGGATACCCGCGTGTGGCGGGGATCTGTTCCATGGTGATGGCGATTTCCTTCAGCGCATCGGAGAAGTTGGTCATGTCCGTGAGCAGCACGAGCACGCGTTTCCCTTGCAGGGCAAACTGTTCGGCCACGGCCAACGAGACGTCCGGCACGAGCAGGCATTCAACCGTGGGATCGGCCGCGGTATGGACGAACATGACGGTGCGCGACAAGGCGCCGTGTTCCTCGAGCGTGTCGCGGAAGACGAGGTAATCGTCGTGTTTAAGGCCCATGCCGCCGAGGATAATGATGTCGACTTCCGCCTGCAGCGCGATACGGGCGAGCAGGGGATTGTACGGCTCGCCCGCGATGGAGAAGATGGGGAGTTTCTGCGATTCGACGAGGGAGTTGAAGACGTCGATCATCGGGATGCCGGTTCGGACCATGTTGCGCGGGATGATGCGTTTGGCCGGGTTCACGGACGGGCCGCCGATGGGAATCATGTTTTGCGTGATGCTCGGTCCGCGGTCGCGCGGTTCGCCGATCCCGGTGAAAATCCGGCCGAGGAGCGCATCGGAGAA
>SKXR01000219.1 GCA_007128275.1 Kiritimatiellia bacterium
AACTTTGATTATTTCATCATGAACGGGAGCCCCAGCGCGTGGACGTTCGGCCGTTGCCGCAACGGGCGCATGGCGCATCAGGTGGAGCGCGGCGCGCTCATGCTTCGTGCAACGCCACAGGACATTGACCTGCTCTTCAACGGAACGGATGTGCGCGCATTTGTGAACGGGGAACCGATGGCCGCATGGACCACCGAGTCTCCAACGAAGGGCGCTTGGGGCGTACTCGTTTCCGAGCGGGGGACGCAATTTGAACAGGTACGCATCGAAGCGGGAGACGCGCATGACGTCACGGAATGAGGGGGGCAAACCCTGTGTGTTTTTTGATCGCGACGGCATTGTCAATGTGTCGCCCGGCCCCGGGTACGTCGAGCGACTGGCTGATTTTCATATCATGCCGGCCTTTTGGGAGGCCTTGCGCGTTGCCCGGGAACGCGGCTTTGAGGCGGTGATTGTTACCAATCAGCGGGGTGTGGGACGGGGCTTGATGACACAGAAGACCCTGGACGAAATTCACGCGTCGTTGTTGGAAGCCGTTGAACGGGAAGGATTGGATCTGCTCGACATCTTCCAGTGCACGGCCGACGACAACAGGCATCCGAACCGGAAACCCAATCCGGGGATGCTGTTCGATGCGGCGGAGAAGCACGGGCTGGATCTGGCGCGGTCGTGGATGATCGGGGACAATGAGAAGGATGTGCTGGCCGGGCGCGCCGCCGGGTGCCGGACGGTGCTGGTGGACCCTTCCGAGCGAACCACGGAGGCGGACCACCGGGTGCCGGACATGACGAAACTAGCCGATTTCCTCAGAATAACCCTATGAATTGACAGGAACCCGTTTCGGAATTAGGTTACCCGGCAGGACTTTCATGGAAATCACCGATGTCAAGATATGGAGTGAACGCTGGCGTCTGGCCGCGTTGACACAGACCGAGATGATACGTCTCGGCCTGTTTGCCGTCATGTTGGGCATGGCGTATGTGCTGTTTCATCTCCAAGGCAATACGATCATGCCGGAGGTCTACTCCCGTTCGGCATTCGGCTGGATGTTCTTCTTTTGGAATTCCGAAGTCATGTTCGACGGGGCGGATTATTCGCACGGGTATCTGATCCCCTTCGTCTCGCTTGCCGTGATTTGGATGAAGCGCAACGATATCGCCGCCGCGCCGAAATACGTCAGCCGCATGGGATTGGCCATTGTGGTGGTGGCCCTGCTATGCCATTGGATGGGCGCCAAGGCCCAGCAAACCCGTCTGTCGCTATTCGGCCTGATCCTGTTGACATGGGGGGTGCCCTATTACTTTTACGGATGGAAGACGGCGAAACATTTGATCTTCCCTTGCGCGTACCTCATCTTTTGCATCCCGCTCAATTTTCTGGATACGATTTCCTTTCCCTTGCGCATATTTGCCGCTACCGCGTCCACATCCATCCTGAACGGGTTGGGGATTGCCGCGGAGCGCTCCGGTTCCGCGATCTACTCCGGCGCGGCGGGCGGGTTCAATTTTGACGTGGCCGATCCGTGCAGCGGTATTCGATCGCTCCTGGCCATGACCGCGTTGACCGCCGTGTACGCGTATTTTACGCAGAAGACGCTCCTGAAGAAGTGGATCCTCTTTCTGTGCGCCATTCCATTGGCGATGATTGGGAATATGGCCCGTATCGCGACCATCGCGCTGGTGGCGCAGGCGTTCGGGGAACGCTTGGCGTTGACGTTGTATCATGATTATTCCGGGTATGTAGTATTTGCCGTGGCCATCGGTTTCATGGTGGCCATCGGTTCCGCGCTGAATGTGAATTACAGAGAGGTATGGCAGCAATGGAAGCACGCCAATTTAAGCCCTATTTCATCGTCATCGGCCTGATGGTCCTCACCTCGTTGCTGCTCGCCTACACGGTGGATGTGCACATGACGGGGGAGGCCGGCATCCAAGTGGCTTTGCCCGAACACATCACGGAGTGGACGGGCAAGGAAGTTCGGTATTGCCAGAACCCGAAACATCAAGGCACCTATCTGGCGCAGGACATCCCCGACCGCGATGCCTGTCCGGATTGCGGACATGAATTGTATATGATGAGCATCGACGAGCGCCGGATTCTTCCGAGCGACACGGCCATTCTCAAGAAATACTATGAGCATCCGGCCGGTCAGGCTGTGACGGCGTCCATCGTCTTGAGCGGGGCGGATCGTTCCAGTATTCACCGTCCGCAATTGTGCCTGACGGGACAGGGCCAGGAAATCGTGCGCGAATGGACGCACACCGTGGATCTGGACGGACGAGGACCGTTGAAGGTCGTGGTGCTCGACATGTTGCGTCGCGGTCGCATGCAAGACGGGCGCGAATTCGAGCATGAATTCTATTATGCGTATTGGTTTGTCGGCAAAGGCCGTGAAACGCATTCACACGTCATGCGCATGTTCTGGATGGGCTTTGACCGGATCGTCTTCAACGTGTCCCATCGCTGGGCCTACATCTCCGTCTCGGGCTCGCGCGACTCCAAGACGGGCGAGTACGTCGGGGAAATCGACAATTTCATCCAAGCGATGTATCCGGAAATGGCGTTGCGATAAACCGCTCGAAACCGCTTGCGCCCCGCGCGGCGGCCGGCGACCGGATTTCAACTGTACAGCGCTTTATGGTTGTGGCATCGTCACGCTTCAATTTCAGCCGTAGCCCGTCGAAGCAGGAGTGTTTCATATGTCCAGCAGTCAAAATCCCGTTAGCGTGATTACCGGCGGAGCCGGTTTTCTCGGATCTCACCTGGCCGATTATCTGTTGGAGAAGGGCCATGAGGTCATTGCGCTCGACAACCTCATTACGGGGAACGTTGCGAACATTGAGCACCTGGCCGGGAACAAGCGATTCACATTCATCGAGCACGACGTCACGGAATACCTCTACCTGCCCGGCCACGTTGATTATATCTTCCATTTTGCGTCGCCCGCCAGTCCGATTGATTACCTCGAACTGCCGATCCAGACGCTGAAAGTGGGCGCGCTGGGGACGCACAAGGCCTTGGGTCTTGCGCGGGCGAAGAAGGCGCGTTTTTTCCTCGCGTCGACGTCGGAGGTGTACGGAGATCCCTTGGAACATCCGCAGAAGGAAACCTATTGGGGAAACGTCAATCCCATCGGACCCCGCGGCGTCTACGACGAGGCCAAACGGTTCGCCGAAGCCATGACCATGGCCTATCACCGCTTTCACGGCGTTGAAACGCGCATTGTGCGCATTTTCAATACGTACGGTCCGCGCATGCGCCCGCACGACGGCCGCGTGGTGCCGACCTTCATCGGGCAGGCCCTGAAAGGCGAACCCATCACCGTGTTCGGGGAAGGCAGCCAGACGCGCAGTTTCTGTTACGTGTCCGACCTGATCGAGGGCATTTACCGCCTGATGATAAGCGATTGCGCGGAACCCGTGAACATCGGCAACCCGCGCGAAATGAGCGTGATGCAGTTCGCCGAGGAAATCATCCGCCTGTGCGACAGCACGTCGAGCGTGGTCCATAAACCGTTGCCCGAAGACGATCCCAAAATCCGCCAACCGAACATTGATAAGGCGCGCAGCCAATTGAACTGGGAACCGCAAATGGATCTCGAAGAAGGCTTGCGAAGAACCATTCAATACTTCCGGGAATTGATCGAAAAAAAAGCAATTTAACGGATTGCTTCGCGTCCCGGACACCGCTATACTTCCACCCTGAGCGGGAGTGCAAGGGATTAGCATGATACTGAAATACAAGAAGCCGAACGGAACGCTCGTGGAGGTTGCCTTGTCCGACAAGGCCCTGACGATCGGTAGAAGTCCGAAAGCCGATATCGTGCTCGAAGATGAGAAGGCTTCCCGCCTGCATTGTGGCATCCGCCTGTTTGACGAGGAGTATCATCTCAAGGATCTCGCGTCCAAGAACGGGACCTTCCTGAATAATCAGCGGGTCGAAGCCACCCTGATCAAGGGCGGCGACAAGATCCGTGTGGGCAACACCGTGATCAGTGTCGAGAAGGAAAGTTCCAAGGGCGCGACCACCGCGTTTCAGGAAATGGAACAGCAGATGTCCGGCGGCAAAGGATACGACACGATCTTGAAGGAAATCGTGGGCGAATCGAAAAAGAGCGGGTGAGATTCCTCCCCGCGCCGGTCTTGCTACGCGCATGTCTACTCCTGCACAAGGGCCGGATGACGCCCGACCATCCAGTGTGCGAGCAGACCCGATCCGATATTCCCGAGGAACATGGCCGCAAAAACGCCCGGGATCCCCGCCACATAGGATCCCAACACAGCGAGCGGCACGGTGAACACGAACAGACGGGACCCGAAGAGCACCATGGCATGGCGCGGCAGACCCGCTCCGTTAAACGAGGCCGTCACCAACAGCATGTAGCCGAATCCCCCATAACTCAGTGGAACAAACATCAGAAACGGGCGGATGATCTCGATAATCACGGGATCCGCGCTGAACCAGCCCGCAATGGTACGGGCGCTGAATGCCAGAACCACCCACAGCGCCAGGCTGATGATCACACAATAACGCCGACCAAACCGTAACCCCGCCCGAACGCGATCCGCGCGCCCGGCCCCGAAGTTCTGCCCTGCGAAAGGGATCATGACGGTGGACATGGCAAAAGCGCCCACCATCACCAACGATTCGATGCGGACACACACGCCGAAGGCGGCGACGGCCTGTGGGCCGTAACCCGCCATGATACGGGTTAAGATGCCTCCGGAAATCGGAATGAGCATGTTGGTCAGAACCGCCGGGAACCCGACATGGAGCAGGCGGCCCCAGGTTTCAAAAAGCCCGACGAGCGGGGGGACCCGGAAGAGGATCATCCGCTCGCGCCGTATCAATATCCAGGATGCGGCCGCGAACGTGATGAAATAGGAGAACACCGTCGCCAGGGCGGCGCCCTGCAGTTCGAGCCGAGGAAACGGACCGATACCGAAGATCAGCAAGGGATCCAGAATCACGTTCACCCCGCCGGCGATGATCATGATCAGGCTGGGCGTGAAAGAATCGCCGGTTGCCCGGATCGCGCTGTTCCCAATCATGGGAATCACGAGAAAGGGCACGCCCAGAAACCAAGGAAACATATAGCGGTGAATGAGTGTGATCAACGCCTCGTCGGCGCCGAGCAGGGCGAAGATGCGGTCATGCAACCACAGGCCGCCTGCGACAAAGATCAAGACCAGCACGACCACAAAGATCAAACCGCGCGTCGTAATTTCCGCCACACGCCGGTGATCACCCTCGCCTACGGCGCGCGAGACGACAGACGCCATGCCGATGCCCATGCCCATGGTGGTGCCGGTGATGACGAACACCACGGGAAACGTAAACCCGATGGCCGCCAACGGTACGGCGCCTAGCCGGGCGATGAAAAACGTGTCGACCAGATTGAACAGCATCATCGTCAAGACCCCGCCGATCATCGGCAAGACCAGCCGGATCAACGTGGGCCCGACAGGGCCTTCGGTAACATGGGTGCGATTCAGGCGCATCATCCGTGGATCCTAACAAATGCGCCCCCGCGGCTCAACGTATCCGCGGTCTCCCGTCCCCATGCATCGCGCGCTTTACAGGAAGAGATGGATCATGGGATGCGTGTCCATCACGGGGCGGACCCAGGTCATGACGGCGCCGTACGTCGCGTCGCTGGGCACAAACAACAGAAGAACGGGCAGGGCATGCTGTATTTCGTGTAGCATTTCCTGCAGGGCTTCCGGCGAAGCGACATCGTATTCGGTGATCTCCGGATCGAACGGGTCTTCGCGGCGTTGTCGGTGGTCCTCAATCTGTATGAGCCGTCCGGTCAGACCGTTGTCCCTGCGTTCCAAATGCAGTTCCAACGCCTGGCTGGGGCGGTTCGCCCGGTCGCGATGCGCTTCCACCGGCAGGAACGCACGGTAAAGCAGGTCGCCGGGGCGCGGCGGTTCGATATGCAGCTCGCCCTCCTGCTGGAAGGCGCGCAACAGACGCAGGAGATCACGGAGTTCGTGGAGCGGCGTTTCTTCGTCCATGCGCAGGGACATGAAAGGGGTTTGGCCGCGTTCGGCAATCCGGTTCAACGCGGCCAAGATGTGATGGAGCGAATGCTCTTCGTGCAGCGGATCCCCGTGTTCGTCCAGAAGGGTCAGGAGGATGGGCGCGTCGTCGTCTTCCGTGCCCGGTCGGATGTCGAGCGCGACATCCGCCACCCGCCGTTGTCCGTCCGTGAATTCGGGCACAATGCGGATGCGGAGCAATTGGCCGTAGTCCGCTTGCCTTTCGGGATAGGGCCGCAAGACGCCGTAGACGTCGCGTTGCGACACCGCGCGCGGCACATCAAAAACCGTGGTCGGTTCGTTGTACACCGACACGATGGATTGCGGACCGTACCGATCCGCGGCATACACCCGATCGCCGTTCTCCTCCATCCATTGCGAACCGACAAAGACGAATCCTTCTTTCGGCAACGAGGTCCCGGTGCGGTCGTCCAGCACCAACTCTTCCGCGCGCCGTTCATGGCGTGTGCCGTCGTCATCGGTCCAGATGAACGTGATGAACACGCGTTCTCCTTTGGGAAAGTAGCGGTACCCGGGGGGATTCAACGGTTCGCCCGCTTCCATACCGATGAATTCCAGGGCCGCATGGATATCGCTCGGACGCGCGTGAGAAATGGCCAGGGCTTCGTAGTCGTGTCCGCTTGTCTCCGAGATCACCATGAATTCGACGAGGTCGTTGGGGGGGAGTCCGGAGGCCTCGGCGAAGATTTCGACCTGATGTTTCTTGCGATCGGCAAGCAGACCGCGGCGCACCAGCATATGCGGTTGCTCCGCGTACTCCGCCTGGTGCTCTTCGTACAACGCGTCCACGTGGTCGTGGTGCCGGAGCACAAACATCGCGTCGGGATCGGCGTCCTGCGGCGGGGTCGCGGTTTCCGCATGGCCAGACGGCACCATGCCGTGCAGCGCGAAAAAAAGCAGGCTGTAACATATGATTCTCATGCCGGCCAATGTCGATCATTGGGGTAGAGAACGCAATGCAAAAGCCACAATCGCTGTTCACGCTCTCGACTCAGGCTGCCCTAGCACTCGAGTCGCAATCTCCGCGGGCAGGTAGAGCGAGGCGTCTCGCCGAGCCGCCGCGCGTGGATAGAGATTGAAAAGACCATCGTCCGGCGCAAACCCAGTTCACGCTCTCGACTCAGAATGCCGGGCGGGAGATCAATCCTTGCGCATTCCCGTGCGCACGCTATTTTATAGCCCTGATGAACAGACAATTTGAAGATTTACGGGCCAGCGAACTGTATTGTTCGAAGTGCAAGACGGCACAACCGGTGCGCGAGAAGCTGTTGTTGGTGTTGCCGCACGCGGAACTGCATGACTATCGCTGTACGGTGTGCGGCGAATCCCTCGGCTCGCGCGAAGTCAAAGCCCCGCCCGTAATCCCCACCACCGCCGTGCCGTCCGCCGCCCGCGCGCCGGCCCGTCGTGGTGCCCTCCCCCCGCGACGCTGAGTAGCCGGACGCATCGTCTAGGAGCCCGTTAAAAAATGCTCCTCGGGCATGCCATCCACTGACGGCGGCGGCTACGAAGAAATAGGCAACGTAGCCGCGCCCGTGAGGGCGTGGAAATGTGTGGCTATGACTTTTACAACGGGCTGCCAGGATGTCGCCTTTTCAAAAAGGACTGAACAGGTCGTTGTTCGCGTCGCCGGGCCAACCGACGTTCATTTCCGTGAAGGCCCGGCTGTATTCCGTCCTCATTTCTTCCGCCGTGACACGCCCGTCGCTCCATGCCACGTTGGCCCGTCCGGCGTGCCGGAAATGAATAGACGGCATGGCCCTTCCGAATTCCCGAATGCGGCCGTCGGCATCGCGCGACACGAAATGGTAGGCCTCCGCAAACGAGTACTCGATCAGGTACTCGGGATTGCCGTACGGTTGCGGGAAGGCCGTGTCGGCGAACATGATGGTGGCGGTCGCCTTGCTTAATTGGCCCGCCGGCATGCCCTTTTTCATGGCCTGCGCGGAATAGCCGTGCAGATAGGCGCGCGTCCCCACGCCGCGATCGTTGTATCCGTATCCGCCGCACGCCGCTTCAAACGTGTTCGCCGCCCGGGACGGATCTCCGACCCGAAATGCGGCACACCCGCGGATGGTCCGGCTGTGGCCATAGTACGGGGATAACGGCCCGTTGGCTCCGTCAAACGATTCCGAGGTGGAGGTCCGCCGGCCGTGCCAACGCGTGAGATTGGCGCCATGGATGTCTTCGGCCGCGGCGACATAGTGCCCATGATCCGCCGCATACAACGTGTTGGCCGCCACCAACATTCTCAGGTTATTGGCGCATTGTCCGAGCGCCCCCAATTCCCGCAGACGTTGCACGCCCGGAATGACGAGCAACGTCAACAGGCCGATGACGCCCACCACGGCGGCGAGCTCGATCAACGTGAAGCCATTCTTCACGGTTCGTTCACCTCCAACCGGAAGAACAGCGAGGCGGCGTTGGTGTAGGTCCCATTCGGCCGTACGCGCACCCGCTCCGTTTCGCCGTTCTGTTCGATCACTTCTTCGCTGACGCTCAAGGGGCCGTTGCTCCATGCGCTGTTGGTGAGCGACCTGTTGAGCGCTGCGTGCGCATGGGGGTAATCGATTCGGCGCGTATATTCGAACGCCACCCGGCTGCCCGTTTCATCCTGTTCCGGCACCAGCGTAAACAGCGGGCCCGAGTGCGGGGTGGTCGGATCCAGGCCAAGCGCGTAGGCCAACAGGTTGGGCACGCCATCCCCCGACCAATCCGCGTCGTTCGCGGCGTCGGGCGCATAGGCGTCCTCGCCGAAATGCTCGACACGCCACGCGTGTAGCGGAGTCCACTGATTCAGCACACCGATGGCCTCCAGATCGAACCCGGCTGAGCCCCAGGTTGGGTGTGGATCGTATATCGGGTTGCCGTACGAGTCCGTATCGTTGCCGTCGCCAACAATATCGACCAGGCGCACATACCGCACGTCGTGCACATCAAGCAGAGGCGACACATTCTGCAAGTCGTTTAGATCGAAAGGCATTCCGTAGCCGACCTTGTACTTTCCCGCCAAGCCGTCGATCAGGGTCGGATCCATGGTTGCGTCTACCCAAAAGTCCACAGGATCGGCGGTCAGGGAATGATTGGGAAAACGGACAAAGTTTGTGCCGTCGCTGGAGACCTCCGCATAGGCGAGTTCGAGAAATCCGGTGTGCGAGAAGGAATTGCCGAAGACGGCAAAATCGAAGCCGGGCCCGTTCACAATCGGTGCATCGAACGTCATCGTGATTTGGCCATGATTGCCCAGGGATACGACGTTGCTCACTTCCCCGATGGCGGGGCCCAGCGCGCGTGACACGTCCGTCCATGCATCATCCAGATCGTCGCCTTGGATGTAGTTCGTCCAGCCCGTGGCCCAGGCTACGAATCGTTCGTCATCCATGTGGATGGCGGTAGTGCCTTCCTGGTCCGCCGCAGGCGGATAAGGCCCGGCGACGGTGAAGTGGTCCATGGCGAAGTACGTGGGCACAAAGTCGTCGTTGGAGCTTACGATGAACGAGAGAATCTGCACGCGCGTTCCCAAGGCCTCCAGATTGACCCATTCCCAATCGGACAGGATGAAGTGGTCGCCGGGATCGGGGGACAGGAAATTGGCGAGTTCCACCTCCACGGTGCCCTGCGACTGGTTAAACGCATCAAAACCTTCGATGGTCAAGGTCATCCAATCGCCCGGCCCGAATGGATCGCGTTCGAAAAAGCTATCGCCTTCCA
>SKXR01000274.1 GCA_007128275.1 Kiritimatiellia bacterium
CTACCTTCCCGCATAGTTTGCGGCTTGGATGGTAGGGCGAACCGGCCCGGTGAGCCGAGAGCGTGAACAGGGATTGTTTAGGACGAAGTTCTTTTTAGTCTCCACACACGCGCAGCGACTCGGCCGGAGGCCTCGCCCTACCTTCCCGCGGAGATTGCGGCTTGGATGGCGAACCGGCCCGGTGAGCCGGGTATTGAGACAGTCCCTCCTGTCGAGCCGGTCTTGGGATAGGCTTTAGTGTTCGCTCTTATTCCCCGCCCGGTCAGAGCCGGTATTCCGTCATCAACCGTTTCTCGGTCTCCCCTTCCACAATCGCCGCGCGGACTTCGACAAACGGAATGAGGGTGGAATTGTAGAGCTTCTTCCGCAACAAGTTATCCATCTGAAAGATTCCCGCCGAGTTGTGCAGTTCCACCTCGATACGCACGGGCTTGAGTTCGCCCTTGGTGATCTGCACGGACTTGACCGCCAGCGCGGACACGGAATGGATGTTGACCTGACCGGCATCAAAGGGGATGCGCGACCGGCCTTCCGTCATGTCCAGGGCGTCCGCCAACTTCACGCAACCCGCTTCAATAGTCAGACACCGTTGTTCCGAATTGTGGGCGATGATCGCGTGCAGGGTTTCGCTGACCATCGCCGTCAGGGTCGGCTCTTCATAGAGCTCCGAGAGGAGTTGGCGCGCCTTGGGATAGGCAATGATGAGGCTGTACCGCTCATGATCGTCGCGATGAATGGAGATCCCGACATCGTGCAATGCCGCCGCCAGGACCACGATGACTTCGGCGTCATCCACCGTCAATCCGTGGTCCTTCACGGCGCTGGGCGTCACGTCCCCTTCCACGAGCAGCCGGAACACCCGCAACGCAGCGTTGGCAATGATGCGGATATGCACTTCGCCATGATCGCTGATGCCAAACCGATCCACGGCATTGACGTTGGCGCAGCGCCAGAGCTGGTTCAACTCCGCGTCGGCCTCGATTCGCTCAAGCAGTTGCTCCAGTTTTTTGTTGTTCTTTGTCGGTACGTTAAAGCCCATAAGTCACCCTCGGTTGATAGAGTCAAGTGCGCGAGGGTACCAATTGCCGCCACAACCCGTCAATCGGCGTTTTGCCGGGCAAAGGACGCGCCCGAGCAGCGCGGACTTGACCGGGATCACCTGAAAATGTCTTGATAACCGCTCCCGCACAACCCATGGAGTCGCTTTGTGAATTCGGACCCTCAAAAAATACCTCTGCGTTCGGAAGTCTCGGACGCGCATAAATGGAACCTGCAGAAATTGTTTCCGGACGACGCGTCTTGGGAGGACGGTCTGCGTGATTTCGAGGCGCGCGCACCGGGAATCGACGCGTTCAAAGGCACCTTGAGCGATTCCCCAACCCGCCTGCGCGAAGCGCTTGATTTCGTGCATGACCTCGGATTGCTCGAAGAACAACTCGGGTATTACGCGCACCTTCGCGTGAGTGAAGACATGGGGAACAGCGAGGCCCAAGGGCGCATGGCGCGCTATGTCTCCATCGCCACCGCCTTTTCCGCGCGATCCAGTTTCCTGACGCCCGAAATCCTGGCCATTCCCGACACGGTCATGACCGAGTGGCTGGCCGGCGAGCCGTTGGAACCGTATCGGATCTTTCTTCGAAAACAGCTGCGCTACAAACCGCATGTCCTGTCCGAGGCGGAAGAACGGTTGCTGGCCATGCAATCGGAATCCAGCCAGACCCCGCGCCACGGATTCAACGCTTTGACCGATGTGGACATGCAATTCGGCGAAATCATAACCGATGTGGGGAAACAGCCGCTCACCCACGGCTCGTACGCTTCTTTTATCCAGCATCCGGAAAGGGACGTTCGGCGAACGGCGTACCTTCAGTACATCGCCGAATTTGAAGCGCACAAGCATACGCTGGCCGCGCTGTATACGGGCAGCGTACAACAGGACGTGTATCGAGCCCGGGTACGCAAGTTCCCGTCCTCGCTCGAAGCCAGCCTGTTCAGCGACGACGTGCCCGTCACCGTATACGATCGGCTGATCGAATCCGTCCGCGAATACCTGCCCGTACTACATCGCTACTACGACGTCCGCCGACGCGCGCTTCGTCTCGACGAACTGCACCTGTACGACACGCGCGTCCCCATCGTGACCGGCGTGAAGACCCACTATACGTATGAACAAGCCGTGGAGCTGGTCACCGACTCCTTGCAACCGCTCGGCGACGAGTACGTGCGGAATCTTCGGGAAGGCCTGCTGGGACATTGGGTGGATCGCTACGAAAATAAGGGCAAACGGTCCGGCGCCTTCTCCGCCGCCTCGTATACCGGCGACCCCTACATCCTCATGAACTATAAGGAGGACGTGCTGTCCGACGTGTTCACGCTCACCCATGAGGCGGGCCACTCCATGCATTCCTGGCACAGCGTTCGGCATCAACCGTTCCAGCACTACAATTACACGATCTTCGTGGCCGAAGTGGCTTCGACGTTCAACGAACAGTTCCTTGCGGATTATCTGATGCGCATCGCGGACGATCGCGCGTTGCAGGCCTATCTGGTCAACAAACAGGTGGACGACATGCTCGCCACGCTCTTTCGCCAGACCATGTTTGCCGAGTTTGAGCGCATTACCCACGCCATGGTGGAGCGGAACGAATCACTGACGGTGGATTCGCTGACCGCCGTCTACGGAGAACTGCTGGCCACGTATTTCGGCCCCGATGTGCCGCTGGAGGAACACAGCGCCTTGGAAGGATTCCGCATACCCCATCTCTACTCGGCGTTCTACGTCTATAAATACGCCACGGGCATGGCGGCCGCCCTCGCGTTGTATGAGCAGGTCACTCACGGAGGGACTGCGGAACGGGACCGGTACCTTAGTTTTCTCAAATCGGGCGGCAGTAAATACCCGCTGGAACAATTACGCGACGCCGGCGTGGATATGACCACGCCCGCCCCCTTGCACACGGCACTGAAGAAATTCGAGGCCCTGGTGGACCAGTTGAGCGCCCTGGTCTGCGAAGAAGAGCAGAAGTGATCCGGCAGCCGACCCAAGCAAACGGATGTCCGCACGGCCTCGCGCACCAGTGTCAAAAGCTCGGCGCCGGACTCGAATCCTTTTATTGCCAATTTTTCCCCGACTGCGTACACTCTCCTTATGACGCATTCAGGTAAAGCACTGCAAACCACGCGGGTGGAAATTGCTGATAATGACACAGTTACGGATTTCGAGCCCTTGGCGGACACCAGGGATCGAGGGCACGGGACGGGCAGCCGACAGTTGATCGAAAATTATCACGCCTTGATTCGTGCCAAGTCCATTTACTATCCGGTGGCCTACCTTTTTCAGCGGGAACTGGGCCGAGGCCGGCAAGGGATTGTATTCCTCGGCCTGCGCCAAGGCGCGCGCGGCTGCATTACACGGCACGCCATCAAACTGTTTGATCCGAGCCTCTATCCCAGCGCCAAGAAGTACTGGACGGACATGGGACGAATGGCCATTCAAACGTCACGGCTGCAGACGGTACGGAGCCCCAATCTCGTGGCGCGCGACGTGTACGAAGAAAGCAACGGCATCGGCTACATTCAAATGGAGGTCATTGACGGGCTCGATCTGCGTTGTATGATGTCACCACACCATCTCGAACGGGCACGAAGCCGTAGCAAGAAGCAGGAATGGCATCGGTTCACCGATGCCATCTTTCGCATCTCCGACGGGGGCCTTCAAGTTCAACCCGGGGTGGCCCTGTACCTGATGCGACAAGTCTTGCGCGGCCTGGAAAGCCTGCACAACCTCGGCTTCGTCCACAGTGACATCAAACCCGCCAACATCATGGTGGACCGGCTCGGTTATGCAAAGCTCGTAGACTACGGACGGGCGGTGATGCTGAACGAGAAAACCGGATTCCTGCTCGGCAGTCCCCTCTACATGGCGCCCGAAACCCATCGCCGCGAACCCAGCACCGCGCAAACGGATTTATACAGCGTCGGGCTAGTCGGACTGGAGATGTTGCGCGGGGAACCCCTCGTCGACGCGTCCAAGATGACCGAAGCGGATCTCCACACGTTCAAACTCACCCTGCTCGACCGGTTACCCGACATGTTGCCCCCGCACGTACGGCAGAATGAACACCTCGTTTATCTGTTTCAACGCTTTCTCGATCCGAACCCGGAACGGCGCTTTCCCAATGCCGAAGAGGCCGAATCCGGCCACGAAGGATTGACCGTCGTGCATAAACAACTTGCACAATTGGGCAAGGACACGGAATATGGAAGGGAATTGAGCAATTACCTGGTGAAACTGGTCAATCCTAGAACCGATCAGATCGAGGTGGACGATATAATCGGCTGCCCGACATGATGTTGCTGTAAATTTGAACCTGAATCAAGCTTGTGAGAGGAATGAGATAAATGAACATATTGCATATTTGCGCAGACCCGAATCCCACGGAAGAATCGATCTCTAAACAGTTGGCGGTGACCTTTTTCCGCACACTGGCGGAACGGAACCCGGATGTGGACATCACCAACGTGGATCTCTACGAGAATCCGCCGCCCTTCTTGGACTACCAAGCCATTCGCGGATTCTGGTTTCCGGTCTTCATTGACGGACACCAACCCACCGACGACGAACAGTTGGCGGGCACGTACGGCATCGAACAGGGCGAGATCTTCAACACGTCCGACGTGGTCGTCCTGACCATCCCCATGTGGAACTTCTCCGCCCCCGCCATCCTCAAGGCGTGGATGGACCAGGTGCTTTCGCCCAGCGTGGCCTTCAATATGGATAAGCACGGCACCACACCGTTGCACAAAGTGCGTAAGCTCATCCTGCTCGTCTCTTCCGGGGAAGTCTTGAAGGAAGACGATGAACGCGATGCGCTGACGCCCCTGATCACAAGCGCGTTCGGGGAAGCCGGCATCAAGAACATTTCGATTGCTTGGGCGGACGGTCAATACGCCTTCAAATATACCGACTCCGAAACGAGAAAGTCGATGGCCCTCGAAGCCGCCGAAGAGTTGGCCGAAGAAGTCATCGAAGAACTCGCCGGCATTTCCTGAACAGGCGCCCGATGCAAAGGAGCTGGTACTACTCGAAAGACCGCACCGAGCGTCAAGGGCCCGTATCAACCGAACAATTGCGGGCCCTGATCCGCCAGGGGACCGTGTCACCGGATACCCTGGTATGGGCCGAAGGCATGACGGACTGGATCACGGCTTCCGCGACGCCTGAATTGCGATCCCCCGAATTGCCGGCGACCGCTCCGCAAGCCGAGCCCACCGAGGCGGCCTCGCCGGTGCTGGTTCCCCCCAACCTCGGCGCCTGGCTGCGATTCGTGGGCATAATGAGCATCCTCATGGGGGTCGTCTATTGCGCCTCCTGTTTCGGCATTCTCTGGGGCGTACTGCTCATTGTCGGTGGCGTAGCCCTCCTCGGCGCGCGCTCCGCCCTTGAGCAAATCACCGAGGTGCCCGCTGCATTCATCCCGTTCCTCGACCGGCTCAACACCTTCTTCCTCGTCACAGGCATCGCCTACATCATCATGCTCGTCGGCACCGCCCTCGTCTTCGTTTTCTATGGCGGATTGATGATCGCAGCGCTGTCTAATTTGCAGCGCTGAAAATGGGTCTGCCGGGCGCCCAACAGGGCGTAGCTCCCTGCTGGAGCAGAGCGCTACGACGGAGGTAAAGATATACGCCCAGGCACGAAAAGATCGCCATGACCTTCTGCTGGCAACAAGAGCAAACGCCTGAAACACTGATCCCGGCGCTGCGAGTACTGGCCGCGCAGTACGATGTCCTGCGCGAATCCGATCCCGCCGGCATTCCCCTCGCCTTTCACCAGGAAGACGATCTCGATGGTCCCGTCGTCGCCCGCGAAGACGGCCGCGCCGTCGTCCGCTACGCGACCCCCGCCCACGCCTTGCGCGCACTCGGCTCCCTGATCAGCGGACTTGTGCACGAAGGCGAAACAGTACGCGAACAACTCCCCTTCTCCTCCTTCGGCGTCATGATCGATTGTTCGCGCAACGCCGTCATGAAGCCGGACCATATCAAACGCTGGATGAATCAACTCGCATTGCTCGGCTATAACACGGTCATGCTCTACACCGAAGATACCTACGCCCTCCCGGAGGAACCGTATTTCGGCTACCTGCGCGGCCGATACACCACCGAAGACCTCCAGGATCTCGACCGACACGCCGCCGCGCTCGCGATCGAACTCATCGGCTGTATCCAAACCCTCGGACATCTGGAAACGATGTTCAAATGGTCGCCCTACTGGGAAATCAAAGACACCCCATCCATCCTGCTTGTCGATCACGAGCGCACCTACGCGCTGATCGACAAGATGCTGGCACAGCACGCCCGCGTGTATCGGTCGCGCCGCATCCACATCGGCATGGACGAAACGCACGACCTCGGTCGCGGGCGTTTCATGGATCTCTTCGGACACGAACGCGGTTACACGCTCTTCAACCGGCATCTGGCACGCGTCGTAGAGTTATGCAAGAAACACGGTCTGCAACCCATGCTCTGGTCCGACATGTATTTTCGCATGGGCAACCCCACCCACGACTATTACGCGCCCGAGACCCGCATCCCCGACGACGTGAAACAAGCGATTCCGGCCGAAGCTCAACTCGTCTATTGGGATTATTACCACGAGGACCAGGGCTTCTACGAAGACTGGATTCAACGGCACCGCCATCTCGGTCACGACCCGATCATGGCCTCCGGGATCTGGACGTGGGGCGGCCATTTCTGGTACGCGCATCACAAGACGCTCGCCAACGTCCCGCCCTGCGTCCGCGCGTGCAAACGCACCGGTGTGAAGGAGTTGTTCTTTACGTTGTGGGGCGACGACGGCGCGTATTGTGAATTCGACAGCGCGCTCGCCGGCTTGGCCTACGCCGCCGAGCTCGCCGCCTCGGGCGACGGTCCCGTGCATGAAAAGACCTTGGCACAGCGTTTCAACGCGGTGTGCGGCACCGACTGGGATCTTGTCATTCAAGCCGACGGGATCCAAACGGACATCAACCCCGCCTCCCTGTTCTGGGACGATCCGTTGCTGGGCATCTACTGGAAGAACGAGTGTCTGAAAGGGCCGGAACATTGGACGCGGGTACTGCGCCAATTCAATCGCGCGTTGCGCCGCCTGAAGGCCGGCCGTGATCAGGAAGAACCGATCGACTTCGCGCACTGGTGCGTCGCCACCAAGTACCTGCGCGCCATCATTACGTTCCGCCTCGCCCTCGACACCGCTTACGCCACACGCGACACGACCGCCCTCGCCAAACTGCAAGGACAGGCGCGGCGCATGCCGCGCTTATTGGAGGACTGCAATCAGAGTTTTCGCAGACAATGGATGCGACGGAATCGCCCGGAAGGGTTCGAGACCATACAGAACCGGATCGGTGCGCGCAAACAACGCTGGCTCGAACTCGCCACGCGTATCGATGAACTCATCGCCGGCCACATCGATTCCATCCCGGAACTCGACGAAGAATCGACCCACCCCCTGACCCTCTACACGCGCTGGCGCGACGTCGTCAGCGGCGGGATCGGGTGAGCATCGGACCGAAAAGAATAGTGGTCGGGGCGGTGAGATTCGAACTCACGACCTACAGCTCCCAAAGCTGCCGCGCTACCAGGCTGCGCTACGCCCCGAACGAAACTCTTGGACCTCCCTCATATCCCCTCCTCGGAGGGGTGGCCCCGCGCCTTGGCGGGGCCGGGGTGGGTTAGAAACTATGTCGAAGAAAGTTAGTCACTTGTATTAATCGGTCGGATGCGGGTAATAGTCAAGCGTCACGTGCGAAGAGGCACGCACGTTCTTGCCCGCACATACCGGTTCCGTAGGATTCGGGACTCTCTCTCTACAAGGCAATATCCTATTATGACCACCTTCTTTGCCTTATCGGGTCCGGGAACCCCGCCTTCGCCTTCCGGCTGGATTGTGGACGGCCGATCATAGACCGTTTCACGTCAGGCCGAGACGAAGGCGGTACGCCCAATTGGCCAGCATGAATGCGGTCAAAATGATGAGGAACCACTTCGCCGGGATGCGGCGCAGCGCGTAGCCGGGCCTGAGGACCGTGCCGGTGACCAATCCCGTCATGTGCCAGACGAACACGCCGACCATCCCCAGATACAGCAAGATGGCGACGGGCGCGTTATGGACGGCAAATGCCCATGCGCCCTGTGAAAAGGCGGACATGGAACGGGTCAACCCGCAGAACATGCAGGGATAGCCGGTCCAGCGGAGAAAGCCGCACAGCCGGACGGGAGTCTGGTACGGGATGACGAAGGAAACGCCCCACGCCAGCCCGGAAAGAAATACCCATGGCAGGTGGATGCGCAGGACTTCCCGGCGGGACATGCCCCGCCGTTGGCGCCACCACGCTTCCATCCCCCTCCCCCTATGCGGCGGGAGGGATGGAATGATTTCCGCCGGCGCCACGGCTTCAGGCCGGGGGCATGGGCGGCGGTGGCGTGGATCCACCCGCTTGTTCATCCTCTTTCTGCTCATCGGTGCGCGGTTCGACGAGCGGTGCGGACACCTCGTTGCCGTATACTTCCCGATACGCTACGGACGCGGCGCAATAATAGAAGGGTAACGTCACCACCACCCCGATAATGCATGCGACCAGACCGATCGCGCTGACCACGGAAATAACCACGGTGAAGCCGAGGAACGGCCAGAAGTTCGTCTTCACTTTGTCCACGGACGCCATGCAGGCGGGCCAGAAATCCATCTTCTTATCCACGATCAGGAACAACGCGAACAACAAGAGGGTAGCCAAACTGTACATGAAGAAGGCCCGAACCACAGGACCGATGATCGGGAGAATGCCGAGAATCGTTGAACCCACGAAACCCACCACGAAATAGACCAGCATGAACAGGAAGGCGTTTAGAAAGTAATCGAATCCCTTGAACACGTCGCCCACCGCCGGTTTCGTCTCCGTCTTGTCTTTCAAGCGCAGGGTCATCCAGATCAGGCCCGCGATCATCGGCCCGGCCAGGATGCCAAGGGAAAGAACGCTGATGACCACCACCAAAATGGCCGGGAGAATAAGGACCCCGATGGATTCCTTGTACAGGGCGAAGCCTTGCTCCAACCACTCACTGAATTTCACGTCGACCTTTTCCATGACACACCTCTTTAGCGGATTAAACGACAGTTAATGCATGCGATTGATATACCCAATCGGGTTGTCGGGTCAAGCAAGGAAGCCCGGGTGTGGCGACCATAGCTTCAGCGACGGCGCTCCAGGCCCAGGGCAACCACGCAAGCTGCGACGGCCTCCGCCCGGTCTCGCATAGCTCGACCCTCCAATTCAACAGCGCGCACAGCAATGGAGGGCGGAGCCTCCGCCCGGTCTCGCATAGCTCGACCCTCCAATTCAACAGCGCTCAGAGCAATGGAGGGCGGAGTTATACGACGCCGGGAACCTGCAAGGATGCTGGACATCATCAAGTCATGATCCACTCAGCCTCCGGTCTCGCATAGCTCGACCCTCCAGTTCATCGGCACGCATGTCAATGGAGGGTGGAGCAACTGTCCGGCGCTGCTATTCGTCCTGCGCCACGGGCATATACAGGTTCTTTGTATAATCCCGCAACATCCGCGCGGCACTGAAAGCCGGAATAATGGTGGCCATGCTTTC
>SKXR01000104.1 GCA_007128275.1 Kiritimatiellia bacterium
CTCGGCTGGCTCGACCTGGAAAAGACGCGCGACGAATCCCTCCTCGCCATCAAACGCGCCGGGGCCGATATGATCCTGACCTACTTCGCGGCGGACCTCGCGCGCGCATGGGCGGAATAGGTCACCACGGAGCGGGGCGCCTCAAGGGAATTTGGACTGCGGTGGCAGAGTCCTCTGTAGCGAAGCGGAAGAGGACGGCGACACCGCTTTGGATAAAGACCAACCCAAGCCGCACACATCCAATCCAAAGCGGCGTGGCGCTCGAAGACTCGCTTCCCGCCGCAGTCCAAAAAACGGTAGAGCAAGCGATCTCTTCGCAAGGGTTGACAGCGCAAGCCGGGCACGGTTGAATCCGGCTATGGAAATCGTAATTCTGCCGGCCTTAGCCGATAATTACATGTATCTGATCCATTCGGATACCGAAGCCGCCATTGTGGACCCCGCGGACGCGGACGTGGTCATGCGGGCCTTGGATGAACGTGGTTTGACGCTGAAATATATCTTGCTCACCCATCACCATTACGATCATGTCGCCGGGGTGCCGGCCTTGAAACGGCATACCGCCGCCCAAGTGGTTGGTCCGGAAGACGATCGTATTCCCGCACTCGACCATCCCGTACTCGAAGGCCGTGCCTTGGAATTGGGCGACGGGACCTTTACCGTCCTGGAAACCCCCGGCCACGGGGACCGCGACATTTCCTATCTCTTTAAGGCGCCCTCCCGGCCCGACGCGCTCTTCTGCGGCGATACGCTGTTCGTTTCCGGCTGCGGTCGCTTGCTCGAAGGCCATGCAGAAGCGCTGTGGGCTTCGCTGCGAAAGCTGGCTGCGTTGCCGGACGATACGGCGCTCTATTGCGGCCACGAATACACGGAAGATAATCTGCTCTTTGCCCTCTCGCTCGAGCCGGACGACGCCGTGTACCGGAACCGACTTCTCGCCGTCCGTGAACGATTACGAGAAGGGCTCCCGACCGTGCCTTCCACCATCGGGCTGGAAAAGCAGGCCAATCCGTTTCTTCGTTGCGATTCCCTGATCGCCTTTTCCGAATGGCGAAGGAAGAAGGATCGGTTTTGAGTGCGGTTTCTATATGACGGCGTCCGGCCTTTCTGCTAGGGTTTGCCGGTCATGATGGCATTGAACTTATCGGAACCTCAGCAGCGCGCGGTGGCGGCGGCCTTGACGCTGTTCTCCGTGGCCTTTATCGCGGCGTTGCTCGGATTCGCGGTATGGTGGCTGGGCCGTTTTCTCCTCTATTTCTCGAACGTGTTCATGCCGATAGCCGTGGCCGGTATCGCGGCCCTGGTGATGAAACCGTTGCACGACTGGTTCTATACACATACGGGCCGAAACACCGTGATTTCCGTGTCGTTGGTGTATCTGACCATTCTGATCCCCATCGCCGCGTTCGTGTGGTTCTTCGGATCCCTGTTGCTGGAACAGCTGGCGGGGTTGCTGCTCAAGGCGACCAGCCTGGTGCGACAAGGTTGGGCCGTGTTGATGACGCATTGGCCCGAAATCGTGGAGCAGGCAAAAGCCTATGAATTGGACCGCCGCCTGGAGAGTATCCTGGAGGAACGGATGGACCTGATTTCGGGCGGCGTCATGTCGATGCTCCAGTTGGTGTTGCAGGCGGGCGCCGATGTGTTCCGTTTCATTGCGGGCCTTTTCAGTTGGTTTATTTTCCCGATCTATCTCGGCTTCTTTCTGGGTGTCAAACGGCTTGAACGGAATCAAATCGAAGGGCTCCTTCCGTTCTTGAAACCCGGGACGCGTTCCACATGCATCTTCCTCGGCACGGAATTCGTGAATATTCTGGTGTCCTTTTTCCGAGGGCAACTCGTCGTGGCCCTGTTGCAGGGCTTGCTCTATGCCGCCGGATTCAGCATCATCGGCCTTCAATACGGCTTCGTGTTGGGCTTGTTGCTCGGGTTGCTGAACATTGTGCCGTATTTGGGCAGCATCATCGGTTTGGCCGTCACCATTCCGCTGGGCCTGTTCCAAGCGGATGGCGGGGTGATGCTGGCCGTTATGGTGGTGGCTGCATTTACGGTGGTGCAGATGATCGAAAGTTATGTGCTCACGCCGCGGATTATGGGAGATCGAACAGGGTTGCATCCGCTCGTCATCATCATCGCCATCTTTTTCTGGGGCACGGCATTCGGCGGCATCTGGGGCATGATCCTGGCCATTCCGTTGACGGCGTTTCTTGTGGTATTCTGGCGGCTGTTGAAGGAAAAGTATATGCGAGAGGTGTTGTAAGGGAGGAGCGATTCGAATGAGTAGAAATCTTATGATTGCGTTGATCTTGATTGCGATCACGGTGATCGTGCTTTTGTTTAACAACAGCGGCAGGATCTCGGTGGACCTGGTCGTGACGTCCGTTTCGGCGGCCAAAGCCATGGTGCTCCTGGCCTTCACGGCGGCGGGCGTGATTATCGGCTTGTTGTTGAGATAAGATGAATACGGATTATTCCATTCCCGATACAACCCGCGCACTGTTGGCGCGAGGTGTGGTGATGCCGTCCCCGGAAGCGGTGTGGGTGGACGATTCGGTTATGCCCGAACGGATCGCGCGCGGCGTGGTGCTTCATCCCGCCACGCGTCTGACGGGCGATGCAACATCCATCGGACCGGATTCCGTGGTGGGCAAGGAAGGCCCGGCCGTACTCGATTCCTGTCAGCTGGGGCACGGGGTTTCTTTCAAGGGCGGGTACGCGTGCGGGGGGGTCTTCCTCGACGGGGCCGAAATGGGGCTGGGCGCGCATGTGCGGTCCGGCACCGTGCTGGAAGAACAGGCCGGCGGGGCGCATACGGTCGGATTCAAACAAACCATCCTGCTCGCGTATGTGACGACCGGGAGCTTGATCAATTTCTGTGATTGCCTGATGGCCGGGGGCACGAGTCGCAAGAACCACAGCGAGGTGGGTTCCTCGTATATCCATTTCAACTTTACGCCGCACAGCGACAAGGCCACGCCTTCGCTCATCGGCGATGTCCCGCGCGGGGTATTGCTGGACCAGCCGCCAATCTTTCTCGGCGGGCAAGGGGGCTTGGTCGGCCCCGCCCGTATAGCGTACGGGGTGGTCATTGCCGCCGGCACGATTCAACGAAAAGATGCCTTGGAGGCCGGATGCCTCTATGCCGGTCCCACCCGTTCCGGTGCGCGCGCGCCCAAACCGTATCCGTTGGGGCAATACGGCGCGGTGAATCGTCTGGTGCGAAATAACCTGATCTATTTCGGCAATATCCAAGCCTTGCAGGTCTGGTATCGCCACGTGCGTGTGCGCTTCATGCGACCCGATCCGTTCCGGGAAGCGTGCCGGCTCGGGGCCATTCAACAGATGGATACGATACTGAAAGAGCGCTTGAAACGCTTGCAGGATCTCGCGGATAAAATGCCTGCGTCCATCGCGGCGCTGAAATCCGGCGCCGATGCGCAGCAGGCGGAACCATTGATTCGGCAGCAGGAACGCTTTGCGGCGCAGTGGCCCGCCGTGCGGGATGCACTCAAACACCCGTTGAAGGAAGCGGTGGGCGAGGGACCGCGCACCCGGTTTTTGGCGGAATGGGAAAAGACCGGCGCGGACACGCATATCGAGGCCGTGCGCGCGTTATCGCCCGACGCCAAAGCCGCGGCGACCGCATGGATGCAGGCCATCGTGGACCGGTCGGCGGGATTGTTTGACGCGAATATGGCAGATGCTTGACCCATGTGATTGAATAGATCGCTTCGCTCCCGACGGATTCGGACGCGACGAAAAACAGGACGCCGGAATCCGTCCGGTGCACAACAGGTTTGTAGAAATAGGAGTACGTTTCATGGGAAACATGTTTGGAACAGATGGAGTACGCGGTATCGCCAACATGCCGCCGATGACTGCGGAGATGGTCTTGGAAATCGGCCGGGCCACGGCCTACGTGTGCAAACAGCACCAGAAAACACAGCGGCATCGGATCGTCATCGGAAAAGACACGCGGGTGAGCGGGTACATGCTGGAAAACGCGTTGACCGCGGGCATCTGTTCGATGGGCGTGGACGTCTACTTGCTCGGTCCGTTGCCGACGCCCGGGATCGCGTTTATCACCCAGAGTATGCGCGCGGATGCGGGGCTTGTGCTATCCGCGTCGCATAACCCGTATCAGGATAATGGCATCAAAATCTTCTCGCGCACGGGAAATAAATTGCCGGACAGCGAAGAGGACGAGATTGAGACCTTGATTACTTCGGGGACCATCAAGGACATTCGCCCCACGGCGAACGACATCGGTAAGGCACAGCGCATCGACGATGCCATCGGGCGCTACATCGTTTTCTGTAAGAACACGTTTCCTGATCAGGTCACCTTGGAGGGCTTGAAGATCGTCCTCGATTGCGCCAATGGCGCCACCTATAAGGTCGCGCCTATCATCTTCACGGAATTGGGCGCAGAAGTGATCGCCATTCACAATGAACCCAACGGGGTGAACATCAACGACAACTGCGGGTCCCAGCACACCCAGGACCTGCGCCGGAAAGTCAAGGAAACCGGAGCCGATCTCGGGTTGGCGTTTGACGGGGACGGAGACCGATTGATCGCCGTGGACGAGCGCGGCGACGAATTGTCCGGCGACCATATCATGGCGATCTGCGCCAAGTGGTACAAGGAACAGGGCTTGCTCAATAACAATCGCGTGATCGCTACGGTAATGAGCAACTTCGGATTTCACGAGGCGATGAAACGGCTGGACATCGATGTGGGCGTTGCGCCTGTGGGCGACCGGTATGTGTTGGAAATGATGCGCGCGCAGAACGCGGTGATCGGGGGCGAAGCGTCGGGACACTTGATCTTTACGAATCACCACACCACGGGTGACGGCATTATTGCGGCCTTGCAGTTGCTGGCCGTCATGCGTTCAAACGGCAGTTCCTTGTCGGAAATGGCGGGCATCATGCGGATGTTCCCGCAAAAATTGATCAATCTCGATGTGCTCAGCAAGCCGCCGATCGAAGACATTCCCGAATTGATGGCTTCCATCCAAAGCGCCGAAGAGGAGTTGCGGGGCTCCGGCCGGGTATTGATACGCTATTCGGGCACGCAATCGATGTGCCGCGTCATGGTCGAAGGGCCGGATCCGGAGACGACGGACCGGTTGGCCTTGGGGTTGGCGGATACGGTGAAAAGATGCATTGGTTGACTCGCGCATGGCTGCTGGCTCTCTTGTCTCTGCCCCTGGCCGATCCGGTTTGGGCGGACGAACGCGCGCCGTTGGAATTTGATTTCGGCCCGCTCATCAGCCGCCAACGCGATCTCCACGGCCATATGCGTCTGCGTGCGCTTGGTCCCTTCTTTGAGCGGGCCACCCAGGAGGACGGACAAGCCTTGACCGCGGTGCGCCCGCTGTACAGCCGGTACGAGCACCCGGAACTGGAGCGGCGGCGGTCGGAATACGTGTGGCCTCTTGGCTATTCCAAGCGGTTCCGGGACGAGCATAGCGGTCGTGTTCTGCTCGCGTTCTGGACCCGTTTCGACACCACCGACCCGGCTTCCCGGTACCGGTTCTGGTTGATCCCTTTCTACTTTCAGGGCCGCGATATACACGGCGAGAAATACGCCGCATTGTTTCCCGTCGGCGGCCGGATTCATGAATTCCTGGGGCGGGACAAGATCGAGTTTATGCTCTTTCCGCTGTACATGCGCACGGAACTCAATGAGGTGCCTACGCACAGTTTTCTGTGGCCGATTGTCTCGCATACGCACGGCAGGGGAATCTATCGATTTCGGGTCTTCCCGTTCTACGGACAAAACCGGCACCGCGACCGCTTCAACAAGAAATTTGTGATGTGGCCGATTTGGACCTCCGCCGAGTATTATTACCCCGGCTCGGCCGGTTCGGGCTATATCTTCTTCCCCTTTTACGGGCGACTCGTGCTGGACGATCAACGATCCTGGATGGTGCTGCCGCCGTTTATCCGGGTGTCGCGCGGGGATCGCCAGAATCTGGTGTTGGCGCCGTGGCCTTTCTTTCAGCGCCGTACCGGGGAAGTGCGCCAGACGTATCTCTGGCCGTTGTGGGGAACCAAAACGATGCGCGGCGTACACAGCCATTTTCTGGCGTGGCCGATCCTGCGACAGGAACGCGTGGACCGAGGTGACACGTACACGTCTCGTTTCTATTTGTTGCCCTTCTATTATTCGGACACCCGGCAGGAGCGGGCCTATGCGCCGGATCCCGAGTCGCCGGTGCCGCGCGGTGAAATGACGGCCAATTACCAGAAGATCTGGCCGCTGGTATCCTATATCCGGGAAGAAGAGGAAACGCGTTTTCGCATGCTGGCCTTGTGGCCGTTGAAGTACACCCCCTCCATTGAACGCAACTATGCTCCGTTTTGGTCATTGATTACCCACGCCCGCTACGAGGATTCGTCGGATACGGAAGTCTTGTGGGGTATGTACCGACGACAGAGCCGGGGCGAGGACAAGAGCTACACGTCCTTGTTCCCGTTCTTTGACCGGACCCGCGACGATCGGGAGGATACGGAGATCCGGCGCTGGTCGTTCTTGAAAGGGTTGATCGGATACGAGCGAAGCGGTACAAACAGGCGCTATCAATTGTTGTACGTCATCCGCTGGGGCGAACGGGAGGAGTCCGAACCATAATCACACGCGAACCAGAGCATTTTGAGCCGCCTGGGAATCTATTCGCCCATATCGGGCGCAAGGTTCTGATGGTGTGTCGCAACACGGGCACCGCGATGCTGATGTTGTTGGAGGCCTTTCGGGACATCCCTTTCATGGTGTCTCCGAAGCATCGGCACGACGTGTTGCATCAGCAGTTCTTGACCGCCATCAAGAGTCTCGGCGTGATTACAGTGGTGGGATTGTTTACCGGCATGATTCTGGCCCTCCAGACCGGCTTGGAATTGAGGCGCTACGGGCAGGAGGTCTATATCGGGTCCGCCGTCACTGTCGTGATGCTCCGCGAAATGGGACCGTTCATGACCGGGCTGATCATTGCGGCCAGTGTCGGGTCGGCTATAGCCGCGCAAATCGGCACGATGACCGTATCGGAGGAAATTTCCGCGCTGGAAGTCATGTCCATTCCTCCGGCCCGATACCTGGTTACGCCACGATTGGTCGCGATGATCACCATGATGCCGTTGGTCACGGTCTACACCAACATCATCGGGGTTGTCGGAGGGGCGATCGTCGGGCAAACCCAGCTCGGGGTGTCGATGACCGCCTATATGGATAACGCCACGCAGTTCGCGGCCAACAAGGATCTATACGTGGGCCTGCTGAAGTCCGTCTTGTTCGGCATCATCATCGCCACGGTAGCGTGTCACCAGGGATTCTCCGCGAAACAGGGCGCCGTGGGGGTGGGCCTGGCCACCCGCCGCACCGTGGTCGTCTCGTTCCTGATCATTCTCACCGTCGGCTACATGGTCACAAGGTTGTTCTATCAATGATCCGTTTCGAAAAAGTATCCAAGAAGCTGGGCGGCCGGGTCGTTCTCGACGAGATCGATTACGAAATTCGCAAGAACGAAACCTTCGTCATCGTCGGCGCGTCCGGCGCGGGGAAGAGTGTCAGCTTGAAGCATATGGTCCGCCTGCTTACGCCCGATAGTGGACGCGTCATGATTGGGGATGATTGTGTGAGCGAAGCGCGCGGCCAAGAGCTGGACCGCATGCGCAATCGATTCGGTTTTCTCTTTCAAAGCGCGGCGTTGTTGCAGTGGCTGAGCGTTGGGGATAATGTCGGCCTTCCGTTACGGATGAAGACCAACAAGCGCATCGAGGAAATCGACGAGCTGGTGCGGGAAAAACTGGAAATGGTCAACCTCGGCGACGCGTTTGACAAGCAGCCGGCCGAATTGTCCGGCGGCATGCGCAAACGGGTCGGCCTGGCCCGCGCCATTATTACCGATCCGGAAATCATTCTGTACGACGAACCGACGTCCGGGCTCGACCCGGTCACCTCCCGCACGATTGACCGGTTGATCGATCGTTTGCGCGAGGACCTCGGCGTGACCAGTGTGGTCGTCACGCACGACTTGCACAGTGCCCTGGCCATCGGCACCCGCATTGCCATGCTGCACGACGGGAAAATCGTGGAAGTCAGTACGCCGGAACAATTTGTAAAATCAGAGAATGAGATTGTGCGAGGGTTTCTCGAAGCGCAGTATATTACGACAAGGGGCGAGTGGGAGGATTCGGAGACATCATGAAAAGAAGCCAACTTAAAGAAATGTCGATGGAGATCATGGTCGGGGCGTTCATGTTCATGGTTCTGCTGGCGCTCGCGTTCTTCACCATCATTCTGAGTTACGAGAATATTTTCCAACCGAGCTATCATCTCCAGGCGCGCTTCGAGCATGTGCAGGGTTTGCGTCAGGGCGATAACGTGTTCATGCGGGGCGTGCTCATCGGGCGCGTGAAGTCCTTGTCCGTGGAACCCGACGGGGTGTTGGTGCTCGCCACGTTGGAACAGAAACCGGACATCCGGGAAGGCTACAGGATAGAAATCAAGCCGTCCTCCGTCTTGGGCGGAACCTATCTCTCGATCTATGAAGGACCGCCCGGTACCGACACGATGCCGGATGATATCATCCTGCAGGGCTCGGCGCCCGTCGACTTGATGGATGAAGCCACAGGCACCATTAAAGCCATACGCGATGCCATGGAGGAGGGGCAGATCCTGTACAACATCGAAAAGACCATGGCCAACTTGACCAGGATGACCGACGATCTCGCCGAAGGGCGGGGGACCATCGGTCGCTTGTTGGTGGATGAGACGGTGTACGACAACCTCGAAGCAATCTCCGTCAGTCTGCGCGACGTGACGGGGATGTTGGAGCGCGGCGAAGGCACGCTCGGCGCCTTGATTCATGATGATACCCTCTATGCGAATCTGGCCGAAGTGAGCACGCGCTTGGCGGAAGGGAAAGGGATGATGGGCCGCCTCCTCTCCGAGGATGACGCCCTCTACGACGACATTGCCGCGGCGGCGGCGGCGCTCCGTGAAGTCACGGAGAAGATCAATGCGGGTGAGGGGACCATCGGGAAGCTTGTTGGTGATGACGAACTGTACGAGGAAGCCAAACTGTTGCTGCACGAAATTCGCGCCGCTATCGACGACTTCCGTGAAACGGCCCCGATCACCACATTCACCAGCATCTTCTTCGGCGCGTTCTAATACCCGCTTCCAATTCTTATCCGTACAAAATCAACCCACCCGTTCCCGACCGCGAAGCGCGTCGGGAGACCCCTCCAAAGGAGGGGATATTAACCCATTTCCCCTCCCGGGAGGGGTGGCCCCGCGCCTTGGCGGGGCCGGGTCATTCAGTTCTCCGCATCGCATGAAAAAGTGGTGGATACCATCTTTTTGGAGGGCGGAGCTATGCGACGCCGGGAACGTGAACGGAGTCCAAACAGCCTCCATTTCTATTCAACGCGAGATCACGGGCTCGTATAACTCGCCTCCCGGGAGGGGTGGCCCCGCGCCTTGGCGGGGCCGGGTCATTCAGTTCTCTGCATCGCTTTGAAAAAGTGGTGGATACCATCTTTTTGGAGGGCGGAGCTATGCGACGCCGGGAACGTGAAC
>SKXR01000228.1 GCA_007128275.1 Kiritimatiellia bacterium
AGCCCGCGGCCCAACACGCGCTGACTGATGTGGTCCGGATTCTCGAGCACGTCCTTGTAGGTGGGCGAGGAGCCGATGGCGCTGACGATACCCTGTCCGACGCGCGCGATGATGGTGTCTTCCGTCGCGCCGCCGACGAGGCGTTCGAGGTTGGCGCGCACGGTCACGCGGGCTTTGACCAGTAGGCGAATGCCGTCCTTGGCCACGGCGTCGAGCATGTTGGTGCCCTTGGCGGGATCGGGACAGTCGATGACCTTGGGATTCACGCTGGTGCGCACGGCGTCATAGACGTCGCGGCCGGCCAGATCGATCGCGGCGGCTTGTTGGAAGCTCAGGTCGATGTTGGCTTTATCCGCGGCGATCAGGGCTTGGACGACGTTGATGACGTTGCCGCCCGCGAGGTAATGCGCTTCCAATTCGTTCGTGCTTAATTGCAGCCCGGCTTTGACCATGCGAATGCGTGCGTCCACCATGACTTTCGGGGGCACGCGGCGCAGTTTCATGGCCACGAGCGTGAACAGCGACACGCGCGCGCCGGAAGTCAGGGCGCGTACCCAGGTGCCGAGAAACGAGAAGAAGATGCCGACTAGGATCAGGGCGCCGATGGCCAATAAGACCACGACAATGGTTAACAGTTGATCGATCATTTCGTTGACTCCTTTATGGTTTCTGTGAAAGCGCGTCGCGTGTCCGGGGTTCCGGAGAACCTTGGGCGCCGCTCAAAGGCGGTGGACGTGGCCCATATTGTACATCCGTTAAACCGAGGATCAAGCCGCCCAACCCGATAAACAGGATGGCGATGGTCCCGATAGAACCCACGATAGGGAGGCCTGTCAGAAAGTAAAGCAAAAGGAGTCCGATTGCGAGGGTGCCGGCGACGCGGAAGTACGGTTGCGGGCCTCGTCGCCGTAGGACGACTCCGCCGAGCGCAAGGGCGACCACGATTTTGGCGAGGTACAACAGGATGGCATAGGCGCCGGCCAATACGATGCCCGCAGGGATGCCGATGACGGTCAGGACGGCCAGTACGGCCGCCGCGGGGATCAAAAAGAAGGCAAGACTGCCGATCAGGGCGCTGTTCCAGAAGGAACGGCGGATGCGTCGCACGGCGTGTCCCGTATAGCGGGGAAAGAGGGCGGTGAAGATGAGGCCGGTGAACAGCGCACCGGAGAACAGCAAGAATTGGATCATGAGATCCTGTCCAAGACCAACGCCCGTGGCGGGCAATTCGCGTCGTTCGACGACGCCTCCAACGTGGACGTGCTGATCCAGTATCAGATCCCGCGGGGCGGTGTAGATGAGGTCGCCGCCGATGTGGGCGCCTTGCAGGAAGGTGATGTCGTCTGCCCGGAGATAGAGGTCGCCGTCGACCCGACCGCTGATGATGGCGCGCTTGGCCCAGATGGCCGCGCGCCCGTGGATCCGACCTTGCACGATCACGTTATGCGCCGCCAACAGCGCGTCCCGTTCGACGATCGCTTCCGGCTCGAGTTTCACCGTGCGCGTCGCGGCGCCCATGAGGCTGGATCCGATGTGTCCGTGCACGAGCACGCTGTTGCGTGCGGCGAAGCGCGCGCTTTCGTCGACGTGCCCGTCGAACGTGATCTGCTTGGCCGCCGCCCAGACGTCCTTGGCGAATCGGCCGTTCAGGTCGGCGGTTCCGGCCAACCCAAAGAAGGATTCGTCCATGTGGCCCCAGACCGTGATGGTCTCCGCCATCAGCCAAAGTTCGCGGGGTTGCCGTTCGTCGACCTGTTGGAGGAAATGCTCGGCCTGGCGGAATTCGAGGCCGCCGGCGTCGGCCGTCTCCAGCCCCCCCGAAAGTCCAAGTCCCGTGACGAGCAGCGTTGCGATGTGATGAAGCGAACGCTTTCGGAAACTCATGCCGCTTCCGTTTCCGTGGATGTTGCCGGGGGCGGGGCCACTTCGCGAACGGTAATGTGGTTGCCGGTGACATGCATTACGCGGACATGGGCGCCGACATCGATCCATTTGCCTTCGGCCACGGCATCGAGACGTTTCCCGTCGATCTTGATCAGGCCGGAAGGGCCGAGCGGAGTCAGGGCGATCCCTTCCTTGCCGACCATTTCTCGGAGCGAGGTGGCGGCGCTCTTATACCCCGCCGTGTCCGTGGACAGGGTCAGGGATTTGCCCAGCCGAGTTTTCGGCACCAGTTGCATCCACAACACGATGGAGATGCCCAGAAAGACGAGGATGGCCATGGCCGCCATAACCCCTCGTTGCGGGCCGAACGCAATAAAGCCCATGCCGACGGCGGCAAGGAGCGCGAGGCCTCCGATGAAGCCCAGCACGCCGCCCGGCACAAAGATCTCCGCGCCCATCAACAGCAGGCCGGCGAGTACAAGAATGATGAAGAGTTGGGTGGTGTCCATGGGGTAAAGAATAAGTAGGGGTTCAGGGTTGCTGGGTTTATGGATAGCTCACTGAGGGGTGTCCGTTTCTGCTTTGTCCAGGGCTTCTACGATGATCCGGTTTCCGTGCGTTTCGACGACGCGCACGCGCTGGTTCTCACCGATATAATCCCCCTGCGTAATCACGTCGAGCCGTTGATCTTCAAACAAGGCGGTGCCGGCCGGATACAAGGGGGATATCGTGACGCCTTCTTTTCCCACCCAGCCGGTTGAATCCTTGGACGATGAATACCCTTCGCTTCGGGTCGTGGCCTGATCGAGCACCAGCCGGTGAAAGATCGTGGTCTTTGGCAAGAACTTACCCAGCAAGGCGGCGCCTACGGCCGCGCCAACGATGGCCGAAGACAGTTTCAATAGCGGGATTTGCAACTCGGGGAAGGACGGAATCCATGGGTCGCCGGGAAACCGTTCGACCATGGCGTTCAACAATCCCCAAAGAACCAGCAACAGACCCGTAAATCCGATCACCCCGAAGCCCGGCAACACGAACACCTCCACCAGAATCAAGGTGATGCCCAGAATGAAGAGGAGGATGTCTTCGTTGCCGGCCAACCCCGCGATGTGATGGCCCGCAAAGAAGAGGAGCAGGCACAGGATGCCGGCTATGCCGGGCACCCCGAAACCGGGCGACTGGAACTCGAGATACAGCCCGAGGAAACCGATCATCATGAGGAGGGGACCGATCACTTGTAGAAACCGGGCGATTCGTTCCGCCGCGGTGATTTCCAGTTCGTGCCGCTGAGCGCGTCCGAACCCGACGGCTTCCATCATTTCATCGAGATTATCGTAGGTCCCTTCCGAGAGCAGGGGGTTCTGATCCTCCCCGAATCGCCGTTCCGCCTCCATGTTGGTCAAGGTCAGCAGTTGCCCTTCCTTGCTGATCACTTCCCCGTCCACGATGTATTCGATTTCCGGGCGGACCATGGCGGAAGCCAGGGTTTCGTCCCGGCCTTTGCGTTGGGCGATACCGCGCACGAGGCTGTCTACATAGGACATGATCTTCTCGCGTTCGGCGTCGGGCAGGGGCTGTACGCCGCCTCCCGGAGACATCATGATGGGCATGGCATCGCCGATTTTGGAACCGGGCGCCATATAGATGAAGTCGCTGGCCAGGGCAATAATGGCACCGGCGGATATCGCGTTATGCTCGACGAACGTGTAGGTGGGTACTTCCAGACGGGCGATCAGGTCAATGATGTCTTCCGTGATGTTGACCGCGCCTCCGGGGGTGTCCATCGGGAATATGACCGCGTCGGCTCCTTTGGTGGCTGCTTCGGCCAGTCCGCGACGGACCACATACAGGAGGGCCGGTTCAATAGGCCCGCGGATGGGCAGGATATAGACGAGCTTGTCCACGGAGGGATCGTCCAAGGGGGCGGGTTCCGTGTCGGCCCGAGTCATGCCGGTATACATGAGGCCCAGTAGGGTGCAAATCGCCCCTAAAAATATGATAAAACGATGTCTCATAGGTCCCCTGATCAAAAAGTTCACTGATATAGTATACCAGAGTAGGGGAAAATGACTACCCTTCTTCGTCTTTCGCACGTGGGGTCCCGGAGCCGGCGATTACCCTCCAATTCAACAGCGCGCATGGCAATGGAGGGCGGAGCTCTGCGACGCCGGGTACGGGCGAGGCGCCTGTTCCTTATCCAATCGGGCACGCCGCAGGTTCCGGTCTCGCATAGCTCGACCCAATCCCATTCCGCCGATGTTTCGGCTGTTGCCGGTCAGTATTTCGTGTATCATACGACTTCTTTCGCGTGAGGCGGAAGATCGAAGATAGGGAGCCGGTATGGATTTGAAGGGAAAGAAAGCGCTTGTGACGGGCGGTTCGGTGCGCATCGGCAGGGCCATTTGCGAAATGCTGGCCGATGCCGGGGCCGATGTCTGCGTTCATTATAACCACTCGTACGACAAAGCCTGCGCGTTGCGTGATCAACTTGAGGCGCGCGGTGTGGAGGCGCATATCGCGGAAGCCAACCTGATGACGGAAACGGCCTGCACGGAATTGATGGAAAAAGCCGTGGCGATGATGGGACCGCTGGATATCCTGATCAATAACGCGTCCGTGTTCAATAAAGAGACCTTGGACCAGGCGGATATGGACGTGTGGATGGGGGAGATGTGGCCGAACTTCTTTGCTCCCGTGCAGTTGCTGCGCGCGTTTGCGCAACACAGCGAGAAAGGGAAGGTCGTCAACCTGTTGGACCGGCGCATCACGTCACAGGACACGGCGTGTGTGCCTTACCTGATCAGCAAGAAAGCGCTGGCGGAAGTGACCCGGCTGGCGGCGTTGCATTACGCGCCACGCATCACCGTGAACGGCGTGGCCCCGGGCGCGGTCTTACCGCCGCCGGGCAAGGACGAGCAGTACATCAAGGATCACGCCGGTCCCGTACCGTTGGAACTACGCGTGGCCCCGGAAGATATTGCCGGTGCGGTGCGGTTTGTGCTGGAAAATGATACAATCACCGGACAGATTGTATTTGTGGACGGGGGACAGCATCTCGGAGCAATGTAGAATGCCGATTGCCGAATGGTGGTGGGAAAGGGAGCGTGTTCAGCTAGTGAGACGGATCTATCTCATCGCAAACTGAACACTGAACACTGAACACTGAACACGAGTCGCCACCGACCTGCAACGAATGGACGAAAACATGAGCGATAGAATATACATCCGGGATTTGGCGTTGCGCTGTATTATCGGCATTTATCCCGATGAACGTCGCGAGCGGCAGGACGTGATTATTAATGTGATCATGGAAGGCGATTTGTCCGCCGCGCCGGTGTCCGATCAGATCGAGGATACGATCAATTACAAGTCGATTAAGAAGGCCATCGTACGCATGGTAGAGGATAGCGCGTTCAATCTGATTGAAACCATGGCTTCCCGCATCCTGGATATCTGTTTCGAAGACGACAAGGTGCGTCGCGCGACGGTGACGGTGGATAAACCCGGTGCGCTCCGGTTTGCGCGCAGTGTGGCCGTGGAAATGGCGCGCGAGCGGCCTGCTTGAAGGCAGACGGCATGATTGCGAAGCGCGTTCGATTTCTGGTGTTGCGCGGGGGGGCGATCGGCGATTTCATCGCGACCCTTCCCGCGCTGACGGCCATCCGGGAACGGTGGCCGGACGCCTATGTCGAGCTCATCGGGTACCCGCATATCGCCCGGCTGGCGCTTGACGGAGGCTTGGTCGACCGCATCGAATCGTTGGATCGCGCCCGGATCGCCAATTTCTTCGCCTTGGTCCCCAGTTTTACCGAGGATCAGGTGGAGTACATCCGGTCGTTCGACATGGTTATTTCTTATCTGCACGATCCGGACGGCAGTGTGCAGTATAATCTCCAGTTGGCGGGTGCCCGGCAGGTGGTGTATGGGTCGCCGATTGTGGAGGAAGGCTGTCATGCCGTGGATCATCTGTTGAAGCCGCTTGAAACACTGGCCATCTACGAGTCCGGAAAATCGCCGACGCTGCGGATCAGCGAAGGGCAACGGCAGTGGGGGCGCGATGTGTTGAAAGCGCGGGGGATTCAAGCGGATCCGTACCTTATCCATCCCGGCAGCGGCAGCCCGCGGAAGAACTGGCCGGTGGAATGTTTCCTGACACTGGCCGACCGTATCCGCTCGGAAAAGAAGGGTGCCCCGATCTTTCTGGTGGGGGAAGCCGATGATGCCGTCGCCCGCGCGTTGGATCGGCACGAGGTGCTGCGCGACTTGACGCTGCTGCAAGTGGCTTCATTACTGAGCGCTTCGCATGCGTATGTCGGCAACGATTCGGGCATTACGCATCTGGCGGCTTCGCTGGGGATACCCGTCACGGCCCTGTTCGGGCCCAGTTCGTCGGATCAGTGGGGTCCGCGGGGCCGGCGGGTGACCATCCTGGCAGCGCGCGATGCCGACTTGCGGAGGATCACGCCCGACGAAGTACTGAAGAGCCTGCCTGCATAGGGGTCCCGCTGTTTGTCGCCCGCGTTGAAGGACGAATCCGTGCCCGCCGGCGCCCGTCCCGGATTTCGGTGTTGTTTTATTCGGGCTTTTTCATAAGCTGGCCCGGATGAAAGTAATTGTCATAGGCGCCCTCGGTATGTTGGGGCGCGATGTGATGGAGGCCAGCGAGGGGGCGGGAAACAAGACGCTGGGCTTCGATCTCCCGGAATTGGACATCACCAATTATCCGGACATGCGGTCCGCGTTGCCCGAGGCCGACCGGATCGTCAATTGCGCCGCCTACACGCGCGTGGACGATGCGGAGACCGAACGGGATGTCGCGTTCGCCGTGAATTCAGAGGGCGCGCGGAACTTGGCGCGACTCAGTCTTCGGCGGATGGTGCCCGTGATCCATCTCAGCACGGATTACGTCTTCGATGGACATACGAAACGCGCCTACGACGAAAAGGACCGGGTCAATCCGTTGAACATTTACGGGACCAGCAAGCTGGCCGGCGAAAAAGCGTTGCGGGCGGGCGGTGGCCCGTATCTAATCGTCCGGACGCAGTCGTTGTTCGGGAAGCACGGGCCGAATTTCGTACGGGCCATTGCCCGTAAGCTTCGCGAAAGCAACGACCCGCTTCGCGTCGTGGATGATCAGGTATCGGCGCCGACGTACACCCGGCACTTGGCCGACGCGTTGATCCGCCTGATGGAGGCCGGATCGGAAGGCATCGTGCATGTGACGGCGTCGGGTTCCTGTTCGTGGTATGAATTTGCATGCGCCATTGTGGAACGTCTGAAGCCGGGCCACGAAGTGGTGCCCATCCCATCGAGTGCAATGAAGCGTCCGGCCATGCGTCCGATGTATTCGTTGTTGAACAATGCGCGTTACCGGTCGTTGACCGGCCATGTCCTGCCGACCTGGCAGGAAGGCTTGGACGCTTATCTGAAAGAGGAGAGTAATTTCGAATGAAATTGATGGTCACAGGCGGAGCCGGTTTTATCGGGAGCAATTTTGTGCGTTATGTGTTGGACACGCATACGGACGTGCACGTCGTTAATTTTGACGCCCTGACGTATGCGGGCAACTTGGAAAACCTGGCGGGTCTCGAAGAAGATTCCCGCTATGCATTTGTGCGCGGGGATATCAGCAATCCGGACGACGTGCAGGCCGTATTTGCACAATACGGATTCGACGCCGTACTGAATTTCGCCGCCGAAAGCCATGTGGACCGGAGTCTGCATTTCGGGGCGCAAGCCTTTATCCAAACCAACGTGTTGGGGACGCAACTCCTGCTGGACGCCGCGCGCAAACACGACGTACCGCGTTTCGTGCAGATCTCGACGGACGAAGTGTACGGGAGTCTGGGCGACGACGGACGGTTTTCTGAGGCCACCCCCATGGGGCCGAACAATCCCTATTCCGCGACCAAGGCCGGCGCCGATTTTCTCGTGCGCGCCGCCGAACATTCCCACGGCCTCGACGCCGTGATCACCCGCTGTTCCAACAATTACGGGCCGTATCAGTTTCCGGAAAAACTGATTCCGCTGATGATCGCCAATGCCCTCGAAGGCAAGCCCCTGCCCGTGTACGGCGACGGCATGCACGTGCGCGACTGGATTTTTGTCCTGGACCATTGCGAAGCGATTGACACGGTGTTGCGCAAGGGCGTCAAGGGGGAGGTGTACAACATCGGCAGCATGTACGACGTGCCGAACATCGAAATCGTGAAGTTGATCCTGAAGCATCTCGACAAACCGGAATCGCTGATCACGTACGTCAAGGACCGGCCCGGTCACGACCGTCGCTATGCCATGGACAACACCAAGATCCGCACGGAACTCGGCTGGGAACCGAAATACACCTTCGAGCAAGGTCTAAAAACCACCATCGACTGGTATCTTGCCAACGGCCCCTGGCTTGAACACGTACGTTCCGGTCGGTATCTTCAATATTACGAGAAGCTGTATGGCGATCGCTGAGCCATCGACCGCCCCGGCCTCTTTGCGACGCGGTCACGGTGCGCTCGCCTTCATCCTGGTGATCCTGACATGGGCCAGCATGCCCCTGTTTCTTAAGTATTTCACCGTGTTTCTCGATGGGTGGACTGTGAACGGCGTGCGCTACAGCATCGCCGTGCTCATGTGGTTGCCCTATCTGCTGTGGCATATTCGGCGCGGCGGTTTGAGTCCCGGCATCTTCAGGGATGCCCGAATTCCGGCCTGTTGTCACTTGTTCGGGCAGGTGTGTTGGGGCTTGTCCCCGTATTACAACGACGCCAGCATCATGCATTTTATCGGGCGCAGCACCTTCCTGTTCATGATCCTGTTCGGATTTCTGCTCCTGCACGAAGAACGCCGTCTCATTGGGCGTCCGATATTCTGGGCGGGCGTGGCCGGTACGGTCCTCGGTGTGGTGTGCATGTATCTGGGCGGCGCGGAACACGGCGCCACCTCGCCGCTGGGCGTCCTGCTCCTGCTGGGGGCGGGGGCGGGCTGGGCCTCGTACGGGGTCACCGTGAAGAAGTACATGGGCCGCCACCGCGCACGACTCAGTTTCGCCGTGATCAGTCTCTACTCGGTGCCCGCCTTGCTTGCGATGATGTTCCTGTTCGGGGACTGGCGGATGATCGCCGATCTCCCGCTCCCCACATGGGGCTGGCTGGGTTTGTCCGCTGTGACCGGCATTGCCATGGCTCATGTGCTCTTGTATGTCGTCATCAAACAGTTTGGCCCGATCGTGTCCGACGGCGTCTTCCAATTGATCCCGTTTATGACGGTCGTGGGCGCCTATCTCCTGTTCGGTGAACGGATGACGTCGCTGCAATGGCTGGGCGGGTTAATCTTGATCGGCGCGGCGTACGCCCTGCTGCTGGCCAAACGCGAATCCGGAAGTTAATAACCTATAAGCTATTACCAGGCAGGGCGGTGTGACGGCGACATCGCCGTACCCCGATGATGATCAAGACGGGCAAGCTTGTTTTTGCCGCTACGTCACTGTCCCTGCCTTCTAAAAATCGAAAATCGAAAATCGGCAATCGACAATCCCCTGGTGCCCTCGGCGTGGTTCGAACACGCGGCCTCCGGATTAGGAATCCAGCGCTCTGTCCAGCTGAGCTACGAGGGCGGGAAGACAGGTTCTAGGTTGACGGTTATAGGGTATCGTAGGCTTTGTCGCTGTCAATCATTGCTATTGACGATGTGCGGTGA
>SKXR01000154.1 GCA_007128275.1 Kiritimatiellia bacterium
CGTCGTCGATCATATCCGGGATGCCCCCCGCGCGCGTGCCGATCACCGGCAAACCGGCCGCGTGGGCTTCGGTCAGAATATTCGGCGACGTATCCATTCGCGAAGTGAGCAACAACATCCAGGACTCTTCCATCGCCCGAACCACATCCACTCGATTAACCATGCCACGGAACTCCACCCGATCAGCAACCCCCCGTTCGCGAGCCAGCCTCTGCAACGCATCCTGTTCCGGTCCATAGCCGAGAATCAACAGGCGCACGCGCGAGTTGCGAGCACGGGCAACGGCACGGATGGCCACATCCGCGGCCTTTCTGGGCGTCAGCATGCCGACGCAAACCGCGTTGATGCGTTCCGAATCGAATCGTGGATCAGCGTCGAAGAACTCGGCATTTGACCCGTGGGGAATCACGCGAATCCGGGCGTTCGGATTAATGGAATGCGCCCACCTTTCAGCGAACGCGGTTTCCGCAACAATACCACCGGCCCTCCGCAATGCCGTCCGCTCAAGATGGTGATAAAGGCGTGAACGGCATGGCATGCGCCGTTTAGCAAAGCCCGTGTAGAAATCCATTATGCCTTGAATGAAGATGACGCTGGGTTTGTTCTGCTCCGTCGCGATCAGTCCATACGCATTTTCCGTACCGAATCCATGTACGACATCGGGGTCCCAAGCCGCGATATGCTTTCGGAACTGGATGCGCGCAGGCATATGCCCGTGCCAAGGAGCCATCCGGACCGGCTCGTACTGGGGTATGACCGTGCAAGGAACGCCGTCGAACGAACCGTGGCGCACGCGCGACACGGCGCGCGAATGCGTAAAGATATGACACTCCACGTCGTCGCGCTCCGCCAACGCTTGCGCCAACGACCTCAGCCACGGTGTGGGATGATAGGCGCGATCCCGGAAACGGGCTTTCAGCTCCGACGGACGCAGGACGGCTTTTGCGTCACAGGCCGCGACCAGCGCCACGCGCACTTTCTTGCTTCGGATAAGGTTCTCGCTCATGGATCGTATGCTTCCTCGCGCTTCATGACATCGCGGACAGAGACTCCGCCACCCGCTTGCAGGAGCCGGCGTCCGGGTACGTGTGGAACATGCGACGCACGACGCCGCGCGCATCGCCATGCGCATCCTCCCCCGTCAGGGCGCGACGCAGATGCGTCAGGAACGACGCGAACTCCAGCGGTTTGGGCCCCGGCGTGATCAGGTCATAATCGTACGCCATGCCGCGAACCCGGTCATACTCCTGCAGGTCGTACGGCAAAAACAGCATCGGACGATCCAACAATAGATAGTCGAGGTAGATCGAGGAGTAGTCCGTGATGAGCAAATCCACCGAGGGCAGGGCTTCCTGTATATCCGGACATACTTCACCCGTCAGCACGTCCATGGTCGTCGTACGGCTGACCAGCGGCAGAATTTGTTCCCGAAACCCCAGATCGTATTGATGAGGGCGAAGGAGCAGTACGGCGTCCAGTTCCGTCAACAGAACCTCCAGCTCGTCCATGTTGAAATCATCAAACGGGAACCAACGCACGTCGCCGATTTCCCGCCAGGTCGGCGCATAGAGGATCGTCTTACGATTCCGTATGCGTTCACGCAGGGCCTTCCGGCCGTGATTCGGCGGCGCATGCGATGCGCCGAGCAACGCATCGTTGCGAGGGAGCCCCGTAATGACGGCATGCTCATGCGGCACGCCGTGACATCCCATCGTTAACCAGCGATCCAAATGCGATGACACCACCATCCTGCTAAAGCGGGCGCGTTCCAGTCGATACAGCGCCCTGCCCGCGGCGGACAGGTCGCGGTTCAACAGGCCGACCTGCTTGATGGCAATGCCGTGACCGAGGTGCAGGACCCGTTTGCGCCATGAGATATTCTGGTACGGTCCCAACTCGTTCAGGCCGTGGGAAATCACGGCTGTCCCGGCGCGCAGTGACAGGAAGAGACCTCTCATGCTGTATGTTGGAACGACGTGATCCGCGCCGTTTTCCGTGGAGACGCGTCGGCGCGTTTCTTCGGATCCGGAAAGCCATACACAACGCCCCTTCCACGCCGGATCGTGTACCAGATAGTAGAAGAAGTAGCGCGAGTTTTCCCAGTACCGCCTCTCCTGCGAGAAGATCACCAGGTCCCGGTCCTTCGGCCACAACGTGTCCAGCAGGAAATAGATTCCCCGCCACACACGCAAGCAGGCGGCGCGGACCATCCGCCGGGCGGTCCACGGGGAACGTCGATGGTAGGTCGCCTCCCGCTCTTGCTCGGGCACTCGCACGTCCTGATCGGGTGTTCGGCTATGTGACGGTATCATTTCAATGGCTTCCCCTCGCCAAGGGCACGGCGCGCATGACGGACGGCAGATCGTCGGCGACTACCGCCCCGCGCCCCTCAACATCCCAAAAGCGGGAGAGATGGGACGAGACTGGGCCAACTCGGATTCCAGCGATTCATCCGGTACCGATGTCGCGCGCACCGCCGTACGGTGGATGGCATTGAGGAGGGCCACGGTCACAATCGCGCGGACAATGAACTCTTGGGCATCGCCATAAATGAAGAAGAAGGCAATGACCAGGTATACGTATCGGGCCAGAAACGCCATGTAACAGCGGCGGAGAAAGGGATGATCGGGAAACGCAAGGCCTTTCTTGATCAATTCATACGTCGAGAAGATCAGGAATCCGGAACCGGCAATGAGCCCCATGATGCCCAGATCGAGCAGGAGGGTTAAGGGGCCGCTGTGATAGTTGTGTGAATAGAACGCACTCAGCACACTATCCATGCGCACGGAAATGGACATGGTCACCGCCGGATCAAAGGCAAACCCCTTTCCGACCCACAAATAGCGGGGCACTTCGGCCCAGGCCAACCGCCAGACGTCCAAGCGCCACTGGCTGGAGTACTCCGCGTCCAGCAGGACGTGAGGCGATATTTCGAGAAAGGGGATAAACGAGACGGCGCGTTGTATCGGTGCGGGCATGTGCTGCATAAATGGGATCATCACCGCCAAGGCGACGGCACCGACGAGACCAAGCTGCAGGATGCGCGAGAGGCGGTTTTCTCGCGAGATGAGGAGAATGTAGACAGCCAGCGAAACTCCGATACCGATAATGGATCCACGGAATCCGGAATACGCAGCCAACCCGACAGCACAGGCCAGCAACAGGATCACCGGCACGCGACGCACCCCTTTGAAGTCAAACAGGATCAAAGCCGCAAGAAACAGACTCGCCGAGACTCCGGTGAACAACTGAAAGCGCACCACACCCGCCCCGCCTTCATACGCATCCAGAGAGCCCAGCAACCCCCCCACCGCAGCATGTACAAACATGTACTGCTGATAGATCGCGCCGCGACTCAGCGTAAAGACCAACTGCGCCACCGCCGGGAGGAAGGACAACGCCAGCATCAACAGGATGGACATCTTCAATTGCCGTGCGGTCAGCGTGACCTGTCGGGCCGTGATCAGGAATCCCGCCGCGATAAACAGTTTCACATACACCATACCGCCCCAGAGATGGCCGCCGAGGGCGCGGATGCCGAATCCTCGAACCGCCACGGTGAGCACCAGCACCGCCACAAGAGCCAGCAGGAAGTAATCGGACCATGTCCAGGCGCTGCGTGGAGGCTTCACAATGATCGAGCGGGCGATCATGAGGCCAACAAATCCCGCCATCATCACGTCCACCACCTGCAATCCCTGCGGAAGGCCCGGAAAGATCAAGCCGCTTCGGTCCAAAGCCAGGACGAGGACGAACCATGATCCCGGATTGTTCAGCAACAGGATCAGGAAAGGCAGTGCGGCCACGCCAATATGGACGAGTACATTGCCCGTCATGTAGCCGAACAGGACAATAATAAAGAATAGGGTAATGAGCCCGATCGCTATGAGTTGTGGAGGCATTATTGGTTACCAGAGGTAATCAGTACATCATGGACGAGGTCTCTGCAAATATACCCGACGCAGAAGAGAACAATCTTGTGGCGTTGATCCGACATTTATCGTGTCGCCAAGGAATGATAAAGCCTTCTGTAGTGCTCCGCAATAACCGTCCAGTCATACTGCTGTACGGCCCGCGCGCGAGCAGCCCGCGACATCGCTTCACGTTTCGACCCGTCGCCGGCCATGTGAATAATTGTTTCTATCCAACGATCGACGGCACTGTTGGGCAATGTACAGCCGGCCTCCTCGCCGAGGTATTCCTGAACGGCGGGCCAATCCGAGGCAATCACCGGCAACCCCTTTGCCATCCCCTCCAAGAGCGCGTTGTTGGCTACTGCGCCAGCGAGCGGGAGCAAGAGTATGTCACAGTCGTCATATAGCGACAGCAGGAATTCGTCACTGACGTTGTGATAGAACCGGCATCGCTCATGTGCGGGACCCAGCGCGCGCCGAGCTTCCGCCTGCGAATCCGGGTTGGTGACCACGGTGAAGTGAATGTCGTCGGTCCGCTCACAAATCTCGCGGGCAATCCGCCCCCATAAGGCGTAGTCTCGAAGCCACGCTCCCACAGTCAGCACATTGATAGATGACGCGCCATTTCCCCTTCGTCCAGGGGTAAAGAAATCGGCCGCCACCCCATGGGGGACCACCACTATGCGATCATGTCCGAGTACGGTTTGCAGCGGCTCCACCTCGGTCTTTGACTGGACGACCACACAATCCGCACCGCGCAGGCCATCAATGTATCCCTTGTAATAGGGGTTTTCCGCACCCGCGCGAATGCGTTCAGCGGGCTGGTGACATGTGGCCATCAGCCGGTGTATGCCCTTCCAATCCGCGCCATGGCGCAACGTGTTTTCGGGAAAGAAGTAATGGATAACCCGGGGATCCTCGCTCTTGAAATATCTGCGTAATCGCCATTCCGAGTATAGCAGCCAGCGCCGATTCAAACGGCCCTCGACCGATTCGGGCAACCCGCGGGGCCACGGAGGACTCGCGTCGACGACGATCTGATCTCGAAGCGCGCGCGCCAAACCATGGAACCCTGCATGCGCGCCGTGATGACGGAAGGAGAAACCATATAAAATCGCTCGATCTTTCATTCATACCCCCAGTGCGGTCATATAGTTGAAAGCCGTCTGCCTTAGCGCCGCACGCATACGGTCCGCCTCTTCCCAGTTGATAGAATCGAAGTTCCGGGCGGCCGACAACGTGCCGCTTCCGTCAACCCAGCGATCCCGCAATCCGCAACGATCGAGCAGTTCGAGCACGCGCGCGTTCATCGGTGCAAGCGGACCGGTAACGGGTACGGCCGCAAACGGCGTGTGGAACTGCAGGCAGAACAAAACGCAGTGATAGGAATTGGTAACAACAAACGCCGCATCCCGAATGCGTTGCAGCCACTTCTCCGGAGCGGGCATTTCGCGGCCTCTCCGCAGCCCCGTATCCTTCAAGTTGCACCACCGGACGGGCCATTGATAGTCATCCGACAGCGCGTGGACCCATGGAGCGACCTCCCGCTCCCCGTTGTGCAACATATAGACGTAAAGACCGGGCGGTTCCGGATACGCGCTGTTGCCCAGGAATTCCCGGTATTCCGCTGTGTCCAATAGCACGGTCGGATCCGGCATATGAACGGCATCCGTGCGCCCGCACAAATCGGCAGTCATTTCGACCCCTGATGCTTCGCGCACACTGATCGCGTCAAATGCTTTCAAGGCATCGGCCAATATCGCCCGCCCCTCGGGGGGCATGGATTCAAGCTCGGCATGACCGTAACTGGCGGCGTACGCCACGCGTCTCGTGCGGGCCCCCGCGAAGGACAGCGTATAGAATTCGTACAGTCCCGCAACCTGATTCAGCCAGCAGGGATTCCAGACCTGATCACTTCCGGTAATCAGCATGTCGTAGCGATCCGCCAACCGCGCGAGTTCGGCAACGGAACGATAGGATTCCGGTGTTCTAATCAGGCGCCGGCGGCGAAAAGACTCGAAGGTGCGCCGCTTCCACTGCTCCTGCCATTTCCGGATACATCCTGCAGGCGTAGCGGAAAGCCAACGCCGCAGCAGGGGGGGATCGGGCAAGCGATAATCGATAATCTCCACGCGATGTCCGCGCTTCGACAGCGCATGCTGCAATGCCCACGCTTGGAGGACCGCGCCGTAATTATCAGCCCACTGGAAGGTGGCTATCCCGATATCCATGGTCTTATCTATTCCGCCTCAAACACGTCCGTTCAAGCAACCGGGCGATGGCCGCTTCCGTTGGGATACGTGCGCATGATGGTCTCTACCGGCAACCTCGCAGAGCGCGCAATGAATAGCTTTTCCGGAAGGTGGCCGACAGCGATCATCATTATAACCGTCTCATTTGCGGGAATGGGTATACGCTTGCGCAGCGCAAGGTCCGTCCGGTGGTCCACGCTCCAATTCAGCGGACAAGCACCAAGGCCGAGGGCGTGGAGCGCCCACAGTAACGTCATGGAAAACATCCCCCCGTCGATCCATCCCTGGTATCGCTCCCCCACGCTTACAAAAGATTCCAGATCACTCGTAATCACCAGTACTCTACTCGCCTGATGCCCGAACCCCCGATTCCCGTTCTGGCATTCCAACGCAAGTTTCTTGTCTTCGTCCTGTTCCAAAACATGCACCCGCCAGGATTGACGGTTACAGACGGAGGGTGTGTAACGCGCCTTCTCCACAGCCTGCCGGATCAATTCGTCCGACACAGGCTCAGGCGAAAAGTTACGCACACTGTGCCGCGAGGCGAAAAAGGCACGGAGATCTCGCGCACCCTGCTGAAGAATGGCGGCACCGGTCACGCTGTAGGCGCCCCCCTCGGTGTGCTCTGTCGATGGGGCCAAGTCGTCAAGCACGGCGGCAATCAAGCGGTCGAGCTCGGGGTCGTGATGGCTATGACGGCGGTTGAAGTCTGCATAGGCCTTCAAGGTGTTGCATGCGATATCCACGGCATTATCCGTGCCGTATTCCGTTTTATAAGACTGCATGTTGTCTAGCAGCGCGCGGACCGTCGCCTTTCCAAACCCCGGACGCGGTTCGGGCAGCGATAGCCCCTTTTCCAGGCGGTGTGCATTCATGGCCATGACCGCCCGCATATTCGAACGGCTCATGCGCATGCGTGCAAGCGCTGACCAGCGGGAATATCGACGAAAATCATAGAAGCAGGCCTCCAGCAGTCTCGTCAATGCATACCACTGGAACAGACGCAACTTGACTCGACGAGGGATGACCTTCTTCGCGCTTTTCAGGATGGCCGTTCTTAGAGACATCACTTGTATTCCTCCATCATTCGCTGCCGATCAGCCACCGCGTATTTCAGGGAAGAGGAGAGGGAATGCGCGCTCAGCATGAAGCGGAAATAACGCGGGGAAAACATGAATCGCATGAGTCCCCTTTGCCATGGACGAATAGGCTGTTTGGAAAAAACATGATACTCCGGCGTAGAATAGACGCTGTAGCCGTAGTGGTTGCCGATCCACCGGATGGCCTTTTCCGAATAGAAAAAGACGTGGCGTCCCACGAGGGGGAACAGATACCCCCATTCTTCACCCTGCCCACTGTAGCGAGCCGTGCTTGCCAGGAGCAACTGCGGCTTTCCGGCAAACAGGTCGCCCAAATCCGTAGCCGGGTCCGCAAAATGCTCAAACACCTCGGAGGCGGTTACTACGGAGTAGTTCGTGTCCGGCGTTGCATCAAACCCGAGTGCATACACGTTTTCCGCATAACGATCAGCGCGGTAGGCGTCCAGCCCCACATCCCGCATCATACGAACACCCAACCCATCTCCGCCGCCCCAATCGAGGATCTTATGACGGCGATCCAGACGGAATATGCGCATCAGAACAGACAACCGGACACTCATATACAGCGCGCGCATGGCCGTGAAGGTATCATAATACCGGCGCTGGTCTTGATAAGCCTCCTTCAACCAATACGGTTCCTCGGTCTGTAGCGAATCACACTCATGACACAAGTAGTAACCGACGTCATAGCGTTTCATGACCTGCAAGGTGAAACGGTGCCGTGCGCGTCCACCACATAGCCGGCACGTTATACTGGGAGATGCATTCATGAGATCTTGTTTTTCGTTTCTTTGAGGCGACTGTATCAGGTTCGACGGCTCTCTCGATAGAACCGCAACATATCGATGGAATCCATTACAGCCCGCCGCCCATAGGACGTACTGAAGAGGAGCACCCCATAGAGCGCTACGCCTGCACTCCAACATATCGCCAGCCGCACTGCAGGCGCATGATCCGGTAACAGGCGCGCACATGTGAATGCGAGCAGTCCACAGAGTAAGGCCATCCCCCATCCGGGGAATACATTACGCAAGATGGAAAGCGCGGAAACACTCGTGTGTTTGCCCACATAGATCAGCAAGCAGGGGATGCGGATCAGCAGCCCGCTGCTAACCCACCCCGTCGCGACCCCGATGCCTCCCCATGGCAGCCCGGCAATCACCGCAAGCATGAGCACCAGATTATTCGCTATACTCCAACGGAAGAGTCGGCGCGTATCGCCCGTCGCAATGAAGATCCAGGTTGTCGACGTCGTCAACGGCAACGTGATTGCAGCCAAACTCATAATGGCAAAGATGGGAACCGACGGATACCACTGGTCCCCCAATATAAAAGGAACTAAATCCGGAGCCGTGACACCCGCCAGCATCACAAACGGGCTGGTCATGAGCACCATCTTGCTGATAATCGAGAGATACGCTTGGTTGAAGCGCTCCGGGCTCGCCAACAAGCGGCATAACGCGGGAATCGCAACAGAAGATATTGGCTGGTAAATCTGTTGTATCGGCTGCATGAGCAAGGCATAGGCACGCGTATAATAACCCAGTGCCTCGGGACCATGCACTTTCCCCAACATGACTTTGTCCAGATTCATGCCAAGGAAGCTGATCACGTTATTTCCGCTCAGGTAGACACCATACCGCAATAGGGAGCGCAGTCCCTTGACCCGTATAATGAGACCGGGTCTCCAAGCCGTAAATCCCCAAGCCAGAATCACGACGGTCAGGCTTGTTGAAAGGGCCAATACGATCAAAGCCCAATACTCCCAGCCGGCCCATGCCGCCCATATGCCACAGATCGAACCCGTTACCGTAGACAGCATTTCCACCCAAGCCACCCGGCCGAACATCATTTGTCGACGCAATAGCGCCAGCGGTTGCGCCGCCAAGCCGGCAGGCAGAAAAGAGATCGATAAGGCCACCGTGACCGCCCAGACACGGGGTTCCTGATAAAACCAAGCCAACACGGGCGCACACGCCAGAGCCATTCCCAGAAGCAGGAAGGCCGTCAGCACGTTCACCCAGAAAAGCGCGCTGGATTCTTCGTGCGTCAGATCCGGCTTCTGTACGGCCGCCTGGGATAGCCCCATGTCCCTGAACATGCCGATGAAATTGACAACGGGGGCGACCATGCCCACCAGCCCGAACGATTCGGGTACCAAGAGGCGAGCCAAGACGATGGTCGTTATGGTCCCGACCACG
>SKXR01000265.1 GCA_007128275.1 Kiritimatiellia bacterium
ATAATCTCTTGGGCGCGTCTGGCGTGTTCCACAATCGTTCTCCTGATGCGAATGATGCCCGAGGCTAGTATAATCAGTCATCCGCGTCAAATGCGGGAAACAAGAAATCAAGAACGGATCCACGAAGGCGGCGCGATGTTAATAGGGTTGATGGGGTTCGAGGGATGAATTACGGTTTGGACAACCAGTGAGAGGGGGAAATGGATATGCAGCGACGTGATTTTGTGAAGAAGGCCGCCTTGGGAGCCGTGGCCGGAGGGGTATTGTCCGGATGCGGGAGAGCCGCCGTGGAAGGCCCCGCCGTACAGACCCGGCCTTCCGTGCGCTGGAATCTGGCCTCGAGTTTCGGCCCGAGCCTCGACGTCCTGTACGGCGCGTGCAAACTGTTGTCGCGGCGCGTGAGCGAACTGACCGACGGTCGCTTTCAAATCCGGGTGTACGCGGCGGGCGAAGTCGTGCCGCCGTTGCAGGTCATGGACGCCGTGCAACAGGGCACGGTGGAGGTCGGCCAAAGCGCGAGCTATTATTTCGTCGGCAAGAACCCCGCGCTGGCCTTCGATACCACGATCCCGTTTGGATTGACGGGACGCCAGCAGGTGGCTTGGATGTATCATGGCGGCGGGTTGGAATTGATGCGGGAAGTCTTTGCGGACTTTAACATGATCAATTTTCCCGGCGGCGGCACGGGCGCGCAGATGGGCGGATGGTTTCGCCACGAAATCCCGTCCATGCAGGATTTGCGCGGCTTGCGCATGCGCATTCCCGCCATGGGCGGCGAAGTGATGAGCCGGATGGGCGTGTCCGTGCAGGTCCTGTCGGGCGCCGACGTGTTCCCGGCCCTCGAACGCGGGGTCATCGACGCCGTCGAATGGGTGGGGCCGCACGATGACGAAAAACTCGGATTCCATCGCGTCGCGCGCTACTATTATTATCCCGGTTGGTGGGAACCCGGCGCGACGCTGTCGTTCATGGTCAATCGCCGCGCGTGGGATCGCTTGCCCGACCTGTACAAGTCGGCGTTCGAAGTCGCCTCCGCGGAGGTGAGCCAGGACATGTTGGCCTCGTATGACACCAAGAACCCGGCCGCCCTGACGCGTCTGCTCAAGGAAGGCGTGCAGTTACGCGCGTTTTCGAAGGACATCATGGAAACGGGCGAACAGGTCACCCACGACCGGATGGAAGAACTCGCGGCGCGCGAGAAAGGGTTCGACAAGATCTATACCCAGTGGAAGCAGTTCAAGAAGGATTCCTTTCACTGGTTCGCCGTGGCCGAACAATCGTTTATGAATCAGGCCTTTCCAAAAATATGAATAATTCGGCTCGGCGGGAGCCTCGCCCTCCACGACGGATGTGCGACCTGCTGGAGGGCCGATTTACACGAGGCCGCGTCGGCCATTGGAGGGCGAGGCTCCCGCCGAGCCGCAGTGAAGGATTGTAGTTATGACCGATAAAGAAAACAAACCATCCGACGACGATCACATGGACGATCTGCAGAAGCAGTTCATGGACCTGTTGAACAAGACGCAAGCCGCCTTTGTTCAGGACGCGTCCGGCTTTACGGGCGCGCCTCGCGCCGAGTCGCCCGAAGACGAAGAGGAGGCGGCCCACCGCGAAACCTTGGCCAAGATACAGGACTTCAATCTCAAACCGCGCGAGGTGCGCGATTATCTGGACCGTTTCGTCGTGAAACAGGACGAGGCCAAGAAGGTCCTCGCCGTGACCGTATGCGATCATTACAACCATGTCCGACGCTGCATGGAACAGCCCGACCGCATGGAAAAGGAATACGCCAAACCCAACATCATCCTGCTGGGGCCGACCGGCGTGGGCAAAACCTACCTCATGCGTTGTATCGCGCGCTTGATCGGCGTCCCCTTCGTTAAAGCGGACGCCACCAAGTTTTCCGAAACCGGCTATGTCGGAAACGATGTCGAAGACATTGTGCGCGACTTGGTGAAAGCGGCGGGCGGCAACACGCAACTCGCGCAATACGGCATCGTCTATATCGACGAGATCGATAAGATTGCCGCGCAAACCACTTCCGGCGGGCGTGACGTGTCCGGGCGCGGGGTACAGATCAATCTGCTCAAGCTGATGGAGGAAACCGAAGTCAACCTGCACAGCCAGACCGATCTGATCGGCCAGATGCAGGCGGTCATGGAAATGCAGCGCACGGGCGGACGCCCCGCCAAACGCACCATTAATACGCGGCACATGTTGTTCATCGTCAGCGGCGCGTTCGACAAGCTCTCGGAAATCGTGCGTACACGCATCGAACGCACGCGCATCGGGTTCGGGCATACGGAGGCGTTGGCGTCCGGCGCGGAGGACAGCGATTACCTGATCAAAGTCGAGACCACGGACTTCATTCAGTTCGGATATGAACCGGAGTTTATCGGACGACTCCCCATTCGCGTGGTGTGCGAAGGCCTCAAAGCCGACGACCTCGAACAGGTGCTTGTCATGTCGGAAGGCAGCATCCTGTTGCAGCTCCGCGACGAATTCGGCGGCTACGGGATCAAACTCAACACGACGTCCGAAGCCATTAAGGAAATCGCGCGTCGCGCGGAAAGGGAGAAGACGGGCGCGCGCGGATTGATGACCGTCCTCGAGCGCGTGCTGCGCGAATTCAAATACGAGCTGCCGTCCACGTCGATCAAGCATCTGGAATTGACGGAGGACGTCGTCAACGATCCGAAAGGAAAGCTGGCCGCGTTGCTTGAGGAGAACCGGGATGTGCAGCAGGACGTGTTGAAGGCGGAGGTACACCAGTTTGCCGAGCGCTTCCGGAGCCTGCACGGCCTGCAACTGATCTTTGACGAGAAAGCCGTGGATTTGCTCGTGGCCGAAAGCGTTGAAACAGGGAAGACCATTCGCGCCATGTGCGAGGAACGGTTCCGGGATTTTGAGTACGGCTTGAAGCTCATCAACCGCAACACGGGCCGGGACTCGTTCACCATCTCCCCGAAAGTCGTCAAAGCCCCCGACAAGGAACTATCCCGCTGGATCGTCGAAAGCCATCGGGCCGGGGACGAGAAGACGACGGAGTGATCGCCGCATAGAACCCGATTCCAATCGGAAATACGGACCTATACCTTCACGGTCTTCAGCAAATCCAGTTGATAGAGTATGCGCACCATATTCACGTCCAGCGTATGGCCGGCCTTGTACGATAGGACATGACCGACGAAACGTCCCCGGTCGATCAGGGCCAGCGCGGCCAGCAGGTCGAGCACGGCGCGATGCCACACCGCTTCCAACGATTTGCCTTCGTGGACCAGGTAGGGCTCATTCACGTATTTGCGGCGGCCCGCAATCAGCACGTTTTGTTCCGTGTATCCCAGATTGCGCACGTCCGCGAACAATTTGCCGATGGTCTGGCAATACAACTTCTTGATGGCAGGCGAATTGGTGCGCGCCGCGGCGCCGTGCCGGAAATTCTTGAAGTTGAGAGGAAATTGAATGCGTTGTTGACCGATGGCGGTCGTAAAGTCCACTGCACAATCGATCGTCAACATCGGCCGTTGAGGGTCGGCGGGGCACAGCGTGAGAAAACTTCCGCCGGGTCCGCCCACGGTGACCGTCTCCTTCACCGTGACGTAGGACACGGGTTTGTCCGTCTCCACACGGCCCGCGCTTTCCAGCGCCTCGAGCAAGTCCATACTCCCGCGATTGAAAAGCGGGGGATCGCCGGAATCCATCTCGATCAGCAGATTGTCGATCGAGGTGCCCAGGCGCAGCGCGATGATGTGTTCCACCATCCGTATGTAATTGCTCGGCGGCCCGCTGCGCAACACGATGTTGCTCACCACGCCGCCCGTGGTCCACACATTGTTCACCGCCACGCCGACGGGCAAGTACTCCGCACGGTCGCCCCGATTAAACCACCAGCCTTCCTGGCCAGTGGGTTTCAGGGTGATCCGTCGCTGGGCCTTGCCCAGAAACGTGCCGGGCCCCTCGGCCGACACTTCACGTTCAATCGTGCACTGGTTACGCGGCGCAATCGGTTCAGCCTCGTCCATGAGATTCCAGTCCACGGGCATGGAGGAAAAACGCGCGTACGCGTTTCGGATCTCGTCCATATTGCCGCCCAAGATAATGCCGTACGGCGGATCGCCGGAAAGTGTGTTTGTCATATCGCGCGAGACTGTAGAGGAAATGGGAGGGTGACGCAATGCCGGAAGAGTATTGTCGATTGATGATTGCCGATTGCCGAATGTTTCCTGAACCTTCCTTCGTCTCGTTCCCTGAACACTGAACCCCTGACAACCCCGTGTTTATGTAGTATAATCAAAGAGAACCACCCGACACCCGACACCCGACACCCCAAACACCGAACACTGAACACTGCACATTCCAATTTAAAGATCTTCGGAAACCCCGACAGCGACACGCTCCGCCAGATGCATACCTGTCTGGATGCGGGCGGTGATCGGGGTGTCCTGTGCGCCGACAGCCATAAAGGATACGCCCATCCTATCGGCGGTGTGATCGCGTATCGCGACAAAATCTCGATTTCCGGCGTCGGCTTCGACATTGCCTGCGGCAACATGGCTTGCCTGACCGACGCCCCCGCCGACGAGGTGACACCCCGGATCGAAACGATCATGGACGATATCGTGCGGCAGATATCGTTCGGCGTGGGCCGCACCAATCCTACCCCGATCGATCACCCGCTCTTTGACGATCCGGCCTGGTCGTTGCGCGTGGTCAACCCGCTGAAATCGGCGGCGCGCGAACAGTTGGGCACGGTGGGCGGCGGCAACCATTATGTGGACCTCTTCCTCGACGAACAGGATCGTGTCTGGGTCGGCGTCCATTTCGGCTCGCGCGGGCTCGGACACAAGACGGCCACCGCCTTTCTCAAGGCCGCGGGCGGTCGGGACGGCATGGACGTGCCGCCCGCCGTAGTCGACGCGCGATCAAGTTTGGGCCGCGACTATATCGAGAGTATGAAACTCGCCGGACGGTACGCGTATGCCGGACGCGAATACGTGTGTCGCTTGGTCGCACGCGAGATCCTGGGCGCAAAGGTGCTGGACGAGGTGCATAACCATCACAACTTTGCGTGGCGCGAAGAACACGCGGGCGCGGACTGGTGGGTGGTGCGGAAAGGAGCGACCCCCGCGTTTCCGGGGCAGCGCGGCTTTGTCGGGGGTAGCATGGGCGATAACGCCGTCATTATTGAAGGCGTGGATTCAAGCGAGTCGCGGGACGCCCTCTATTCTTCCGTGCACGGCGCGGGTCGCGTGATGTCGCGCACCCAGGCGGCGGGCAAGGTCAAATGGAAGCGGGGTCGTCCCGTCCGAGTGGGGCAGGGACAGATATCGCGCCAGGCCATGGAGAAGTGGGTGCGGGAAAAAGGGGTCTGCCTGCGCGGCGGCGGATGCGACGAAGCGCCGCAAGCCTATCGACGACTGAAAGATGTCCTGAGAAAGCACGAAGGCACGATAAAGATTCTACACGAACTCCGCCCCATCGGCGTCGCCATGGCCGGCGAAGACATATTCGATCCATACAAGGATTGAGAAGGGATAGGCGGTGGAAAGTCGTTTTCTGATTCGCAGGCTCCGCCATGTGACACGCCATGCAGGCGCGGCCTTTCGTGCGCGCACGGGAGTAGGCTTCCGGTCAACGAGCCTGTGGCCCGTGATGCTCGCGCTGGTGATGACCGCGATGTCATGTGTGAACCGGGTCACGCCCCCCGCACGGCCGGATGAACCGATCACCGTGATCCTCTTGGATCACGGACGACATCCCAGCCTGATGCTACCCCGGGATCGGAATGAAGAGACCTGGGGTCGCTACAGCTACGGTGAATGGCGCTGGTACGCCGAAGGACGAGGGAATGTGTTCGGGGCCTTCTCGGCCATGTTGTGGCCTACCCGAGGCGCCTTGGGCCGGCAGCTTCTGCACGCCGACCAGTCCGTTCAGGTGCACTTCGTCCGCATGCATCCCATCGAGGTTTCGTCCAAGCGGGCGCACCGCTTGGCGCAGAAACTGGATGCCGTGTTCGAGGCGGATGGTAGAGAACCTCGCCACAATCCGGATTTTCATGCGGAATTCGTGCCGCATCCGCGCGCCTACTCGATCTTCAACCAGTCCAATAAAGTCATGGCCGACTGGTTGCAGGAATTGGACTGCGAAGTCCGCGGCCCGGTATTGTACTCGAAATGGCGGATCGTGAAGTAACGACTTCTCGATTCCCTATCGGTACGTTGAAACCGGATCTCGAACGGCCCGCACCGCATTCCAATCAGCTTTTCAGCGCGGCGATCTGAGCGTCCACTTCCTTTTCCGCCTGCACCCAGATGGCCGCGGGATCTGCTTGGAAGTGGTGCTTTTCGGCCAGGAAATAGGCTGCTTGCTCGATCATCTTGTAACGGTCTTCGAAAGAAATGGGAGCGGCCTTTCTCGGCCCGGCGCTCTTCTTGGAGACGACCTTCTTAGGAGCGACGGCCTTCTTGGTCACCGCTTTCTTGGCGGGGGCCTTCTTGGCCGTGCTTTTCTTAACCGCTTTCTTCTTCTTCGGAGCGGTTACCTGCGATTTGGTCGGGACTTTTGCCTTCGTTGTTTTCTTGGTCGTTTTCTTTTTAGTAGCCATGATTGATCTCCTTAAATTAGTCTGTTCTTCCACACGCCGTGGAATTAGCGCGGACTTTACCTATAGCGTCCGCAATTGCAATGGAAAAAGTCATGGATCCGAAAATAAGTACCGTCGAAGAAACACTGACCATATGGATGGCGGATGCATTTCGCAATGCCTTTCGCAAGAAGGAGTTAAGTGATATCCATGCGCCGGTCTCCGCAGCCACGGACGAGAAATTCGGCGATTTCCAGTGCAATGCCGCCATGGGGCTGGCCCGCGTCCTGAAACGGAATCCCCGCGAAATTGCCGACCAAGCGATTCAGGCCGCAGGACCGCATCCCTGGGTGGAGCGGTGCGAGGTGGCCGGAGCCGGGTTCATCAATATCTTTCTACGTACGGAGTGGCTGGCAGACCGGTTACAGGAGATCGAGGCCGACACCAAGTTGGGAACGCCCGCCGCCGGAAAGGGGCGCACCGTAGTCCTCGATTATTCCAGCCCGAACGTGGCCAAACCCATGCATATCGGGCATATCCGGTCCACGGTGATCGGCAACGCGCTCGACCGGTTGCATCGCTTTCTCGGTTATCGCGTGATTGCGGACAATCACCTGGGAGATTGGGGCACCCAATTCGGCCTGCTGATCATGGGCTATCGGCATTTCGTGGACCGGGCTGCGTTAGGCGCCCATCCGATCCAAGAACTCGAACGCATCTACGTGAAGAGTTATGAGAAGTCGCGAGAAGACCCGGCATGGCTCGATGACGCGCGACGCGAATTGGTGAAACTGCAACAAGGCGACCCGGATCATTTGGCGCTGTGGCAGCTGTTTGTGGATTTAAGCCTGAAAGAATTCGAAGAGATCTATCGGCGGTTGGATGTCTCTTTCGATCTGGTGCGCGGCGAAAGTTATTACCGGGACCGGCTTGCCGGTGTGCTGGACCTGTTAAGGCAAAAGGGGTTGGCGGTGGAGAGCGAGGGCGCCCAAGTGGTTCATCTGGAAGAAGAAGGGCTCCCCCTCTGCATCGTCCAGAAAAGCGACGGCGGATACAACTATGCCACCAGCGATTTGGCGACGGTCCAGAGCCGTATCGAGGAGTTCGATCCCTCGGCAATTGTATACGTCACCGATGAGCGTCAGCAGCTGCATTTTAATCAATTTTTCGCCATTGCCCGCAAGGCCGGCTTGGACGCCAATCTGGTGCATGTGTGGTTCGGATTAATGCGATTACCGGAAGGCACGTTTTCCACCCGCGAAGGCAACGTCATCAAGCTGGACCGGATGCTGGATGAGGCGGAGGCGCGTGCGCTGGCTTTGGTGAAGGATGCCAGCCCGGATATGCCGGAGGCGCAGCAAAAGGACGTGGCTCGCGCCGTGGGTATCGGCGCGGTGAAATATGCCGATTTGAGCCAGAATCCCCAGAGTTTGATCACCTTCACCTGGGACAAGGCCTTGTCCATGGACGGCAATTCCGCGCCTTACCTGCAATACGCCTACGCGCGCATCTCGTCCGTGCAGGACAAGTACCGCGAACGGTTTCCCGAAGGGGATTTGGCAAAGTGGCCGATCGTATTGAACGAAGCCGTGGAGCGTCGGTTGGCATTGCGGCTCGTTCGGTTCCCGTCCGTTGTCCTGCGCGCCACGGAATTGTACCGGCCGAACCTACTGGCGGATTACCTCTACGACCTGGCCCAAACCTACAGTTCATTCTATCAGAACGTGCCGTTCCTCAAAGCGGAGGAAGGCCTCCGTGAAAGTCGCGTCCGCCTCTGCGGTCTTGTGGCGCGCACCCTGCGCCAAGGCCTGAACCTGCTGGGGATCGAGACCCCGGAACGAATTTAATACCGTGTTCAGTATGCAGTGTGCAGTATTCAGTAAGCTGCATGTGGTCACACATGCCTGTGAGTTGCCGGTCCCCGCACACCGACTACTCACCACTGAATACTGAACACTGAACACTCTCTTCTCTTACTCCACGCCGCGCTCGACTTCCCCGCTCTTCCGTAATTCGCGTTTCATGATCTTTCCCGCCGCGTTCTTCGGTAGCTCGGGTACGATGACCACGCGTCGCGGCACTTCGTGACGCCCCAGATGATCCCGGCAATGCGCCCGGATGGATTCCTCGTCGGCCTGGGCGTCTTCCTTGAGTGACACATACGCTACCGGGATTTCCCCATGCAGTCTGTTGGCTTGCCCAACCACGGCCGCTTCGCGGACGGGTTCGAATTGATACAGGACTTCTTCGATCACGCGCGGATAGACGTTCATGCCGTTTACAATGAGCATGTCCTTCTTGCGGTCCACGATAAAGAAGTAACCGTCCTCGTCCTCGTAGCCCAGATCGCCCGTACGGAACCATTCCCCGAAGAAGGCGGCCTGGGTGTCTTCCGGTCGGTTCCAGTATCCCTTCATGACGTTGGGACCCTTCACGCAGATCTCCCCAATCTGTCCGATCGCCAGTTCCTTCCCGCTGTCGTCTCGGATTTCCATGTCCACGTCCGGCACGCTCAGCCCCACGGACCCGGGTTTACGCAATCCGCCGATGGGGTTGACACAGGTGACGGGGCCGCATTCGGTCGGTCCGTCCCCCTCGTAAATGGGCTTGCCGAATTTCTTTTCAAACTGGTTCATGATCTCCACGGGCAACGCCGCCGCGCCCGACACGCATACCTTGAGCGATGCGAGTTTGTCCGCCGCCTCGTCCGGCAGGCGCAGCAGCACGTTGTACATGCTCGGTACGGCCATGAAGACGGTGACGTGGTGCGCGGCAATCGCGTCGGCGACCTGAGCCGGATCAAACTTGGGAAGGGGCACAATCGCACACCCGTTCAAGAGCGGAAATAACATGCCCACCGTGGCGGCAAAGGCGTGGAACATGGGCAGGACGACCAGCAAAACGTCCTCGCCCGGCGTGAGTTTCAGCGCCGCCCGGATACTGTCTACGTTGGACGCCAGATTCCGGTGCGTCAGCATGGCCCCTTTGGGTTTGCCGGTCGTGCCGGACGTATAGAGAATGGCCACCACATCCTCCTCCGGATCCACGGCGATCGCAGGCGGCGCGCCGGGGTGCTGAATCAGGTCGGCCCAATCCACAACACCTTCGGGAGCCGGCGTCTGCCCGATCCGTCCATAGAACGATAGGTCCGGCAATTGATCGCGAATGCTTTGCACGCCTTCCTCGAACAGTTCGAAATAGATCAGGCCCTTCGCGCCGGCGTCTTGAAGGATATAAGCGACCTCTTTGGGATTCAGCAGCAGATTGATCGGCACCACCGTGGCGCCCGCCTTCACAAGGCCGAAATAGGCGAGGGGAAACGCATCGGAATTGATGCAATACAAGCCGACACGATCGCCTTTCTTGATCCCCTGCGCCGCCACGCCCGCGGCCACGCGATCTGAAACAGCGTCAAAGGTTTTGAAATCCAACGTCCGATCCCCGAACACGATAGCACGGTGATCGGCATATTGTTTGGCGGACCTGGCCAGAAGGGCGGGAAGAGAACAATCCGTGTTTGCAGCCATAAACGCTCCTTATCCTTTCAGCATGGTTTTCTTCGCGCCACAGCATGCCCGTAATCGCGATCGTAATCAACCCGGAACCCATTGCAAAGCCGCTTGGTATTCCCCTCTAGAAAGCGGGTAACCTTCACCTTTTCAAACAGCCCTTGCCATGGTACATTGGCTCAGTAGAGCGGTATCAACGACAAGGAGATGGGCTCATGAATGGATACTTGGTGGTTGCGACGGATGCGGCGCGTGCCCGCTTTTTACATCTGCAGGCGGCCGATGTGCCGGAAGTGGAATCCGGGCCGGATCTGGTGGAGGCGGATTCGTTGCTCAACCCCGAACACCCCATGACCGATCGGGAAATCTTTGCGGACTCGAAAGCGGGTCGAAACCGTACGTTCGGCGGTCCGACACATGGGTATGACGATCATCGCCGGCAGCATATGGATGAACTCAGCCGCCGGTTCGCCCGGCAGATTGCCAAAGAGACGGTACGCCATGCCAAGGCGCAATCCGCGCACACCCTTGTGGTTGTCGCGGATAAACGCATGCTGGGTTTTCTCCGCACGGAACTGAACCATACCAAAAAGCCGGATTGGACGATTCGCGAGTGCGCGGTCGATATCAGCAAGTTGTCAGCCCGTGAGTTGCACCGGCATCTCGCTGAAAAGAAGATGGTCCCGTCGCGCAAAGGTCCCGGATCGGCTTAACCGTACGGGCGCAAGTTTCCAACGATTGGAAAAACTGTCCCCAAAAGATCCAACGATTGGAAAACGCGGTGCGGGATGTCTCCGGCGCGCAGCCTGATCGAAGGTCATCAATACTTGTATTGGCTGCCGCCGATGAATTCGCGCAGCAAGGACCTCTCGGAGATGGCGCTGTCGTCCGGCATATCGGTCATGTCTTTGAGCATGTCGTGCACGCGTTTGGCGCGGATGTAGGCGTCCTGCCGTTTGGGCTCGTCCTTGTAGGTTTCCATGGCTTCCGGGAAGAACTTGAAGAGTTTGTGCTTCAGGAGCGGCAACTCGTGCGGCATGGCGCTGTTGACGACATAATCCACGGAGCTGATGAACGGAATGATGTTCCGCAATTCGCTGCGTCGCACGTAATGCCAGTGCGTCAACGTTTGCAACGGTTGCAGGTTGCGGTGCCAGCTGTCGCGGATCATGCGGCGCATCAGACGATTGTCGGCCCAGCGCATGAAAATCCCGTCCCGGTTGCGTACTTGGCCCAGCGTTTCGATATAGAGCCGGAATTTCTGATCGGCCGGGATGCTGTGCGTCATCGCGTCGTACAACCCGTGCAGGCTGTCGATCAAGATAATCTCGTTTTTCTCGATCTTCATTTCGTGCACGTCGAGCGTGCGTGTCCCGGTCTTGAAATCGTAGTGCGGGGTCTTGATGGTCTGGCCTTCCAGCAACTGTGTGAGGTGCTGGTTGATCAGCTCGAGATCGAGGGCTTGGGGCGTTTCGTAGTCGTAGTCCCCAAATTCATCTTTCGGATGCATTTCCAGGTCGTAGAAATAGTTGTCGACGTTGATGGCCTTGAGCTTGATGCCGGCGGCTTCGAGCCGTTCGCTGGCCTTGATCGTCGTGGTCGTCTTGCCGGAGGAGGAGGGGCCCGCAATGATGACAATACGAACGCCGGGGATCCGTTCCAGCATTTGTTCGGCGCCCAGCGCGACTTCTTCGTCATACCGCTTCTCCACGGCTTTCGCGAGATCAGGATAGCGACCTTCCTCGATGATGCGGTTGATGCCATCAACGCTCTCGCAGCCATGGTCCATGTTCCAGCGGAGCACTTCATAGATCTTCTTGTACGGAATATTGTCGAAGTACTGGTCCTGCAGTCTGCGGCCTTCGCGGGCTTCCGCGCGTCGTGCGCGATACAGGATATAGGCGCGTGCCGTCCGCGCATGGCCTTCCTTGATCAGCGTTTCTTCGACGAGATCCTGTATGTCTTCCACGGTGGGGATGCTCGTTTCCCCGTAGGTGCCCGCAACGATCTGCTCGACTTTGTCCGCCAGCGATTCCGCCGTTTGCCGGTCCGACCCGCCGACGGAAGCGGCGGCTTTGAAGATCGCGGTGGCAATTCGATCCCGGTCGTAGGTCACCACGTTGCCGTTGCGTTTGACAATCTTCTGAATGGGGCCGGTCGCTGGAGCTGTCATTGGGCTTCTCCTGATTATTTGTTCTCGCTCTCCAAGAATCCTTCCAGTTTGCGGATCCGCGTCGGATGCCGCATCTTGCGCAAGGCCTTGGCCTCAATTTGCCGGATGCGTTCGCGGGTGACGTTGAACTTGCGTCCGACTTCTTCCAACGTGCGGGAATAGCCGTCTGCCAATCCGAATCGTAAAGTCAACACTTCTTGTTCGCGGTCTGTCAAGGTTTTCAGCACGTCTTGAAGACGGTCTTTCAAGAGGCTGTAGGCCGTCATGTCCGACGGGTTCTCCGCGCTCTTGTCCTCAATGAAGTCACCGAAGTGCGTGTCGTCGCTGTCGCCGATGGGGCTTTGCAGCGATATGGGTTGCTGGGCGATTTTGAGAATGGCGCGCACCCGCTCTACCGGGAGCGTCATCTCCTCCGCCACTTCCTCCGGCGTGGGTTCCCGACCCAGTTCCTGCACCAACTGCTTCTGGAGACGCATCAACTTGTTGATGGTTTCGATCATGTGCACCGGAATACGGATGGTCCGGGCCTGATCGGCGATGGAACGGGTAATGGCTTGGCGAATCCACCACGTGGCGTAGGTGCTGAACTTGTAGCCGCGCCGGTACTCAAATTTTTCCACGGCTTTCATGAGCCCCATGTTGCCTTCCTGAATGAGGTCCAGGAACGACAACCCACGGTTGGTGTATTTCTTGGCGATACTGATGACCAAACGCAGGTTCGCCTCCACCATCTCCGATTTCGCGCGCAGGCCTTTGCGCAACCATAGCCGTAAGGTCCGGTACTGCTCTTCAAACTGATCCACCGGTACACGTTGCTCAAGTTCTATGCGTTTGAGCGATTGTTGCTCGGCCTTGATCGCTTCCGACAGGTTGCTTTTCCGGCTGTTTTGCAGCTTCTGAAGCTCATCGTTCGTTATCCGGAACGCCTGATAATGGTCGTCCACGGTGAGCATGATGTCTTCAATGGCTTTCTGCTTGAAACAAAGCTTCTCCAAGGCGTTCGATAATTTCTTGCGCGACTGGTCCAGCGCCTTCTGCGATTTGGCCTGTTGGGCCTTGGTTTGGCGCGACTTGATGCTGGCGGCGAACCGCTTGCCGGTTTCGTCGTGGAGCTTCACAATCTGCGCTTCCACCCGGGGGAGGGCTTTGAAGTATTTGTCCCGGCTTTCCACCAGCTTGTCATTGATCACCCGGTCAAAGCGTTCTTTGCCCGCTTTCAGGCGGTCGGCGAGAGCGAGATACGCGTCCGTGGCGCAGCCGAATTGGTTGAACAATTCGCGCGAATGAATTTCCGCTTCCTCAATCCGCTTGGAAATCTCCACTTCCTGTTCGCGCGTCAGCAGGGGGACCTGCCCCATCTGCTTTAAGTACATGCGAACCGGATCGTCCAACACATCCATCCGTTGAGCTTGCTTCGCGCGCTCTTCTTTTTCGGCGGTCGCCTTGAACTTCTCGACTTCGGACGATTCGATGACTTCGATGTCCATCCCGCGGAACAGAATCACAATGCCGTCGAATTCGTCGGGATTGATCACGCTTTCCGGCATCGACTCGTTGATGTCGTCGTAAGTGAGGTAGCCTTGATCGCCCGCCAGCGTAATCAGTTCCTTGATCTTCTGATTCCGATCTTCGCGGTTGACCGAAATCTGAACCATGCCCGGCGCCACGGCTTCGCCTTTCTTCAGGGGGGGCGCCGACGAGGCCACGGTGCCCGACGCGGACTTCACTTTGACGACCTTGTCCGACTTCTTGGTGGAGGCTCCGTTCTTGCCATGCGGCGCGGTCTTTTTGCCGGACTTCTTCGTGGTCTTGGGCGTGATCGCCTTCTTCGGTTTCTTCTGGGGTACAGTCTTGGCATTGACCCGTTTGACGGGGGCGGACTTGGGTCGGGCAGGTTTGTTTTTACTCTTGACAGATTTCGCCATATACACTCCAGCAAAAAGACACACGAATACTAGTATAGCAAGAAGGGTCAGAATATTTACAAAGGAGGCCCTCTTGTCAAGAGTTCCGTATCAATTTGACCGATTTTTACGATTTATCCAATGATTCGCGACGCTTTGCGCGTTCCGGAGGTTCCATTGCTCCGCAGGTCACACAGTACCCGCGGAATCCTGAAGTTCAATGGTCCAATTCCAGAATCGGCTGGGCCGTGGCCCATCCCTGTTGCAATCGCTTCTTCAAAACGGTGAGTTGCGCACTCTCGTTGATCAGCTCGCGTTGTTCCGCGCCGGTGGCCGTCTTCATGCTGAGCACACATTCCTTGATCTTCCGGTCGAGCAGTTTAATGCGCAGCGCCAGAATGATATCCTGTGCCGCCCGCGTACAACTGACTTCTTCGCCTTGCACGAGGCGGGCGGTCATCTGCAGCCGGGAGACGAGTCGGCGACACCCTTCGTCGGCTTCCGCCAGTGCGCTGAGCAGATTGTTCTGGTCCGGTTCGGGCTGGGCCATGATGGTCTGGATGATGCGACGGCAGTCGGGGTCGGTGATGGCTTCCGGCGGGACGTATTGGCTGACCATGTCGAGCACTTCCGGATGCGCAATGATCAGCTCGATGAGGCCGACCTCATGGGACGGATACGCGGGCGCCGGGGTCGGGACCGATTCGTCGGCGTCGCGCGCGCGGCCGGGGCGCAACACGCGTTGCATGTCCTGGCGCAAGGCGTCCTCGCTGGTGTTCAACTGTTCGGCGGCTTCCCGGATATATTGTTCCCGTTGAATGGCGCTGGGCGCGTGTGAAATGGTTTCCAACACCGCGCGGGCGGACCGAAGTTGGCCGGCCTGCGTGTCCAGCTCGCCGCGGGCGCGCAGAATGCCGACATGGAATGCAGCCAGCGAGAGGGCGGCATCGATCATGCCGGTCAATACTTCGGCGCCCTGCGCCCGCACAATCGTGTCCGGATCATCGCCGGGCGGCAATGAAACCACCCGCACGGTCAACCCCGCCTGTAGCAGCGCTTCCGCCCCGCGCAACGCCGCGTTCTGTCCCGCCGTGTCGGAATCGAATACCAGCACGATTTCGTCCGCGTATCGGCGTAGCAGCAGGGCGTGCGCCTCGGTCAGGGCGGTGCCCTGCGGCGCCACCGCGGTGCGGATTCCGGCAAGATGACAGCGGATGACGTCGATCTGGCCTTCACAAATGACGGCGCGACGTTCGTTCGTCATTTCCTGCCGCGCGCGGTCCAGTCCGTACAAGACCCGACTTTTCTTGAACAGCGGCGTCTCGGGGCTGTTGACGTACTTGGCGGGCGAGGACTGGTCGAGAATACGCCCGCTGAATCCGACCACGCGGCCCTGTTCATCGCGGATCGGAAACATGAGCCGTCCCTTGAAACGGTCGTACGGAGCGCCGCCGCGATCGTTCGGCAGGAGGACGCCCGCCTTTTCCAGCAGGGCGGCCGAATGCTTCCGAGACTTCGCCCATTCGGACACGGCATGGGGATGCGGCGGCGCGAAACCGAGTTGAAAATCGCTTTGGGCGCTTTCGAGGTCCCGTTCTTTCAGGTACGCTCGGGCCGTTTCGGCGGCCGGATCCTTCTGCAACGCGTCCGCATAGAATTGGGCCAGATCCTCGTGCACCTGGTAGAGGCTGCTTTTGTCGATGCCGTCGCGCGGACGCTCTTCGTGGGAAGATTCAAAGCGGATACCGGCTCGTTCCGCCAGAATGCGCGCGGCTTCGGGGAACTCGACACTCTCGTATCGCATCACAAAATTGAATACATCGCCGCCCGCCCCGCAGCCGAAACAGTGAAAGAATTGCTTTGTGGGATCCACGTGGAAAGAAGGTGTCTTTTCCTTGTGAAACGGGCAGCACGCCTTGTAGCGTCCCCCGGCTTTCTTCAACGGCACATACCGCTCAATCGTCTCCACAATGTCGCTGTGCAGGCGAATCTCTTCGATAATATCCTTGTTGGAATGCGTGGGCATAATGTCCGTTGTCGTTATCGTCTTCGGATGCCGCGGAAGCGGTGGCGTCCAAGAGCGTGTTGCGCTTCGGTGCGCCCGCTTAGTTCATTTCCGGCTCGTCCATGTCCGTATCCTCTTCCGGGCCGGCCAGGGCGGGCAGTTCCGGATAGCGTTGGACAAGGTCTTCATACAAAGGGACCAGCCGTTCGACCGCATGCTGTCCGATCAACGATTCCTTGATCACGTGTTGCCGGACGGCCCCGCTGGAAAATTGGGCGATGATAAGGAGTGCCGCCGCCAAGAGTAGCGCGTAGCGCACCACGCCCATGACGCCTCCGCCGACCCGTTCGAGCCATCCCTTGAACGTAAACTCCATAATGCTCTTCAAGACAATCGACAACGCCCAAAGCAGGATGAGCGCTCCGCCGATGATCACGACAAAAGAGACCGTGTCCGCCTGCACGTTGGTCATGCGCGTGGTGTCGGCCAGGTATTCGCCGAGTGGGCGATAGAAATGCCAGCCGGCCACGGCGGCGACCACCAAACTGATGACGCTGGCCAACTCGCCGGACAGTCCACGCATACTCCCGCGCAGAACGCCGATTCCCAACAGAGCCATAATGATGATGTCAACGGTATTAAACGGCGGCATGGTGCAGTCTCCGGTATCCAAGCGGAACTATAGAAGATCCGACGGCGGAGTGAAACAATAATTCGATGGGCGCGCATGGTTCCCGCCTGCCTGCTTGCCTAAACAATCCGTTTCGCATAGGGTAGGGCGATTTTTATCCACTTTGAGGTAGGCATGTTTAAGTCAGTCAGCAGTAAAATCGATTTTGGCCGGCAGGAAGAGGAGGTGCTCTCTTTCTGGAAGAATCAGGATGTCTTTAAGAAGTCCGTGGAACAACGGCGCGGCAAGAAAGAGTTCGTCTTTTATGACGGCCCTCCCTTTGCCACCGGCCTGCCGCATTACGGGCATCTGTTGGCCGGTACGATCAAGGACATTATTCCCCGCTATCAAGCCATGCGCGGCCATTTGGTGGAACGTCGCTTCGGGTGGGACTGTCACGGCCTGCCCGTTGAATTTGAGATGGAACAGGAACTGAATCTCAGCGGCAAAAAGGATATCGAAGCCCTGGGCGTGGACGTCTTTAACGAAAAATGCCGCAGTATCGTGCTCCGGTACACCAGAGAATGGCGGGAAATCGTTACGCGCATGGGACGCTGGGTCGATTTCGAGAACGATTACAAGACGATGGATCTGCCGTACATGGAATCCATCTGGTGGGTCTTCAAATCGTTGTGGGAAAAGGATCTCATCTACGAAGGACAGAAGATTCTTCCGTATTGTCCGCGTTGCGCCACGCCGTTGTCCAATTTCGAGACGAACCAAGGCTATCAGGATGTCACGGACCCGGCGGTTACGATCCGTTTTGCAGTCAAGGACCAGCCGAACACGTATATTCTGGCTTGGACGACGACGCCTTGGACCCTGCCGTCCAATCTGGCGCTGGCGGTCGGGGAGGGTCTCCCGTATGTGAAAGTGCAGGACGGCGATGCCGTTTATATCCTGGCGCGCGATCGGTTGTCCGCCTACTACAAGCAGCCGGATGAGTACGAACTGCTCGAGGAAATGCCCGGATCCGCGTTACGCGGGCTCCACTACGAACCCTTGTTCCCGTATTTCGACGACCTGACCGCGCAGGGCGCGTTCCGTGTGTTCACCGCTGATTTCGTATCTACGGAGGACGGTACGGGCGTCGTACACATTGCCCCGGGATTCGGCGAAGACGATAACCAGCTCGGCCAGCGCGAAGGACTGCCCGCCGTATGTCCGGTGGACGACGAAGGCCGTTTCACCGATGAGGTGTCGGACTTTGCCGGACGCGAGGTGAAAGAAGCCGATCCCGATATTATCCGTCACCTGAAATCCGAGGGGAAACTGGTTCATCAGGGAACGATTCACCACAGTTATCCCCATTGCTGGCGGTGCGACGCGCCGCTGATCTATCGCGCCGTGTCCACCTGGTTTGTGCGCGTGGAACAGATGCGCGAACGGCTGGTGGCCAACAACCGGCACGTGCATTGGGTGCCCGAACATTTGCGCGACGGCCGTTTCGGGAAATGGCTGGAGAACGCGCGCGACTGGGCGATCTCGCGCAACCGCTATTGGGGCGCGCCATTGCCGGTATGGCAGAACGAAGACGGATCGGAACGGGTCTGCATCGGTTCCGTGCGTGAGCTGGAAGAGCGCTCCGGCGAGACGGTCACCGACCTGCACAAGCATTTTGTGGATAAGATCGAAATTGCGTCGCCGTCGGGTGGCAAACCGCTCCGACGCGTCCCGCAGGTGTTGGACTGCTGGTTCGAGAGCGGCGCGATGCCCTTCGCGCAGATTCATTATCCGTTCGAGAATGAAGAGTGGTTCCACGAGCATTTTCCGGCGGACTTTATCGCAGAAGGCCTCGACCAGACCCGCGGTTGGTTCTACACGCTGATGATCCTGTCCACGGCGTTGCGCGATTGTCCCGCATTCAAGAACGTGGTGGTTAACGGGCTCGTTCTGGCGGAAGACGGCCGCAAGATGAGCAAGCGGCTCAAGAATTATCCCGATCCGGTGACCGTGGTCAATCGCTACGGGGCGGACGCGTTGCGCCTGTACCTGATTTCGTCGCCCGTGGTGCGCGCCGAGGACCTGTGTTTCTCGGAGGAGGGCGTGAAACATGCGCTGCGGCATCTGCTGATCCCGTGGTGGAACGCGTACAGTTTCTTCGTCACCTACGCCAACATCGACGGCTGGACACCCGGCACCCGACACCCGACACCCGACACGTCCTCCGCCAATCTGCTGGATCGTTGGATACTGAGCTCTTTGGAGCGGCTGACGCATGAGGTCGTGGCCGCGATGGACGTGTACGACCTGCAACTGGCGGTGCGCCCGTTTGTCCGCTTTGTTGAGGACCTCACGAACTGGTACATTCGCAGAAGCCGCCGTCGTTTCTGGAAGAGCACGGATGATGACGACAAGGCGCACGCGTACGCGACGCTCTACGAGGTGCTGGTGCGGTTATCGAAAATCGCCGCGCCGTTCGTGCCGTTCATCAGCGAGGAAATCTATCGGAATCTCCGCGCGGACGACATGCCGGAATCCGTTCATCTCTGCGATTTCCCGATCACCGACGAGTCGCGTCGAGACCGGGATTTGGAGAAGCAGATGGAGACGGTCATGACCGTGGTGAGTATGGGGCGACAGTTGCGTTCCACCTACAACGTAAAGGTCCGCCAGCCGTTGAAGGTCATTCATGTCGTGTGCCGGAATGACAGTCACTTGGAGCGGGTTGGAGCCTACGCCGACATCATTCGCGAAGAACTCAATATCCACGAGGTTCGGTTTAGCCGGGACGAGTCGGGCCTGGCCGATTTCAATGCCAAACCCAATTTCAGCCGGCTGGGGCCGCGGCTCGGGCCGCGCGTCAAGCAGGCGTCCGGCTGGATCAAAGGGATGTCCGAGGATCGGTTGCTGGCCTTGTTGAACGGGCAATCCGTGGAGATCACGCTTCCTGAAGGGGATACGCTGGCGTTGGAACCGCAGGATGTGGTGATTGAACGGGTCCCCAAGGAAGGGTTGGCCGTGGCGGCGGAAGGGGCCATCGTGGTGGCCTTGGAACTGGAGTTGACGGAGGATCTTGTCTGTGAGGGGTTGGCCCGCGAGTTCGTCAACAAAGTGCAGCAGATGCGCAAGACCGCCGAGCTCGATGTGACGCAGCGGATTCGCTTCCGGTTTACCGGCGCCGAACCTGTTCGCCAGGCTGTGGAGCGGCATCAGCAGTATATCTTCTCCGAAACACTCAGCACCGCGTGTGACGCGGTGGAAGGACTTTCGGAAGGAACGGACTGGGATTTGAACGGACACCCGTCCCGCATTGCGATCGAACCCGTTTGATGATAGACTGTTTCTTGAACTTGAACTCACTTGGCGCGGCGAGCGCATTGAGACAATAGATATCACAAGAAGGAGACGGATCATGAGCAAGAAGAAGACAAAAAAGGGTGTACGCGAACAGATCATTGACGGCTTGATCGATGCGTATTGGAAAGAGATCGAGACGGTCCAGAATTACATCGCCGTTTCCAGCAACTTGGACGGCGTCGATGCCGATCCGATCAAGAAAGCGTTGGCGAGCGATATCGGCGAGGAACTGGGTCATGCCCAGCAGCTGGCCAACCGCATCCGCGTGCTCGGCGGCGTGGTGCCCGGCAGTATGGCGTTCAAGGCCGTGCAAAAGACGTTGCAGCCTCCGAAGGATTCGACCAACGTGGTCGCCGTGATCAAGGGCGTGATTGACGCCGAGGAAGACGGGATTGCCGGCTACAACAAGCTTATCCGTCTTTGTGACGGCGTGGACTACGGCACGCAGGATATGTGCATTGCACTGCTCACGGACGAGGAAGATCATCGCCGCGAATTCGTGGGCTTCTTGAAGCAATACAGCCGCCGATAGAGCTTGTCGAATCGGGTGTTGGGAGGTGCGCGGGGCATCGCTCCGCCCCATGTGGCGCCCGCGTTCCTCACCACCCGCCCGAAATCACGCCAAGCATAATGCCTTGCAGCACAGCATGTTAATCTCCACCTACTGTCATCAGAATCCACGATCGTAGATTTCAGTGACAGTAAGAGTGGGGCCGTGTCCCCTGGGCACCCGATCTGCATCCACGCCAGGCACATGCCTTACGGCCATCAAGTTCTCATTCCTGGACTGTCATTAGAATCCACGATCGTAGAGTTGAATGACAGTGTGGGGTCGGGCCGTGTTTCAGCCGTCTTGCGCTTTCCAATTGCCGCGACGAAGCGCTGCGAAGCCAGGTCCGTGGCCGGGCGTGTGGCGTGTGCCAACGTCTGATCTCTTGGGGGTCGGCTCCGGAAGCGGAGTCGCTCCGCGGGCTTCGTTCTGATCCTGGTGCCGGGTCGCGCTTTGAACGGAGGGCGGATTTGTAACCCGTCGGCAAGTCAACGATCGCATGCTGACCGTGATGGGGCCGCTTTCCCTTTGATACGAACGTTGCCATCCGCGCTCTAGGACAGTGACGCATACGCCAAGACGGAGAGTACGTGAGAGGACCAGAAGAAATCATGAGAAACCCTTGATCCAGGCGAGCGGTTCCTTCACAGTGGAATGGCGTAATCGTTAGGAAAGGAGGCTATTTTGAAGTATTTGATTGCAGGAGGAATCGTTCTCGCCTGCACCGTGGGGGCGACGAGTGCGCACGCTTCGCTCATCCCCCCGATCGCCGCCGAGGGCTATGTGCAGCGCGACGTCACAGTGACCATGGGCCCGCAAGGACCGGTTAGCAGCGAGGATTTCTCGACGGGCATGGAGTTGGGTGCTTCTCACGTTTCTGCGCCTTCCGCTCTTGGGCCACCCGAGTCGAGTGAGCAGCGTTCGGTCATTGAGTATGATCTTTCGCAATTCGATGATACAACCGGTCTGTTCGCCACGCTGGTGTTTGACATCGAGGACTTTGAAGCCCGCGCCGATGATGCGTTTGGGTTTACGGTGTACTGGTATGAGGGGGATGGGGCGCTGACAACGAGCGATTATGACGTGACAGCGAATCATGTGGAGGTCTTCGATATTTCCACGACGGAGGCGAACATGCCCGGCCAGTTCATCATGGATGTGACGGCGCCGTTTCAACAGGCCGTTTCGGATGAGGTGACCTACATCGGATTCCTAGGGGTAATCGAGGACTCCGGCTTGGCATCCGATCCGACGTCCATCGACTTCTCATCGGCCACCATGACCGTGATTCCCGAGCCGGCCAGTGCGGCCCTGCTGACACTCGGCGCGCTGTATCTGCTGTTCCGGCGACGGCCGGTGAGTGCTTCATAGGCGCTGGTACAGGCCTTTCCTATTCCGATTCGACCACTCTGAAGAAGAAGTGGGCGCTGTCGACCTGGTTGGTGTAGGCCATGGGGAAACGGGTTCCGATCAATTGAACCATCGGTTCATAAGGCCCCATCGGACTCGCCGCGCCTTGAATCGTACATGTCTTTCCTTCGACGCTGAGTGAAGCCCCCCTCTTCGGGCTTCAATCCGCTTGCTATTTTCCTATATGCGCGTCTCGGCCTCCGTGGTCTGAGGACGAAGAAGGGTTCAAGGAATGAATGGCGCTACGGTTTCCTATGGCATGACCTGAACCTTCACGCGCTTTGCGCCCTTCCGTTCGATTCTTTTGTCCGCAGCTCCTTCTTCCTTGTGTCAGTCCGTGACCTGCCAGTTGCCGCGCCGGATGGCGTCGCGGCCGTATTGTTCGCGCAATTGATCCACGGTCCGGTCGAGTCGCTCGTTCCGTTCGCGGACGGCGCGCGTATCCGGCGCGGGCTGGAACAAATCTCCTTGCTCCGGGTTCAGGATCAGGGTGTCCGTGAACCGGCTGACACCGAAACCAATCAAACGTACGGGTTGTTTGATGTGCTGTGCCTCGAGCAGGCCCAGCGCGTGGCGCAATAATTCGCGATCACTGGCGATGGGGGACGCGGGCGTCTCCTGACGCGTGTGCGTGCGGAAATCGGCGAACCGGAATTTTATGGAGACACAAGCCGCGTACCGGTTCGATTTGCGTAGTCGATGACCGACGTGTTCGGTCAGTTCGAGCAGCACCTGGCGCAGAACCTCCGGATCACGGCAGTCTTCGTCGAAAGTGTGCTCGCGGGATATGCTCTTGTCCTCCGTTTCCGTTTCCACGGGTCGGTCATCGAGTCCGCGGGCCATCGCCCAGAGATGTTCGCCCGCCGCTTTGGAACCCAGCAACCGTTGCAGTTCGTTCAATGATCGCTTTTGCAGGTCGCCGATGGTGAAGATCTGGTGTTCGCCCAGGTGCCGGGCGGTGACCTTGCCTACTCCCCAGATGCGTCCGACCGGCAGCGGCGTGAGAAAGGAAATGATCGTTTCCGGGTCACGAGGAACCGCGCAGAGCCCGTTTGGTTTTTCCAAGTCGCTCGCGAGTTTGGCGAGAAACTTGTTGGGTGCGATCCCGATGGAGCAGGGGAGGTTCAGCGTGTCGGTTACCCGTTGTTTCATCGCGCGCGCGAGGTGTTGCGCGTCGTTCTTCCAGAGATGCAGCGAGCCGGTGACGTCCAGGAACGCTTCGTCGAGCGACAGCGGTTCGATGAGTGGGGTGAATTGTTCGAAGATCGTGTGGAGTTGTTCGGAGACCTTGATGTAATGATGCATGCGCACGGGCAGAAACACGCCGTCCGGGCAGAGCTTCCCCGCCGTACGGGACGGCATGGCGGAATGGACGCCGTATTTGCGCGCTTCATAGGAGGCGGCGGACACCACACCGCGCTGGTCGGACGGAGACCCGATGATTACCGGTTTGCCTTTCAGCGTGGGGTTGTCCCGCTGTTCGATCGATGCATAGAACGCGTCCATGTCCACATGAAGAATCGTGCGCATGGACACGAATCTACCATATCCGCGGTTTGACGGGAGGCGGATTTGAACAGAAGGTCGCAAAGCTATATTTCTTATTTCTACCCGTTCTTTGCGACCTTCTGTTCAGCCCTCTTTCGCCAGCCGGCATGTCTCGGCCGCTAGAAAAGGATTGGCTTGCGGGCCTGAACCCGCTTCAATACGCCGCTCAACCAATCAGGAGACGGGTTTATGGAGGCGACAGAAAAGAAGACGCGCACGCCGGGCGAGTACGGGTATCTGGTGTTTACCGGCGCGGCCATGGGGGCGGCGGACGTGGTGCCCGGCGTGTCGGGCGGGACGATGGCTTTCATTCTCGGGGTCTACGAGGAACTGATCCATACCATCAAGTCGTTTAATATCAAGTTGCTGCGTCTCTTGTTCGCTTTTCGCGTCCGCGAAGCGTTGGACCATGTGAACTGGAAATTCATCATCGCGCTGGGCGGCGGGTTGGGCGGTGCGGTCTTGTCGCTCGCACGCATCTTGTCTTGGCTTCTGGACACGCATCCAATCCCCCTGTACGCCTTCTTCCTCGGGCTGGTCGCGGCATCCATTATCGCGGTCAGTGCGCATGTGCACTGGAAGCCGAGCATGGTCGCAACCCTTATCGCCGGGACCCTGGGCGCCTATGTCATCGTGGGGCTGGTGCCCTTGGACATGCCCAACGATCCGTTGACGCTGTTCCTGAGCGGCGCGGTAGCGATCTGCGCGATGATCCTGCCCGGGATCTCCGGTTCATTCATTCTGTTGATTCTCGGGCAATACGCGTTTGTGCTGAACGCGGTAAAGGATTTCGACATCGTGGCACTGGTCCCGGCGGTGGCGGGCATGGTCGTGGGGATCATGACATTCTCCCGCATCTTGAGTTGGTTGCTGAAACACTATCATCAGGTCACCATCACGTTGCTGGTCGGCTTCATGCTGGGTTCGTTGCGCAAGATCTGGCCGTTCAAAGAGGTCTTGGAGTATATGGAAAACCGGCATGGCGACCTGGTACCTATTCGCGAGGTGAATGTCCTGCCCGATTTCGGGAGCGGCGTGTTCTGGCTGTCGTTGGGCCTGTGCGTGCTCGGCTTCCTGTTGATCAGCCTGTTGGATCACATGCAGTCCAGATCGAATCCGTTCATGCGGATCTGGTTGCCGGGGAAAGAAGAGAACCGCGAATAGACGCGAATGAACGCGAATGGGGAGCCTATTATTAGCGTCCATTGGCGTTAATTTGCGGTTCCATGTCTTGATCCGAGCGGATTCCGGGGTTAGAGTGCATCTTCCATAAGGAGTGCCATTTATGTCCGATCAAAATGAATTGAAGGTGACCGGCGAGTTCTTGCCGGACCCGAACATGTGTAAGTTCCAGGTGAGCCGGCCCATTCTCGAAGAGTGGACCGTGATCTTCAAGTCCCCGGAAGAATCCATGGGCTCGCCGTTGGCCGACGCGCTGTTTGGGATCAACGGCATTACGCGCGTGAAGGTGTCCGGGAACAGTATTACGCTTTCCAAGAACGTGCCGACACCGTGGCCGGAGATGGCCAAGGATATTCTTCCGGCGATCAAAGGGCCGTTGATTTCCGGTGAACCTCCCATTTCGCAGGCGGCGATTGACGCCGTGCAGGTCGCGCCGGAAGCCGACATGGCCGATGTGATCGATCAATTGTTGGAACAGCACATCAATCCGGCCCTCGCGTCGCATGGCGGTTTCGTTGCACTCGTGAAGGTGGAAGACCGCGACGTGTTCATCGAAATGGGCGGCGGCTGCCAGGGTTGCGCGGCCTCGAAGATGACGATGAAGAACGGGGTGGAAAGTGCCATCCGCGAAGTCTGTCCGCAGGTTCGTGAGATCATCGACGTCACCGATCACGCCGCCGGCGCGAACCCGTATTACCGGTAAGTCCCATCTCGTTGCCGCCGCTTCCAATGATTGGAAAGAGTGCGGCAAAGAGTTCCCCGCCTGCCGCTCGTGCAGACGAGCCTGATGAGCAGACATGCACGTTTGTGCATCAGGCGTTGCATGGCCAAGGGCGGGCAGGCAACGATTGGAAACGCCTCGCGTGAAGCATCGGCGCGCGGGATTCCATGCTCCCAGCCGATTAATCTTTCCGATTCATTTGACATAACGCCCTGCAGCGCTTATTGTGAATCAGTATTCACAATAAGAGGGTGGTATGCGGGCGAAGAAAGTAGCAACGGACGTGCGGCAGGAGCAGATCGCGATGGCCGCCTTGGAACTGGTAGCCGAGCGGGGGATAAAAGCCCTGCAGGTGGCCGATATCGCCAAACGCGTCGGCGTGGTGCCGTCCGCCATCTATCGGCATTACAAGGGCAAGGGCGATATCCTCGATACGGTCCTTCAATTGATCGGTCAGCGCCTGCAGGAAAATGTCCTCGGCGTGTGCGACGAGACGTCCGACGCCTTGCAGCGGTTGGAGCTCCTGTTGATGCGACACGCCCGTCTGTTGACGACCTATCGAGCGATTCCGTCGGTGATCTTCTCCGAAGAAATCTATGGCGGTACCCCTGAACAGCGGAACAAGGCGTCATCAATTGTGAAACCGTATATGCGGGCCATCATGCGTATTGTGAGTGAAGGGCAGCAGGCCGGGGCGATCCGGGACGATCTCCACGCGCGGACGGTCGCGGTGATGGTCATGGGGATCATTCAGCCGGCGGCGATCATCGCCCATCTGGAGCGCGGCCGTTTTGATTTGGGCAACCACGTCCAGCAGGCCTGGCCGGTCCTGCGACGGGGTATAGAGGTGCGGTGAGAGGGAAGAATATGGCAACCACGGATGACACAGCGCGGCGTAGCCGCAACCAAATACAGGAGAATCAGGGCTGCAGGAAGTACTGGTCAAGGTGGATGAGATTGCGGCTCACGCGTAATGAGGCCGAAAGAAGAAGCGCCGTAGGACGGTCCTCCGGGCCGTCCGTGAGGCCGGGACAGAGGCCGTGCAAAGAGAATGATATGAACGTCGTTTTTGCTCTTTCTTCATCCAAGCCGCTACCCGGCCACGGTGGGCGGCGCAGGAGCACCGCCCTACGACGGGGGCGGCCTCATCCGCTGATACAGAACAACGTATGAAGATGACCGCATGAAAAACGTGCACAAGAACAAGAAGATGACGGATTGTAGTACGGATGGGAAGAGTATGCATGG